>JBJMVU010000403.1:0-20894 GCA_045810485.1 Massilia sp. | reverse complement strand
GCAGTACCGGCTTGAGGCACTCGTGCAATTGCGCCACCGTCACCTGGCCGCGTCCCGTGTGATAGTCCAGAGTTTGCCCACTGCGGTCGCACGCGACCAGCAGGCAGTCGTGCTCCCGATTGATGCCGCGTCGCGTCGCCACGCCGCCGCGCTTCCTCGGCCGCCGGGTCAGGCGGCGCGACCCTTTCTGCGATTCGAGCCGGTACGTTTCGTCCGCCTCGACGATGGCCGACAAGGTCGCCGGCCGGTCGCGCATGGCGCCGGGAACGAACCGGTGGCGCCACCGGAAACTCGTGGTCCGGTGAACCTTGACGACGCGCGCCGTGTCGCGGACCGTGCGCGAGTCGAGCACGCATTGCAGGTACGGCAGCCAGCATTCCTTTTTGCGCAGCCGCGCGAGCGGCGTGCCGGTCAGCGCGTTGTGGCTGCGTCCGCAGCGGAGGCAGCGGAAACGCTGCAGCCCGCTTGCCTGGCCGCAGCGGTGCTTGCGTGCCCAGCCGCAGTGCGGACACGGCCGTCCCGCCGCCGCCTGCTCGATCAAGGCGATGCACTCGGCCGGATGTGCGATGCCCGCGATCCATTCCCGTAGCCGGACCAGGTCGGCGGTGGACAACTCGACCGCCAACAACAGGCTGAACAATTCGTCGAACGTCGGGCTGCGCATCGTCGCTCCTCATGAGTTAACTCGACGGTACGTAAGACCTGCGCAACGAATTTCGGTTCGCCGAATTTACGCGAACACAGCCAAAATAAGCGGGACCGAAGTCCCGCCAAGAGGGTACAGCAGAAGATGCGATAAAGCGTTACGTCAGAAGCGGTAGGTGAGCGAGGCCTCCCACGCGCGGCCGAAGATCGGACGGGCGTTGATCGGGCCGGTGCTGGCGCCCACGAGGCGCGAGTTACCTTCCGTCAGGCCCAGTGCGTTGTTGACGTTGGTGCCCGTGACGCGGAATTCCAGCTTGTCCGACAGCTCGGCCAGGATGCCCAGGTCCAGCGTGTTATACGACGGCAGGTACTGGGTATTCTGCTGGTCCGCCCAGCGCGCGCCGATATGGGAGTAGGTGCCGTACAGGCGCAGCGCATAATCGCCCACCGGAATGCGGTAGCTCGGCGAGAAGCGGTACTGGAACTTCGGCTGGCGCTGCACCTGGTTGCCGGCGATGGTCGGATTGTCCTTGTACGTCGAATCCTGCCAGTCGCCCGTCAGCTGCAGTTGCAGGCCCGTGATTGGGCGCACCGCGAGTTCGAATTCCACGCCCTTGCCGTGCGAGCCGCTCACCGAGTACAGCACGCCCGACGTCGTGATCTGCTGGAACGAGATGCCCGTGAAGTCGGTGAAGAACGCGTTCACGTAGGCGCTGTACAGCGGCGTCGCCGTCTTGTAGCCGATCTCGTACTGCGTGACTTTCGGCGTCGGGACGCGGTTGCGGTCGTTCACCACGTCCTGCGTGCCGGCGTTGCGCAGGTCGTCGAAGTAGATGAACGTGTGGCCCTGGTTGGCGCGCACGAACACGCTGGAATCCTTCGTCAGCTTGACCAGGCCGCCTGCGGTAAACGAATTCGCGGTGTCGTCGCGCGACAGGCCCGTGAAGCTGCCCGTCGGCTGCGACGTGCCGTTGTTGTAGACCGTCAGCGCGTTGTTGTCCGTGTCGCTGGATGCCAGGTTCGAGATCGAGCCCGAGATGTGCTGCTTCTCGTGGCGCATGCCCGCGTCGACCTTGATGCGGTCGTTGATGCGCCATTCGTCGGCCAGGAACACGGCCGTGTTGCGGCCGTCGTACGAGGCGATCGGCGCGTAGAACACGTTGCCGTCCGTGCCATTCTTCGAGATGACGGCGCCGTTGTCCAGCTTGACGTCGATGAGGCGCGCGTTCGGCGTCGCGGTCATCAGGTGGCTGTTGCCGAGGTACCAGACGTCGTGCGACGAGTAGTTCGCGACGTAGGCGCCGGCCGTGATCGTGTTGTTGTAGCCGATGTCGCGGCTGACGCGGAATTCGTCCGTGAACGAACGCAGCTTTTTCTCGACGGCCCACAGGCCCGCCTGCACCACCTGCTGGTTGCTTGCTACGGCGCCGCCGCCGTTCGTGTAGGTGATGGCGCCGCCGGTGGCCGCCGTGCCGCCCGCCGCGGCCACGACCGCCGCGTTGCCGTTGGCCGAGGCGATGGCCTGGCTCACGTAGTCGGCCGCGCTCAGCGGGTTGTTACCGGTGAACATGGCGATCGTGTTCAGGTCGCCCTTGAAGTAGTTGAACTTGTTCGAGACGTCCCAGCCGTTCAGTTTCTGGTGGAAGTCCGCGCCGACGAGGTTCGAGGAGAGGCCGCGGCCGTCGCCCAGGTCATACGTCAGGGTCTTGCCCGGACCGGCTTCCACCGTGAAGTTGCGCGTCTCGTTGCTCATCAGCGTGCCGCGCAGCGGATCGAAGCCGGGGAACGAGGAGATCGTGTGGCCGTTGTTCGACGAGATCAGCGGCACGCCCGTGTAGAACGCGTTCTTGTCCGACGTGGAGCGGGCGTAGACCGTCAGCTCGCCCTGGTCCAGCTTGCGGGTCAGCGAGGCGGACAGCTGGCCGCCGTCGTCGGCCGGGAAGCCGGCGTCGCGGACGCCATTCGTCGTGCGGTAGAAGCCGCCGATCATGCCGTACCAGCCCTCGGCGATCTTGCCGCTGTAGACGCCGTCGACGCGGCGCAGGCTGCCGGTGCCCGTCGTGAAGCGCAGGCTGCCTTCCGGCTCGTCGCCGCCTTTCTTCATGATGAAGTTCATGGTGGCGCCCGGCTGGCCGCTCGAATAGATGGTGCTCGGACCGCCGCGCAGCACTTCCACGCGCTCGATCGTGTCATCGAGGCGGAAGGCGGACGAGCCTTCGAAGAACGACAGCACGGGCACCGGGAAGATCGGGTTGCCGTTCATTTGCACGGACACGAACGGCGAGTCGCTGCCCGACGGGAAGCCGCGCACTTCGATGTTGGCGCCCGACTGGCCGCCCGTCGATTCGGCGTACACGCCCGGGACGATCTTCAGCACGTCGGCGGTGCTGGACGGCGCGGCCTGCTTCAGCTGTTCTTCGGTCGCGGTCGTGATCGAAAAGCTCGTGTCGATCTTGCGCGTGCCCGAGGCCGATGCCGTACCGGTCACGACGACTTGCTGGTTTTCTTTTTGGACACTGTCTTGCGTGGCGGCCTGCTGGGCGACCGCCTCCGACTGGGCGACGAGGGCGAGGACAGCGAGGGCAACTGCCGACAGTTGCGGGAACTGCATGGTGTTTTTCATTTTATGCTCTCAGTGATTGGGAACCGGCTGCGGGGCGTCTCCTCCCCGATTTACTTGTCCGATTGATGGTTCGACAAGGAAAGTCCGGTCATTGAAACATCGGATTGACATCGATGTCAATCAAAATGCTATCGATGTCATTTTTTGTCGACACGGCAAAAAAATCTGTCATAATCCGTCCCGCTCAAGTAATCTGATACCGCTACCTCTGCTTTAACGATCACAACCCACTATGGCGCAAGCGAAGAAACCCCTGGCCGGCGACTCGGCCGTGACGATGGAAGACCTGGCAAAGATCGCCGGCGTCTCCACGATCACGGTGTCGCGGGCACTGCGCGACAGTCCGCTCGTGACGGAAAACACCCGGGAAAAGATCCGCAAGATCGCCCAGGAGCAGGGCTACCGCTTCAACATCAGCGCCCGCAACCTGCGCATGCGCCGGTCGTATTCCGTCGCCGTCGTCGTCGAGATGACGCCCGTGAAGGGGCGGCCGATGTCGGACCCGTATCCGCTCGAACTGCTGGGCGGCATCACGCAGGAACTGACGACGGCCGGCTACAGCGTCGTGCTCACGTCCAAGCAACTGCTCGACACGGCGCCGGTGCAGGGCGCCGACGGCCTGATCCTGCTGGGCCAGGGCTCGCACGGCGAGGCGGTGAAGGCCTTGCAGCAGACGACGCTGCCGCTGGTCGTGTGGGGCGCGCCGGAAGACGGCGCCACGTACACGGTCGTCGGTTCCGACAACCGCAAGGGCGGCGCCAGCGTGGCCGAGCGCTTCCTGGAGCAGGGCCGGCGCAAGCTGATCTTCGTCGGCGACGTCGATCACGCCGAGGTGCAGGAACGCTGCGCCGGCTTCATCGACGCGCTGTCCGGCCGGGCCACCGTGCACATCCTGCGCCCGAAGGCGTTCACGTTCGAAGCGGGCTTCGATTGCGTGACGTCGATCCTGAAAAAGAAGAACGGCCACAGCATCGACGGCCTGTTCGCCGCCAGCGACCTGCTGGCGATGGGCGCCATCCGCGCGCTGACGGAAGCGGGCCTGCGCGTACCCGACGATATTTCCGTGATCGGCTACGACGACACGCCGGGCGCCGCCAGCTTCGTGCCGCCGCTCACGAGTGTCCACCAATACCTGCGCGACGGCGGCGTGCTGCTCGCGAAAAAAATGCTGGCCATGATCGAAGGCCAGCCGGCGCATTCGGAAATGCTGCCCACCACGCTGATCGTACGCCACACCTGATCACCCGGCATCACCCATAAGCAAAAACCGCGCTCCGCGCACGAGACGAGGAAACTGAAGTGATAGATGACATCGATAACACAAATGACATCGATAACAATAACGCGATCGCGGCCGAGTCGTGGCAGATCCGCGAAACGGCGTATGACCCGGCGCGCGCGTTCCTGCACGAGACCCTGTTCACCCTGGGGAATGGCTGGATCGGCATGCGCGGTACGCCGGACGAGGGCACGGCCGGCGGCGCCGGCCAGACGCTGGAAGGCACGTACCTGAACGGTTTCCACGACACCGAGGCGATCCGCTATCCGGAAAACGCCTACGGCCTCGCGCGCGTGAACGAATTCATGCTGAACGTGCCGAACGCGAAGCGCATCGCGGCCGTCGTCGATGGCGAACGGTTTGCGCTGGACACCTGCAATGTGCTCGCTTGGGAACGCACGCTGGACTTCCGCACCGGCCTGCTCGTGCGCACCGTGGCGTGGGAGACCACGACCGGCAAGCGTGTGCGCATCGCCAGCCGCCGCCTCGTCGCGCTCGGGCGCAAGCACGTCGCCGCGATCGAATACGCCGTCACGCCGCTGAATTTTTCGGGCGCCGTGCGCATCGTCACCGATATCGATGCGGACGTGACGAACCTGCAGGCGGGCGACGATCCGCGCGTCGGTTCCGCGCTGACCGGGGCCTCGCTGATCGAGACGCAGCGCGAGGTGGGCAGTGACGCCGGCGCACACGACGTGCTGCTGCTGCAGCGCACGCGCCACAGCGGCTTTACGCTGGCCACCGCGACGGACGCCGTGCCGTCGGGCGCCGCGCGCGTCGAGCAGGTCGGACTGGGCCACGCGTTCGATGCCGACGTCGCGCAGGGCGCCACGGTCACCGTGCACAAATATGTTGTCTACGCGAGCTCCCGCGACATGGAAGAGAGCGCCGTCGGCCCGCACGCGCGCGCCGAACTGGCCCGCGCCCGCGCCGACGGTTTCGATGCGCTGGCAGCCGAGCAGGCCGCGTACCTGGCCCGCTTCTGGGAAGACGCCGACGTGGCCATCGCCGGCGACGACGCCCTGCAGCAGGGCGTGCACTTCAACCAGTTCCACCTGCTGCAATCGGTCGGCCGCGACGGCAAGACGAATATCGCGGCCAAGGGCGTGACGGGAGAAGGCTACGAAGGCCATTATTTCTGGGACACGGAAATCTACGTGTTCCCGTTCTTCCTGTATTCCCGTCCCGAGATCGCGCGCGCATTGCTGCAGTACCGCTACAACGGCCTGCCGAAGGCGCGCGAGCGCGCCCGCCAGATGGCGCACGCGAAGGGCGCGCTGTACCCGTGGCGCACCATCGCCGGCGAAGAGTGCTCGGCCTACTTCCCGGCCGGGACGGCGCAATACCACATCAACGCGGACGTCGCGTACTCGATCCGCCTGTACCTGCTGGCGACGAACGACTTCGATTTCATGGCGGCGCAGGGCGCCGAGATCGTGCTGGAGACGGCGCGCATCTGGACCGGCATCGGCAGCTACGACCGGCAGAACCGCTTCTGCATCAACACGGTGACGGGGCCGGACGAATACACGGCCATCGTCAACAACAACTACTACACGAACGCGATGGCGCGCATGCACATGACGTTCGCGGCGGACGTCGCCGAGCGCCTGCGTGCCGAGCGTCCGGCCGACTACGCGCGCGTGGCGCAGGCCATCGGCCTGGACGACGCCGAGATCCGGGCATGGCGCGCCGCCAGCGCCGCGATGCGCCTGCCGTACGACGATGCGCTGGGCATCCATGAGCAGGACGACAGCTTCCTGTCCAAGAAGCCGTGGGATTTCGCAAGCACGCCGAAAGAGAATTATCCGCTGCTGCTGCACTACCACCCGCTCGTCATCTACCGCCACCAGGTGTGCAAGCAGGCGGACGTCGTGCTGGCGCTGCTGCTGCTGTCGAACCAGTTCTCGCTCGACGACAAGCGCCGCGACTTCGATTTCTACGAACGCGTGACGACGCACGATTCGTCGCTGTCCTCGTGCATCTTCAGCATCGTCGCAAGCGAGATCGGCTACCGCGACAAGGCGTACAGCTACTTCATGGAGACGGCCCGCCTGGATATCGACAACACGCACGCGAACACGCAGTACGGCGTGCACACGGCCGCGATGGCCGGCACGTGGCTGGGCGTCGCATACGGTTTCGCCGGCATGCGCCTCGACGAGGCCGGCCTGCGCTTCGCGCCGACACTCCCCGACCAGTGGACGGGCTACCGCTTCAAGGCGCAGGTGCGCGGCGCGCTGCTGGAAGTCGCGGTCGACGGCGCCGGCGCCGACTACCGCCTGCTGCGCGGCGACCGCCTCACCTTCGCGCACGCCGGCACGACGGTCGCACTCGACGCGCAACGCACCCACATCCGCATGGAGAACAAACAATGAGCATCCGCTTCAAAGCCGTCATCTTCGACCTCGACGGCGTCATCACCGACACGGCGCACTACCACTACCTGGCGTGGAAGCGCCTCGCGGACAGCGTCGACGCGCCGTTCGACGAAGCGTTCAACGAGCAGCTGAAGGGCGTCGACCGCATGGGTTCCCTGGAACTGATCCTCGCGCGCGCGCCGCGCACGTACACGCTTGAGGAAAAGCGCGCGCTGGCCGACAAGAAGAACTCGCATTACCAGGAACTGATCGCGACGATGACGCCAGGCGACCTGCTGCCGGGCGCCCTGCGCGCGCTCGAAGACGTGCGTGCGGCGGGCCTGAAGATCGGCCTCGCGTCGGTCAGCCGCAACGCATTCACGGTGCTGGACCGCCTGGGCATCCGCGACCGTTTCGACGACGTGGTCGACGCCGCGACCGTCGTCAACGGCAAGCCGGATCCGGAGATTTTTCTTACCGCGGCCGCGCACCTCGGGGTCGATCCGCAGGACTGCCTGGGCGTGGAAGACGCCGCGGCGGGCGTCGCGTCGATCAAGGATGCGGGCATGGTCGCGGTGGGCGTCGGCAGTCCGGAGGTACTGCACCGCGCCGACCGTGTGATACCGTCGATGGAAGCGTTCCGGCTCGAAGACTACTAAAACATAATTCCAAGACATACTGGAGACAACGTGAACCAACGACGCATCCTGCTCGCCCTGTTCATGATTTACTTCGTGTTCGCCATCCTGCTCAACAGCGTGGGCACGGTGATCCTGCAGGTCATTCACACCTATGGCGTCGACAAGGGCGCGGCGAGCGTGCTGGAAGGCTTCAAGGACCTGCCCATCGCGATCGTGTCGTTCTTCGTCGCTTCGACCTTGCCGCGCTTCGGCTTCAAGAAGGCGATGCTGGTGGCGCTGGCGATCGTCACCGCCGCCACGCTGGCGATGCCGATGATCCCGGCATTCGCGACGGCCAAGCTGCTGTTCCTGTGCGTGGGCGTCGCGTTCGCGCTGGTGAAGGTGTCGGTGTACTCGACCATCGGCCTCGTCGCGCGCGACCGCAAGCACCACGCGGGCATCACGAACATGCTGGAAGGTTTCTTCATGGTCGGCGTGCTGTCGGCGTACTGGATATTCGGCTTCTTCATCGATGCCGACCATCCGGCGTCCACGAGCTGGCTGAACGTGTACTGGGTGCTCTCGGGCCTGAGCGCGGCCACGTTCCTGCTGGTGTCGTCGACGTCGTTCGACGAAGTCGGGGCCGCGCCGCCGGACAGCCGCGGTCCCGGCGCCGACTTCCTCGCGATGCTGCGCCTGTTCGCGCGGCCGCTCGTGTACGTGTTCGTGCTGACAGCGTTCCTGTCCGTCCTCGTCGAGCAGGCGATCGGTTCGTGGCTCCCCACGTTCAACAACGAGATCCTGATGCTGCCCGCCACGATGAGCGTGCAGGTCACGAGCATCTTCGCGGGTTCGCTCGCGGTGGGGCGCCTGCTGGCGGGCGTCGTGATGCGCCGCCTGAACTGGTATCCGGTGCTGACCGTGTGCATGCTGGCGATGGGCGCGACGGTGCTGCTGTCGCTGCCGCTCACGCACGGCATCGCCCACGACCCGAACGTGACGTGGGCGACGGCACCGGTGGCCGCATTCCTGTTCCCGCTCATCGGCCTGTTCATGGCGCCGATCTACCCGGGCATCAATTCCGTGATGCTGAGTTCCCTGCCGCGCCACCAGCACGCGCCGATGACGGGACTGCTCGTGATCTTCTCGGCGCTCGGCGGCACCACGGGGTCGCTGATCACGGGGTATGTGTTCGGGCACGTGAACGGGCACTTCGCGTTCTACCTGACGCTCGTGCCGATCGTGCTGATGGTGGGGAGCCTGTACGCGTTCAAGAAGCAGGTGGAAAAAAGTCCGGCCGAAGTGGCGGTCACGGCGTAGGGCGGGCACCCCGTGCCCGCGCGGACGTTTGCGACGCGTTGGCGTTACGATTCCGGTTGATGACACCCGGGATCCGCCTGTTGCGGCGCCGCCTTCTGCGCCAGCAACAGCTTCCGGAAATCCGCCGCCCGCATCGGCTTGCCGATCAAATACCCCTGCAGCACGTCGCATCCCGTCGAGCGGATCGCTTCCTTCTGCAGTTCCGTCTCGATGCCTTCGCAGATCACGTCCAGCTTGAGCGACTTGGCGAAGGCGATGACGCCGTTGACGATGTCGAGGCAGCGCCGGTCCTGCTCGATCTCGCGCACGAACGAGCGGTCGATCTTGATCGCGGTGATGGGCAATGTGCGCAGGTACGAGAGGTTCGAGTAGCCCGTGCCGAAGTCGTCGAGCGCAATGCGGAAGCCGTCGCGCTGCAGTGACCGCAGCACCGACGCCGCCTTGTCGATGTCCTGCATCAGCATGCTCTCGGTGACTTCCAGCTTGATGCACTCGGGGTCGAGGTTGTAATGGTTGACGAGGTTCTTCAGCAGCGGCGGCAGGTTCTCGTCCGTCAGCTGGCGCGGCGAGACGTTCACCGCCATGCGCAGCCGGTAGCCCAGCAATTCCCATTCGCGCGCCTGGCGGCACGCTTCCTCGCACACCCAGGCGCCGACGACCGTGATGGCGGGCGAACCTTCCAGCATCGGCAGGAACAGGTCGGGGGCGAGCAGGCCGAGGCGCGGATGTTCCCAGCGCAGCAGCGCTTCCGCGCCCACGACGGCGCCATTCCCCGCGCTGACCTGCGGCTGGTAGAACAGCACGAACTGGCGCCGTTCGAGGGCCGAGAACACGTCCTGGCGCAGCTCCAGGCGCTGCTTGAGCAGGTGGCGCGCGGTCGTCGAGAACACGGCGAACGTGTGGCGGCCGTTGTCCTTCGCCTCGTACATCGCGGCGTCCGCGTTGTTGAGCAGTTCGTCGGCCGAGTAGTCGCGGCCGGTGCCGATCGCGATGCCGATGCTGCCGCCGACCGTCACGAAATGGCCGTCGACGGCGATCGGCGCGGCCAGGTGCTGCAGGACGGCCGCGGCCACGCCCTTCGCGCCCTCGGCGTCCATGCCTTCGAGGACGACCACGAACTCGTCGCCGCTGATGCGGGATACCGTGATGCCGGCGCTGGCCAGGCTCCCGAGGCGGCGTCCGATTTGCTGCAGGGCGCTGTCGCCCGCGCGGTGGCCGTGGGCGTCGTTGACTTCCTTGAAGTGGTCGAGGTCGACGAACAGCACGCCCACCGGGCGCTCATCCTCCACCGAACGGGCGAGCGCCTCGTCGAGCGCGCGCAGGCAGCTGAAGCGGTTGTGCAGGCCCGTCAGGCTGTCGTGCGTGGCCAGGTGCAGCAGCCGTGTCTCGGCTTCCTTGCGTTCGGTGACGTCGGCAAAGAACACGGTCAGGCCATCGCGCGACGGGTGGGCGCGCACTTCCAGCCAGAGGCCCAGCGGCGGATAGAAGCTCTCGCAGCTGGCGAATTCCTGTTCTTCCATCGCGCGCTTGTAGGTGTCGTAGAACGGGCCGCCGACCGCTTCCGGGAACTCGTCCCACATGGACTTGCCGATCAGGTCTTCCGCACGGCGCTCGACCCAGGCCGCGCCACGCGCGTTGAAGTAGGTAAAGCGCCACTCGCGGTCGACCGAGAAACAGCCGTCGGCAATGCTTTCCAGCACGTTACTCAGGCGTTCGCGCGCCTGCACGGTCGCCTGCTGGGCCTCGACGACCTCCGTCACGTCCTGCAGGAAGGCGACGAAGTGGGTAGGCGCGGCCCCGTCCTCGCACACGGGAAACAGGTGCATGCGGCACCAGAACAGGGTGCCGTCCTTGCGGTAGTTGCGCAACAGCGCCGTGCAGATCGCGGCATGTTCGACGCTGTGGCGGATCAGCGCGATCTCGGGCTGGTCGCGGTCGTCGCGCTGCAGGAAGCGGCAGTTGCGGCCGACGACTTCGTACAGCGCATACCCCGTCATCCGCTCGAAGGCGGGGTTGACGTAGGCGATGGGATTGTCCGGCAGGCTGGCGTCGGAAATGATGATGCCCGTGTTGCTCGCCTCGATCAGGCGCTTGAAGAACGGCGCCGGCAACTGATCGATCTTGTCGAGGAGGGAGCGGACTTCTTCGGGAGAACAATTCTGCATGATCGTCTACCTTGACGCTGGACGTTATCAGTGTAACGCCGCGTGAGGCAGGGGGGCAGCACGAAAGACAGCTGTGTCCGCATGTTGTTGCCTGGCGGACGGAACCGGTTCACGCCACGCCCAGCGCGGCCATCCGTGCGCGCAGGGCCAGCCGGTCCGCATCGATCTGCGCGCCGTTCGTCTGGCGCGACAGCGCGGCCTTGTCCTTGCGGCCGAGGAAGTAGGCGATGCGCTCGGCGTTGGCGCCGGACGGGTGCGGAATGCCGTGCAGGATGCGGTCGGCCGCCAGCACACCGCGCGCCGCGAGCCAGTCGAGCGCGAGGCCGACCTTCGGGCCCAGCGGCACGACCACGGCGTCGGGCAGGGCGCGCGCTTCGGCTGCGACATAGTCGAGCATCTGGGCCTGCAGCAGCGGCGTCGTGAGCATGTTCGGGGAAGCACCGTTGTAGTTCCTGCCGTCGATGAAGATCGGGTGGCGCAGCACGGCCGTCACGTGCATCAGGTGGGCGTGCTCGCCGAACAGCGACGCGCAGCTGGCGATGCCGAGCCAGCGCTGCAGGCCCACGTGGTCGAGCAGGGCGACGAGGTTCGGGCGGATCGCGCCGGAAAACGCGCCGGTGTACTTGGCCGCCCGCAGTACCTCGTCCTGCGCGGCGCCCAGCGCCTGCAGGCGGCGCGCCTCGCGCACGGCGTTCTTCCATTGCACGAAACCGGGCGAGATCCCGACGAGGACGAGCCGCGCCGCGTGATTCACGTAATCGAACGGGATGTAGTGCGCGTTGACGGCGCCGGCGCGCGCCAGCAGGAAGCCGTCCGGGATCTGCGCGGGCGTGCTGACGAGGTCCGGATCGGTGTCCAGGATGAGGTCGCGGAACGCGGAATATGTCGCCTGCATGGATTTGTAAAAAGTTGGGTTGCCTCGCATTTTGCCACGTGAAATCGTTGTCACGCGGCTTTACCTGCTTTTACACATACAAAAAATGATATCGAAGTTGCGGAAAAATTGATTGGATCGTTCTCAGTCCACCGCCTAACATTACTAACCAACATGCCAGTTCTGAAAGCGTTTCGGTGCTTTCAGAAACCATAACAATACTTACATCGGAATAGGAGACGTATGGAACCCATCGTATCGGGCCAATTCGCGCCCGCACCCCGCAGCTTCGCATTGCGCGGCACCGTCGCCGCGCTCATGGGCATCGGTCTCTTGACGAGCGTGTCCGTGCGCGCGCAGGACGCCGGTGCCCCGGATGCCAGCCAGGCTGGCGCCAATGTCGTCGTCGTCAGTGGCCAGCGCCAGGCGCTGCAGAGCGCCCAGACCATCAAGAAGAATGCCGAGCAGGTGATCGACACCATCGTCGCGGACGATATCGGCAAATTCCCGGACAAGAACGTGGCCGAGATCCTGGGCCGCGTCACCGGCGTGCAGATCCTGCGCAACAACGGCGAAGCCAGCAACATCGTGATCCGCGGCCTCGGCGGCGTGACGACGCTGTTCAACGGCCGCGAGATGTTCACCGCCGCCAGCCGCAGCCTGAACCTGACCGACGTGCCGGTCTCGATGCTGCAGCGCGTGGACGTCTACAAATCGCAGGGCGCCGACATGGTCGAAGGCGGCACGTCGGGCGTCATCGACGTGCGCACCTTCCGTCCGTTCGACTTCAAGGGCGAGCAGATCGCCATCAACGCCCGCGCCGAGAACCGCGACAAGGCCGGCAAGACCGACCCGCAGATCGGCGGCCTGTGGTCGAACCGCTGGAAGACCAGCATCGGCGACGTCGGCCTGCTGGGCGGCCTGTCGTACCAGCGCGGCCGCTACCACGACGAAGTGGCATGGGCCGGCCAGCCGGCGAACCTCACCACCCAGAGCGGCCAGGCCGTGCAGGGCGGCGACGGCAATGGCCGCGTGATGACGACCGGCGACCGCAAGCGCCTGGCGGCGAACTTCGCGGCCCAGTGGCGTCCGAACCGCGACCTGCAGTTGTACGCGGAAGGTTTCGGCACCAAGATCGACCACGATTCGCAGAGCGTCTTCTTCGTGGGCGGCTTCCCGGTCTATGCGAACAATCCGAACTATGCGAACACGAAGTTCGAGACGATCGCGCAGGACGGCAAGAATTACCTGAGCGGCATCAGCAACCCGAGCGACAATTCGCTGGTGCTGAGCTCGACCCAGGCGCGCCGCGACTGGTCGAAGGGCAGCCAGCTGGCCATCGGCGGCACCTGGGACGCGTCGCCGACGATCCGCGTGTCGTCCGAACTGGCGCGCACCGTGTCGACCTACCGCCAGGAAAACCCGATCCTCGACTCGATCTATACCCCGCTCCATCCGATCGTCGCCGGCACGCGCGACGGCGGCGGCTACGTCGATTATCCGGGCGTGGACCTGACCGATCCGTCCAAGTGGACCATGATCGCGCTGTACGACAACCACAACCATTCGAACGGCTCGGCCAACGACTGGCGCGGCGACGTGACCTGGACGCCGGAAAACGACGGCCTGCTGAAGGAGCTGTCGGGCGGCCTGCGCTGGGCCGAGCGCAACGCGTCGTATGCTCACGAACTGGGCAATTACCGTCCGGCCACGATCACGGGCGTGAGCCCGGCCAGCATCCCCGGCCTGTCGTGCCTGAGCCCGGAGATCAACGGCAACTACGGCGTGAACCAGTATTACGCCGCCTGCTACAAGTATCTGCTGGATAACACCGGCGCCGTGCGCCAGGCCATCCTGGGCACGCCGAACGGGGTGCCGGACGATCCGCTGTCGTACTACTCGGACCGCGAGCGCACCCAATCCATCTACGGCAAGGCCAAGGTCGGCTTCGACGCCTGGAGCGTGCCGGTCGAAGGCACGCTGGGCGTGCGCGTCGTGAACACGAAGCAGGACGTCCAGGGTAATTCGCGCGCCGGCTCCGGCCCGGTCACGCCGATCGCCGTCTCGTCCAGCAACACCGACGTGCTGCCGAGCCTGAACGTGCGCGCCAACTTCCGCGACGACCTCGTCGGCCGTCTCGTGGCCGGCAAGGCCATCGAACGCGCCGCGTTCGGCGACTACAACCCGGGCATGGTGCTGGGTTCGCGCACCACGACCAATGCGAACGATCCGACCGGCAGCGCGGGCAACCCGAACCTGAAGCCGCAGGAAGCCCGCAACCTGGACGTCGCGCTGGAGTGGTATTTCTCGAAGGATGGTTCGGTAACCGGTACCGTGTTCCAGCACAACTTCAAGAACTTCATCCGCCACCGCCAGGCGACGGAAGTGATCGACGGCGAGCGCTACCTGATCGACCGCCCGTACAACACGGACACGGCCAAGCTGTACGGCTTCGAAGCGGCTTACCAGCAGTTCTTCCCGCAACTGCCGGGCTGGCTGAGCGGCCTGGGCGTGCAAGCGAACTTCACGTACATGAACGGCGGCATGAACGAGCCGGACGGCACGCGCAACACGTTCCCGGGCATGTCGAAGACGGCCTACAACCTGGTCGGCCTGTACGAGCGCGGCCCCTGGTCGGCCCGCCTGGCCTACAGCTGGCGCGATTCGTTCGTGGACACGTACAACTACCGCGGCCTGGGTTTGAACCTCGTCGTCGACCCGATCAAGACGCTGGACGCCTCGATCTCGTACAAGATCACGGAAAACCTGACGGCCACGCTGGACGGCAGCAACCTGCTGGACCAGGCGTACCACGACTACCACGGTACGCCGCTGCTGCCGCGTGACGTGCGTCGCTACGACCGTGTCGTCGGTTTCGCACTGCGCTGGAAACACTGACCCAGGGCTCTGATCGATAGGCAATAATGAGGGTGCTGCTCGGAATTCCGCGTAGCACCCTGTTCGTTTGGAAGGACGTCCGCATGCAAACCCAGAAACTCTCCACACTCGAAAAAGTGGGCTTCGGCGCCGGCGACATGGCGCTCAACGTGGTGATCTCGTCGATGATGCTGATCATCACCATCTTCTACACGGACATCTACGGCTTGAAGACCAGCGACCTGGCCTTGCTGTTCATGCTCGTCAAGTTCATCGGCGCGATGTCGGACTTCGCCACCGGCCAGCTGACCGACAGTTTTCTCTCGCGCTGGGGCCGCTACCGGCCCTGGCTGCTGTTCCTGGCCGTGCCCTATGGCCTGTCCGTCTTCTTCGTGTTCACCACGCCGGACTGGAATTACGACGCCAAGCTCGTCTGGGCTTACTCGACCTATATCCTGATGACCTTGATGACGTCGGGCGTGGGGGTTTCCTATATCTCGCTGCCCAGCGCGCTGACCGCGGATCCGCAGGAACGCCTGTCGGCCAACGGCTACCGCCTGTTCCTGGCCAAGGTCGGCGCCTTCATGGTGACGATCGTCGTCCCCATCCTGGCTGATCGCTGGGGCAACGGCAATCCGGCCGCCGGCTACCAGGCCGCGATGGCGCTGATGGCCCTGCTGGGCGCCGTGCTGTTCCTGTTCTGCTTCTTCACGACGACGGAGCGCGTCGTCTACAAGGTCGCGCGCCAGCCGCTGGGCGAGCAGATCGCCGTGCTGGCGCAGAACGACCAGTGGCTGTACCTGGCCGGCGCCTGCGTCACGGGCACGATCGGCTACGTGATCCGCGGCTCCGTCGCCGCCTATTACGCCAAGTACTACCTGCATGGCGACGCCGGCGTCGTCTCCGCCTTCCTGTCGACGGGCGTGGCGGCGGCCATCCTCGCGATGGTCATCTCGACCTGGGTCACGAAGTTCTACTGCAAGGTCAAGCTGTTCCGCTACACGCAGCTGGTCGTGGCCGTGCTGTCCGTGCTGATCTACTTCCTTGTCAAGCCGGGCGACAGGGTACTGGCCTTCGTGCTGTATTTCGCGCTGTCGCTGATCGTCGACCTGCATGCGCCCGTGTTCTGGTCCGCCATCGCCGAGACCATCGACTACGGCCAGCTGAAGACGGGCAAGCGCGTCTCCGGCTTCGCCTTCGGCGGCATCTCCATCGCGCAGAAGATCGGCATGGGGATCGCCGGCGGCATGATCGGCGTGCTGCTCACCTATTTCCAGTACCAGCCGAACCAGGAGCAAAGCCCGCTGGCGCTGCAGGGCATCGCGCTGATGCTGTCCGTGATTCCGGGCTTCTTCCATTTCCTGATGGGGGTGCTGATGTTCAAGTACCGCATCAGCGACGAGTATTACTCCACCGTCAAGGAAGATTTGCGGGCGAGCGCGTAGGGTGGGCGGCCCTCCGCCCACGCGAACGCCGACGTAACGCACACTTTGCGCGTGGGCACTGGGTGCCCACCCTACGTAACAACGATTTTTTGGATATGACCATGCAAGACACCGTACTGAAACCTCTCATCGAACAACGCGCCGACCCGTACATCTACAGGCACACGGACGGCTATTACTACTTCACCGCCTCGGTCCCGCAGTACGACCGCATCGAACTGCGCCGCGCGAAGACGATCGCCGAACTGGCCACCGCGCCCACCGTCGACGCGTGGGTCAAGCCCGACACGGGCCCGTACAGCGAATTGATCTGGGCGCCGGAAATGCATTTCAATATGGGCGCGTGGTACGTCTATTTCGCGGCCGCGCCAAGCCGCGAGATCAAGTACAAGCTGTTCCAGCACCGCATGTACGCGATCCGTAACACCAACGCGAACCCGCTCGAAGGCACGTGGGAATTCATGGGCCAGGTCGACACGGGCATCGACACGTTCTGCCTCGACGCGACCACCTTCAACCACAACGGCGTGCTGTATTACCTGTGGGCGCAGAAGGACAATGAGATCGAAGGCAATTCGAACCTGTACATCGCGAAGATGAAGACGCCGTGGCAGATCGAAGGCAAGCCCGTGCTGCTCTCGAAGCCGGAATATGACTGGGAAATCCGCGGCTTCTGGGTCAACGAAGGACCGTCCATCCTGCGCCGCAACGGCAAGATCTTCATCTCGTATTCGGCCAGCGCCACCGACGAGAATTACGCGATGGGCCTGCTGTGGGCCGACGAGAATGCGGACCTGCTCGATCCGGCCGTATGGACAAAGTCGCGTGAGCCCGTGTTCCGTACATGCTACGATCACGGCATCTACGGACCCGGCCACAACAGCTTTACCTATGCTGAAGATGGCGACACCGTCATGCTCGTCTACCACGCGCGCACTTATACGGAAATCGTCGGCGATCCGTTGTGGAACCCGGACCGCCATACCTTCGTCAAACCGCTGCGCTGGGACGAGAACGGCATGCCGGTATTCGGGCGGCCATCCACCCTCTGAGGATATAACAACGTGCAAAACGGAATTACCCAGGCGCCGTTCGGGACTTTGCCCGACGGCAGGCAAGTGTCGCAGTACACGCTCAAGAACAAGAACGGCATGGTCGTCAAGGTGCTGGATTTCGGCGGCATCATCACCGAGATCCACGTTCCGGACCGCGACGGCGTCTTTGCCGACGTCGCGCTCGGCTTCGAGACGCTCGGGCCCTACATCAAGGACAGCCCGTATTTCGGCGCCCTGATCGGCCGCTACGGCAACCGCATCGGCAAGGGCCGCTTCACCCTGGACGGCAAAGAGATCCAGCTTACGGTCAACAACGGCAGCAACCACCTGCACGGCGGCGATCCGGGCTACGACAAGGTGCTGTGGACGGCCGCCGTCGAAGGCGACAGCCTCGTCCT
The DNA here is from genome assembly GCA_045810485.1 of Massilia sp. Classification (GTDB taxonomy): domain Bacteria; phylum Pseudomonadota; class Gammaproteobacteria; order Burkholderiales; family Burkholderiaceae_D; genus Telluria. The sequence goes on along the minus strand of JBJMVU010000403.1, from coordinate 3,233 downwards.
GCGCTATCACAGCCCGGACGGCGAGCAGGGCTATCCCGGCAACCTCGACGCCACCGCCACCTACCTGCTGAACGACGACAACGAGATCGTCGTGCGCTTCCACGCCGTCACCGACCAGCCGACGCCCGTCAACCTCACCCAGCACAGCTATTTCAACCTGGCGGGCGCGGGGCAGGGCGACATCCTCGGCCACGAGATCACGATCGACGCCGACAAGTTCGTGCCCATCGACGCGGAATCGATCCCGTTCGGCGAACTGGCCCCCGTGACCGGCACGCCGTTCGACTTCCGCAAACCGCGCACGATCGGTGAGCGCATCGAACAACCGGACAAGCAGCTGCGCCACGGCACCGGCTACGACCATTGCTGGGTGCTGAACAAAGGCCTGGGCGAGCGCGGCCTGAAGCGCGCCGTCCACGTGTGCGAACCGACGTCCGGCCGGGTGCTGGAACTGTTCACGCAGGAACCGGGCGTGCAGTTCTACAGCGGTAACTTCCTCGACGGCGCGCTGAGCGGCAAGGGCCATCCCTGGATTTTCCGCAGCGGCTTCTGCATCGAGCCGGAGCACTATCCGGATTCGCCCAACCAGCCGGCGTACCCGAACACGATCCTGCGTCCGGGCGAGGTCTATGAAACGGAATCGCGCTTCCGCTTCTCGGTGGCGTAGGGTGGACACCCTGTGCCCACGCGTGACGTTCGCGGCGTGTTGGCGTCACGCGTGGGCGGAGGGCCGCCCACCCTACCGTGGTGCAGAAAATGAAAGGAGAAGGGCGACATGATGGAACTGGTGGTGGATGGCCGGAATATACTCGGCGAGGGGATCGTCTGGGACGACAAGGGCGCACGCCTGTTCTGGACCGACATCGAAGGCAGCGAGCTGTGGTCGCACGTCCCCGCGACGGGCGCGCTGCAGCGCTGGCCGCTGCCCGAGCGCCTGTGCTCGCTGGCGCTCACGCATGACGACGGCCGCCTGCTGCTGGGTCTCGCATCGGGTCTCGCTTTCTTCGACCTGGCCAGCGGCGACATCGACCGCATCTGCGACGTCGAGGCGCACCTGCCCACCACCCGCCTGAACGACGGCCGCACCGACCGCCAGGGGCGCTTCGTGTTCGGCGTGTTCAACCAGGCCGAGGACCCGAAGGACGCCATCGGCGGCTTCTACCGGCTGAATCACGACCTGTCGCTGGAACGCCTGCCGCTGGGCGGCGTCGCCATCGCCAACAGCATCTGCTTCAGCCCGGACGGCGGCACCATGTATTACGCGGACTCCGCGACGCGCGAGATCCGCTGCTGCGACTACGACCCGGACACGGGCGCGATCGCCAACCTGCGCGAATTCGCGGCGGCCGACGCGGCCCCGGGCGATCCGGACGGTTCGACGATCGATGCCGACGGCTATTTGTGGAGCACGCGCTGGGGCGCGGGGCAGGTCGTGCGGTTCGCCCCGGACGGCGCCGTCGACCGCGTATTGACCCTGCCGGCGCCGCAACCGACGTGTCCCGCGTTCGGCGGACCCGGCCTGGACGTGTTGTATGTCACTTCCGCAACAGTCGGGCTGCGCGCCGGCCAGCTGGCGGATGCACCAACATCGGGCGGAGTTTTTGCTAAATCGCTAACAATTCGGGGTTTGACGGAGGTCAGATTCGCTGGGAGAGGCCGATAACGGCAGCTGCGATGCCGATAACGATATCGATTGCTGCTAAAAATTGATTGGAAAGTTATCTTAGCGGCCTTTAGACTTTCTCCATCGCTGAGCTGGACGACAACAACGGGTCGCTCAGATTACAAAAACGACGGAGGAAGAATGTCCGAGACAAAAAAGAAGCCCACCCTGCGTTCCGCAGCGTGGTTCGGTACCCAGGACAAGAACGGCTTCATGTACCGGAGCTGGATGAAGAACCAGGGTATCCCCGACCATGAATTCCAGGGCAAGCCGATCATCGGCATCTGCAACACCTGGTCCGAGCTGACCCCCTGCAACGCCCACTTCCGCAAGCTGGCCGAGCACGTCAAGCGCGGCATCCTGGAGGCGGGCGGTTTCCCGGTCGAATTCCCCGTGTTCTCGAACGGCGAATCGAACCTGCGCCCGACCGCCATGCTGACCCGTAACCTGGCCAGCATGGACGTCGAAGAATCCATCCGCGGCAACCCGATGGACGGCGTCGTCCTGCTGGTCGGCTGCGACAAGACCACGCCGGCCCTGCTGATGGGCGCCGCCAGCGTCGACATCCCGACCATCGTCGTCACCGGCGGCCCGATGCTGAACGGTAAGCTGAACGGCAAGGACATCGGCTCCGGCACCGCCGTCTGGAAACTGCACGAGCAGGCCAAGGGCGGCCAGATCTCGATGCACGACTTCCTCGCCGCCGAAGCCGGCCACGCGCGCTCGGCCGGCACCTGCAACACGATGGGCACCGCGTCGACGATGGCCTGCATGGCCGAATCGCTCGGCACCTCGCTGCCGCACAATGCCGCGATCCCGGCCGTCGACGCGCGCCGCTACGTGCTGGCGCACATGTCGGGCATCCGCATCGTCGAGATGGTCAACGAAGACCTGAAGCTGTCGAAGATCCTCAAGCGCGAGAACTTCGAGAACGCGATCCGCGTGAACGCCGCCATCGGCGGTTCGACCAACGCCGTGATCCACCTGAAGGCCATCGCCGGCCGCATGGGCGTGCCGCTGGAACTGGAAGACTGGACCGCCATCGGCAAGGGCACCCCGACCATCGTCGACCTGCAGCCGTCCGGCCGCTTCCTGATGGAAGAGTTCTATTACGCCGGCGGCCTGCCGGGCGTGATCCGCCGCCTGGGCGAAAGCAACCTGCTGCCGCACAAGGATGCGCTGACCGTCAACGGCAAGACGCTGTGGGAAAACACCCAGGACGCGCCGATCTACAACGATGAAGTCATCCGCCAGATCGACAACCCGCTGATCGACGACGGCGGCATCTGCATCCTGCGCGGCAACCTGGCCCCGCGCGGCGCCGTGCTGAAGCCGTCGGCCGCATCGCCGCACCTGATGAAGCACCGCGGCAAGGCCGTCGTGTTCGAGGACTTCGACCACTACAAGCAGCGCATCGTCGATCCGGACCTGGACGTCGACGAGAACTCCATCCTCGTGATGAAGAACTGCGGTCCGAAGGGCTACCCGGGCATGGCCGAAGTGGGCAACATGGGGCTGCCGCCGAAAGTGCTGAAGGAAGGCGTCACCGACATGGTGCGGATTTCGGACG
>JBJMVU010000402.1:0-4278 GCA_045810485.1 Massilia sp. | reverse complement strand
CGAGGATTGCGGCTACCTGCCGCGCGCCGCGTTCCTGCTCGACCGCATGATGGGCGGCGTGGGCCTGTCCGGCCGCGCGTTCATTCCGCTGCTGTCGTCGTTCGCCTGCGCGATCCCGGGCGTGATGGCCGCGCGCACGATCCAGAATCCGCGCGACCGACTCGTGACGATCATGATCGCGCCGCTGATGACGTGTTCCGCGCGCCTGCCCGTGTACGCGCTCGTGATCGCCGCGTTCATCCCGAACCGCGAACTGGCCGGCGGCGTCAGCCTGCAGGGCCTGGTGCTGTTCCTGCTGTACGCGGCCGGCATCGTCAGCGCGATGGCCGTCGCTTACGTGTTCAAGCGCACGATGGGCGCCAAGGGCCACCAGCCGCTGATGCTGGAACTGCCCGCTTACCACTGGCCGCACCTGCACAACCTGTCATTGGGCCTGTGGGAACGCGCACGCATCTTCATTACCCGCGTCGGCACCGTGATCCTCACCCTGATGATCCTCGTCTGGTTCCTGTCCAGCTTCCCTGGCGCACCGGAAGGCGCGACGCATCCGCCGATCTACTACAGCATCGCCGGCATGCTGGGCCGGGCGCTCGCCGTCGTGTTCGAGCCGATCGGCTTCGGCTGGCAGATCTGCATCGCGCTCGTGCCGGGCATGGCGGCGCGCGAAGTGGCCGTCGGTGCACTCGGCACGGTGTATGCGCTGTCGGGCGGCGGCGACGACGTCGCCAGCTCGCTGACCCCGATCATCGCCGCATCGTGGGGCCTGCCGACGGCGCTGTCGCTGCTCGCGTGGTACGTGTTCGCGCCGCAGTGCCTGTCGACGCTGTCCGTCGTGCGCCGCGAGACGGGCAGCGTGCGTTATGCGCTGCTGATGGCCGGTTATATGTTCGCACTCGCGTACACGGCCTCGTTCCTGACCTTCCACATCGCACGGGCCGTGCTGGGGAGCTGAGCATGATCCAGTACCTGGTTGTCGCTGTCATCGTCGCCTTCGCCGCGCTGTATGCGGCCGTCAAATACCTGCCGAAGGCGTGGCGCGAGAAGCTCGTCTACCGGCTGTCGGGCGGCACCGGCCGTGGCCGGATCGTGCAGTGGCTCGGCACCGATTCCAGCTGCGGCAGCGGGTGCGATACGTGCGGCACGTGCGAAACGGAGCCGCTGCCCGAGAAGGATGCGAAGGGGCGCAAGGTCATCCAGGTGCACGTCCAGCGCTAAAACCCCGTCGTCCCCGCGAAGGCGGGGACCCAATTTTGCTAGCGTCGACGCAAAGTACTTGGATTCCCGCCTGCGCGGGAATGACGGTTTTTAAGCCGTCGGTCGCCACTCCAGTCCCACCATCTCCATCAACCGCTTCGCATCGAACGGCGCCCTGACCTTGATGTCGTTGTCGAAGTAGCAGTACACATCCCCATTCCCTGCCCACGCGCGGATCCGCGCCGCCCAGCGTTCCAGCGACGCGTCCTCGTACCCGCTCGCATACAGCTCGTGCTCGCCGTGCAGGCGGATGTAGACGAAGTCCGCCGTCACGTCGTCGAAATCCGGCCATTTGCCGGCCGTATCGGCCACCACCAGCGCCACGTTGTACTTGCGCAGCAGCGCGAGGAAGGCCGGGTCGCGGAAGCTGTCGTGCCGCACCTCGACGGCGTGGCGCAGCGTGCGCACGGCGTCGATCTCCAGCAGCGCGCGGCCCGCCAGCTTCTCGTCGTGGCCGCGCGCGATGGCGAGCGCGTGCCCGGTGTCGTGCGGCAGCAGGGACAGGAAGTGCTCGACCTTGTCCGCGTCGAAGCGCAGTTGCGGCGGGAACTGCCACAGGAAGGGCCCGAGCTTCTCGCGCAGCGCGAACACGCCCGACGCAAGCACGTTGGCGAGCGGCGTCTCGATGCCGCGCAGCTTGAGCATATGGGTGAGGAAGCGGTTGCCCTTCACGGCGAACAGGAAGCCGGGCGGCGTCGCGTCGTACCACGCCGCGTAGCTGGACGGGCGCTGCAGCGAATAGAACGAGCCGTTGATCTCGATGGTGGGCAGGAAGCGCGATGCGTAGTCGAGCTCGCGCGCCTGCGCGAGGCCGCGCGGGTAGAACACCCCGCGCCATGGTTCGTAACGCCAGCCCGAGATGCCGATGTAGATTGCGCCCATGCGGGCAGTCTACGCCGGACCGTGACAATCAGGCGCGCCGGCGCCGCCACAGTCCGATGCCGCCCACGCCCGCCAGCAGCATTGCCCACGTGGGCGCTTCCGGCACGGCCGGCACCGATTCCGTGCCGGGGAGGGCGGCCGACATGGACAGCTGCGTGCCGTCCGTCCAGAGCAGGTGGTGTTCCGAGCCGCCGTACGGGTTGAACTGGTAGTCGTAGGCCATCTGGCCCGTCGTCACGAAGTGGCCGCCGCCATATACACCTTCGGGATCGCTGGAATACTCGCTGACGCCGAACGACAGGCCGCTCTCCGCGGAGAAGCGGAAGCTGTCGGCGTCGCAGTGGTAGTTCGCATTGCTGCCCGCCGCGCAGGCCACGTAGTCCTTCGCATCGACCAGCAGCGACGTCAGCTCGCCCCGTTCGAGGACGCCGTCGCCATTGGCATCGACGCCGGTGAACGAACCGTCGATGCGCATGTCGGGCAGGAAGGCGGCGGCTTCCTGGTCGTAGAAGCCGGTGTAGCTGAAGGCCCAGTGGGACGTCTGGGCATGGGCGATGGTGCTGGCCAGCAGGAGGGCGCCGGCGGTGACGATGAACTTCATGGACAGGACCTCGGGAATCAACAAGCGCGACAAACGACAGCCTACCTTGCCGTCCACGAAAGTCCTATGGATTTAACATATGTGTCGTCGCTCAGCCACAGTGCATGGATTACTTCGCTGCCTGCACCACCGGCAGCTCGATCGCGCTCTCCAGCCCCGGCGCGTGATAGACGCGCTGCGTCGCCTTGCGATAATCACCCGGCTTGGCGTAGAAGATGTTCGGCACGAACGTCTGCGGGTTGCGGTCGTACAGCGGGAACCAGCTGGACTGGATCTGCACCATGATGCGGTGGCCCGGCAGGAACACGTGGTCGACGTTCGGCAGCGCGAAGCGGTAGCGCTCGGCCTTGTTCGCGGGGATCGCGGCCGGCTTGTCCAGGCCCTGGTAGTAGCGGCCGCGGAAGATGTCCATCGCGATCGGCAGCTGGTAGCCGCCCATCTCGGGCTGCGCCGCCACTTCGTCCGGATACACGTCGATCAGCTTGACGACCCAGTCGCTGTCCGTGCCCGACGTCGACGCGTACAGGTCGACCATCGGCTGGCCGGCCAGCTGCAGCGGCGCGGTGAGCGGGGCGGTCGTGTAGGTCAGCACGTCCGGGCGGTCCGAGTAGCTGCGCTGGTCCGTCACGAGCCAGGGCTTCCACACGGTGGCGTCGCTCATGTGCACGGGACGGGGCACGAACGGCACCGGTTTCGCCGGGTCGGCCACGTATTCGTCGAAGGCGGCCGTCTTGTCGGCCTTGCCCTGCGCCTTCTCGAAGGCCAGCGCAAAGCCCGGCTTCAGGTACAGCGGCGTCGACGCCGGCACGAGCGGCCACTGGTCGAGACGGCGCCAGCGATTGACGCCGGTCTGGTACGACCACACGGGCGGCGTGTCGAACGCGGGCGCGCCATCCTTCAGGTACTGGTTGAAGAACGGAAGCATGATGTCGCGGCGGAATTCGCGCGCCGTGTCGCCCGTGAATTTCAGCGCGCCGAGCGTCGAGCCTTCGTAATTGACGCCGCTGTGACGCCACGGGCCCACCACCAGCGAATTCAGTTTATTCGTCTTGTCCTGCGGCTCGACGGCGGCATACGTCGCGTAGGCGCCGTAGATGTCTTCCTGGTCCCAGCGGCCGACGACGGTCATCGTGGGGACGCTTGATGGACGTTTGGCGAGGATCTTGTCCAGCGCCTGTTCCTGCCAGTAGCTGTCGTACGCGGGATGCTCGAACAGCTTCTTCGTGTAGTTCAACTGGTCGACGCCGTAGAGGTGCGCGAAGTCGGACGTGGAGCCCGCGCGCAGATACGCCTCGTAGTCGTCGCCGATGCCGGTGACGATCTTCTCGCCTTCGCCGCGCGCCGCATTCTGGCCGGCGATGTAGGCGAGGTTCGGGTTGCGGAACGCGCCGTTGTGGAACCAGTCGTCGCCGCGCCAGCCGTCCACCATGGGACTCATCGGCACCGCCACCTTGAGGGCCGGATGCGGATCGGCCAACGCCATCAGCACCGTGAAGCCTTCGTAGGACGAGCCTATCATGCCGACCTTGCCGTTCGATTCG
>JBJMVU010000401.1:0-6406 GCA_045810485.1 Massilia sp. | reverse complement strand
CGATTCGCGAGGGGAGAAGAGGGGCCGACGACGGACGCAACTGTTGCAATTAGTTCACTCGGCTCGACCGGTTTCGAGATATGGGCCGAAAAACCGGCTTCAAGCGCGCTCAGCCGGTCTTCCGAGCGGGCGAACGCCGTCAGGGCGATGGCCGGGACCTGGCCGCCTTCCTCGCGTCCCAGGTGGCGCACCCAGTCGAGCAGCTCGAAACCGTCCACTTCCGGCATGCCCAGGTCGCTGATCAGGAGATCCGGCGTGCGTTCCCGGAACAGCGCGAACGCGTCGCGCGCGCTGGCGGCGATGCGGACGGTCGCGCCGCAATCGCTCAGGATGCGCTTGATGAGTTCGCGCGCGTCGCGGTCGTCGTCGACGACGAGCACGCTGACGCCCGACAGGTCGAGCACCGTCATCTCCGGCGTGGCCGGCGTCGGCAGGATCATGGCGCTGCGGGCGCTGCGCGTGGCCGGTTGCTGCTGCTTGGCGAGTGGCAGTTCGATGGTGAAGCTGGCGCCCTTGCCCTCGCCGGCGCTCTCGGCGCGGACCGTGCCGCCGTGCTGCTCGATCAGGTGCTTGACGATCGCGAGGCCCAGTCCGAGGCCGCCGTGGCGCCGCGTCATCGACGCGTCGGCCTGGCGGAACCGTTCGAACACGTGGGTGATGAATTCCGGCCGGATGCCCATGCCGTTGTCGCGCACGGTGATGGCGACGTTGGCGTCGCTGCGCGCCAGGTCGATGCTGACGAGGCCGTCGCGCGGCGTGAACTTGATCGCGTTCGACAGCAGGTTCCACACGACCTGCTGCAGCCGCGCCGGATCGCCCGCGACGAGGCCGGGGTCGGCGCCATACTGTTTTTCGATGCGGATGTTCTTGGCGTCGGCGGCGGGGCGGACCGTCTCGATGGCCGCGTCGATGAAGCTGGCCGGGGCCACGGCCTGCGTGTCGAGCAGGACCTTGCCGGACGTGATGCGGCTCATGTCGAGCAGGTCTTCGATCAGCTGGGCCTGGGCGCGGGCGTTGCGCTCGATCGTCTGCAGGCCTTTCTGCAGATCGTTCTGGTCGCGGCTGCCGCGGCGCAGCACCTGGGCCCAGCCGAGGATCGCCGACAGCGGGGTGCGCAATTCGTGCGACAGCGTGGCCAGGAATTCGTCCTTCATCTGGCTCGTGCGTTCGGCCTCCGCGCGCGCCTGGCGCTCGCTTTCCAGCAAGACCTTGCGCTCCTCGGCGGCCCGCTGGGCGGCTTCGTACAGGCGCACGTTGTCGATGGCGACGGCGGCCTGGGCCGCAATGCCGCGCACGATGCGTTCCGTGCGTTCGCTGAAGATGTCCGGTTCGGGATGCCCGAAGAACATGGTGCCGAGCAACGAACCGGAATGGCCGACGACGGGTACCGCGAGATAGCTGCGCACGGCCGGGTGGCCTGCGGGCAGGCCGGTAGGCAGGCCGAACGGCGTCGTGTCGTGCAGGCGGGCGTCGAGCGCGACGTCCCCGGAGCGGATGACGCCGGCCGGATGGTCCAGCAGGCCCGGGCCGAACAGGCCGTTGGGACCGGCCTCGCCGAACGCCTCGAACCCGACCGGACTGCCGCCCGACACCGTGTACAGCGTGAACAGGTTGTTCGAATCGGCCTCGATGCCGTCGCTGCGGCCGTGGTACAGGAACGCGCCCTGGCGTGCGCCGGCGATGCCGGTGGCGGCGTCGGTCGCGGCCTGCAGCAGCGAGCGCAGGTCGCGCGTGGACGCGAGCGCGCTGCCGGTGGCGTTGAGCAGTTCGAGGACGTGCGACTCGTCGCGCAGGGCCTGCTCGGCGCGCTTGACCTCGTCGACGTCCGTGTTGGTGCCGAACCAGCGCAGCACCTTGCCGTGGCGGTCGCGCACCGGGTTGACGCGCGTGAGGAACCAGCGGTACATGCCGTCAGCGCCGCGGATCGGGTATTCCATCTCGAACGGGCTGCCGCTCCTGATGCTGGCGTTCCAGCGCTCCAGCACCGCCGGCAGGACTGTCGGCTCGACGGTCGTTTGCCAGCCCCAGCCGACGACCTGGTCCGGCGTCGTACCGGTGTAGTCGAACCAGCGTTCGTTGAACCAGACGAAGGCGCCGTCGGCCTGCGCCATCCAGGCCAGCTGCGGGATCGTGTTGGCCAGCGCGCGCAGCACCTCTTCGCTCTGGCGCAGGGCGTCGGCGGCGCTGCGCCGGGCCGTGATGTCCTGTACGACGCCCGTCATGCCCAGCACGCCTTCGCGCCGCGCCTGGTCGGCGTAGTCGGCGCGGCCGACGAGGGCCACCCAGCGCGGCTCGCCGGCCGGGCCCGGCAGGCGGCATTCCAGTTCGAGGTCGCTGTGGCCGGCAAAGGCCTGCAGCACGGCGCGCCGCACGCTTTCGCGGTCGCCCGGGTCGAGGCGGGCGCGCAGTTCGCTCCACGCGAGCGGCTGTTCCGCCGGCAGACCGAAGATGGCGGCCGCGCGTTCGCCCAGCATCACGCGGTCGCTGGCGGCATCCCAGCGCCAGTCGCCCAGGCGGCCGGCGGCCAGCGCCACCTGCAGGCGGCTGTTCCCTTGTTGCAGGGCCTGCTGGTCGGCCTTGCGCCGGTTGATGTCCTGGAAGTACAGGGTGAGGCCGTCCGGCGACGGATGGGCGCGCACCTCGAACCAGCGTTTCAGGGCGGGCCAGAAGAATTCCTGGATGGCCGTCTCGCGGCTGACCATGGCGCGCCGGTACACGGTCTCGAGCATGCTGCCGCGCAGCTCGGGGAAGGTGGCCCACAAGTCGTGGCCGACCAGGCTGGGACGGGTCTTTTGCAGGGGCGCGAGCATGTCCAGCGCGCGCCCGTTGATGTACATGATGCGCCAGTGGTGATCGACGCCGCAGAAGCCGTCGGTCAGGCTCTCGAGCATGTTTTCCATGCGCGCGTTGGCCAGGCGCAGGGCGTCGCGCGCTTCCTGGAGTTCGCGCGCGGTCGCGGCTGCGGCAGCGGCGGGCTGCGCGGCGGGTTGCCGCAGCTCGTCGCGCTCGTCGTTCACCGTACGCCTCCCCTCGACATCACCGTGGACGGCGCCGGGTCGAGCAGATCCGTCAGCTCGGAGGGGCGAGGGGCACTGCCGGTGGGCTCGAAATCGATCATGGTTCTGGGCTCTGCGCGCGCGACTGGAGTACCGCGCAAAATGGACGGGCATGTCCGTCCACGGCGCGTAACGAGCCGTACACCGATTCTAGCCCAGCCCGGGCGGTTTGTTGCACACCTTTGGACCATCGTTCAGGTGCGCACCGGCAGCGGATGCGCCACCTTGTCGAGGGCCTCCTGGAGCTGGTCGAGCTCGTAGGGCTTCTGCAGCGACAGGTAGGGGAACTCCACGTGGCGCAGCAGGGTGTCGCCATAGCCCGACGCAAAGATCACGCGCATCGCGGGGGCCTGCGTCACGGCCTGGCGCGCCAGGTCGACGCCGGACATGCCCGGCAGGCTGACGTCGGTGAACAACACGTCGTATTGCGCGGCCGCCAGCCGCGCCAGCGCGTCGTTCGGATGGCCGACCCCGTCCGCCTCGTGGCCGAAGGCGCGCAGCATTTCGCACACCAGGTATTGCGCATCGACGTTGTCCTCGACGACCAGGATACGGAGGGGACCGGCCGCATCGGGCGCCGCGTCCGCCACGGGCGCGGCGGGCGCCAGCGCGCACAGCACGCCGGCGACGGTATCGCCGTCGCCCCGCACGGGCGTGAAATACAGGTCGTAGTGGCCGCTGCCGCCGGTGCTGCCGGCGAACATGAGGTTACGGCCCGGGGCGCATGCGGCTTCGCCGTCCCAGGCGCGCTGCAGCTCGTCGCTCGCCACCGCCAGCGGGGGCGGCATCACGGGCGGCACGCCGCCGCCGGGGATGCGTCCGTACGCCGGCCCGGCCAGCGCCCCGTAGGCATCGTTGAACAATACCGTCATGTCGCGCCCCCACACGAGGAGGAGCGGCAGCGGCGTGTTGAACATGACATCGGCGGCCAGCCTCAACGCCTGCGGCCACTGCTGCGGCGCGCCGAGCCGGGAAGCGGACCAGTCATAGGAACTGGAAGAGTGTGCGGACCTGCCGGGATCGAGCATAGCGCGGTAAATATTGTTATCTAAACGAAAAGAGGATGCATAGTACCGCAAATTGTAAGCAGGGGGCGACACGACTGCGCGACCCGCCTCGAGTCGGAAAAGACGGAAGCGAGGTGGTAAAAGAACCACATCGTGCACTATTGATATTGCACCACAGCATAGTTGGCCGCGTGCGGGGCGCACGGGCAAAAAAAAAGCCCGCTACGGGAGCGGGCTGAATCTATCCTTGGAGGAGAATAGAGGAGACAGGTTCATAATGCTGCATCGCAAAAAATAAATCCAATTTAGATTTGCAATGTCTGTCATTGCTTTTATAAATGACACAGCCGTGCACGCTTCAATCGGGTCACTCTTGGTGCACCAAAGAAAATGTTCTACGATAGCAAAATGTTTAAAAATGCTTTGCTGTCGTTCACGTTGCGGCCCATACGCGCCGCGTTGCCATGGTCGACCGTACCCGGCTATCATGGGCCTTCCATTTTCGGCCGTTCCGTAGGGCGCCGACAGTTCCGGCGCTTCCTGCCACCGTTTCCAGTCCAGGGTTTGCCATCCGGCCGATGTATCGTCAACTGAAGCTATCCACGAATCGGGTCCTGCGCCGGTCCTGCGCCGGTTGGGCGCTGGTCTCGCTGGCCGTGCTGTGCGCCGGCGCGAGCCTGGCGCCGCCCGTGTGTGCGCAGAGCGCCGTGCCCGGCGTACCGCTGGAACGGCGCGTGAAGGCGGCCTTCCTGTACAAATTCCTCGGTTATACCGATTTTCCCGCGAGCGCTTTCGCCGACGGGGCGGCGCCGCTGACGATCGGCGTGATCGGCGCCGACGACCTGGCCGTCGAGCTGGCGCGCGTGGTGGCCGGGCGCAACGTCAACGGCCGCGCGGTCGAAGTGCGCGAACTGCGCGAGAGCGACGCGGCGGCCCGCGTGCACCTGCTGTTCGTGGGCGGAAGCGACCCGCAGCGGGTGTTGCGCATCGTGCACCAGGCAACCGGTGCGATGCTGGTCGTCACCGAGTGCGACAACGGCTTGCAGCTTGGTAGTGTGATCAATTTCCGCATCGTCGACGAACGCGTCCGCTTCGACGTCGCGCTCGACGCGGCGGAGCGCAATGGCATCAAACTCAGTTCGCGCCTCCTGACGGTGGCGAACCGGGTGCAGAAAGGAGCGCAATGATGGTGGTGCGCGACGGCGGCACGGTCCGCGGCAAACTGATTCTGATGGCGGTATCGACGACGTTCGTCGCGCTGTTGGCGGCTTCCGTCGCCATGTTGCTGTTCGACCTGCGCGCTTTCCAGCGTTACTGGACGGACGACCTGATGACCCAGGCCGACATCATGGCGCGCGTGACGGCGCCGGCTCTCACGTTCAACGACGAGGAGACGGCGCGCCAGAATCTCGCGGTGCTGCGCGTGCGTCCGCAGATCCTCGCGGCCGCGATCTACACGAGCGACGGCACGCGCTTCGCCACGTACGCGGCCGCCCCGAACCAGCCGATTCCCGCGCGGCCGGCGCCGTCCGGCTATCGGATCGAGGGCAGCGAAGTGGCCGTGTTCCGCAACATCGTGGAAAACGGCGAGATGGTGGGCACGGTCTACCTGCGCTCACGCTACGGACTCGTCGACAGGCTGCTCAACTATGGCGCGATCCTCGGCGCCGTGATGCTGGGAGCGCTCGTGATCGCGGGCCTCGTCGCCTCGCGCCTGCAGGCCGCCATCACGCGCCCGCTCGCGGCCGTGACGAACGTCGCGCGCCAGGTGATGCAGCGGCGCGATTTCACCTTGCGCGTCCCGGGCAACGACAGCGGAGAAATCGGCGTGCTCGTCGCCGCCTTCAACGACATGCTGGCCGAGATCGGCCGCCGCTCGCACGCGCTGCAGGAAGCGAATGCGACGCTCGAACACGAGATGCAGGTGCGCGAGAGGGCGGAGGAGGCGCTGCGCCTGGGGGATCGCCGCAAGGACGAGTTCCTCGCCACGCTGGCGCACGAGCTTCGCAATCCGCTGGCGCCGATCCGCACGGGCCTGGACATCCTGCGCCTGCGCAGCGGCGACGCCCAGGCCACCCAGCGCGCCACCGACATCATGGAACGCCAGCTGCGCCAGATGGTGCGCCTCGTCGATGACCTGCTGGACGTCTCGCGCATCAATACGGGCAAGTTCACGATCAAGAGCGGCCGCGTGGAGCTGAAAGCCGTCGTCAACGACGCACTGGAAGTCGTGCGCCCGTACATCGAACTGCATGGCCACGAACTGACGATCGACCTGCCGGACCGTCCCGTGTTCCTGAACGGCGACGCCACCCGCCTGGCGCAGATCCTGTCGAACCTCTT
>JBJMVU010000400.1:0-9998 GCA_045810485.1 Massilia sp. | reverse complement strand
TGCTCCCCGTGGAGCTCGTCCTCGAGCAGCAGCTGCGCAAAGGTCGAAATGCCGGTCAGCGGATTGTTCAGCTCGTGGGCGACGCCGGCAACGAGCTCGCCGATCGCGGCAAGCTTCTCGGTGCGGCCGAGGTGATCCGCGACTTTGCGCTCCTCGGTGAGATTCCGGACGCCGATGACCAGTCCGACGATATTGTCAGCGCCGTCGCGAATGTGACTGAGCGTTACCGCGGCGGGAAACTCGGAGCCGTCCCTTCTGCGGTGTACGTGCTCGCCGATCCAGAGAGCGTTGTCCTGGGAAACCGGTGGAATAGTACGCGGAATCGAGAGCTGCGCGGATGCGACGACGAAATCGTCCACCGACAGGCGTATGCCGAGCGCCTTGATGCGCGTGAGGATCTCGACGGCCGCTTCCGGGTTCGCCATCAGCATCGATTCCGTCAGCTCGAATTCGAGCAGCGCGGAGTCGACGCCGGCGCGCGCGACGATGCGCTCGACGGCGCCCGCCAGGTCGGCCTGCTGCAACTGGCGTACGGACAGGTTGATCGCCACCGGCTGCACCGCCAGGCCCGCCGCCTGCCAGGCCTTCAGCTGGCGGCACACCTCGCCGATCACCCATTCGCCGACCGGCAGGATCAGGCCCGTGTCTTCCAGGATGGCGATGAACTCCAGCGGCGGCACGAGGCCGCGCTGCGGATGGTTCCAGCGCAGCAGCGCCTCGAAGCCGCTGATCGTGCCCGTCGCCAGGTCGAGCTTCGGCTGGTAGTGCAGCAGGAATTCGCCGCGCTCCAGCGCCTGGCGCAGTTGCGTTTCCGTCTGCAGGCGCTGCGTCGCGTTCTCGTGCATCTCGGCGACGTAGAACTGGTAGTTGTTGCGGCCGCCGTTCTTGGCGCCGTACATCGCGGTGTCGGCGTTCTTCAGCAGCGTCTCGGCGTCGCGGCCGTTTTCGGGATACTTGGCGACGCCCACGCTGGCCGACACGAACAGTTGCTGGCCCGCGAGATAGAACGGCTGCGCGAGCGCCTCGATGACGCGCGCCGCGATGCCCGCCGCGACGCCGTCGTCGTCCAGCGCGGGCAGCACGACGGCGAATTCGTCGCCGCCCAGCCGCGCCACGACGTCGCCCGCGCGCGCGCAGGCCGACAGGCGCTTCGCGGCCTGCACGAGCAGCTGGTCGCCGACGCCGTGGCCCAGCATGTCGTTGACCTTCTTGAAGCGGTCCAGGTCGATGAACATGACGGCCGCGCGGCTCCCCGCGCGCGCCGCCGCGGTGATGGCCTCTTCGAGGCTGTGCGCCAGGCGGCGCCGGTTCGGCAGGCTCGTGAGCGGGTCGTACTGGGCCAGGTAAGTGAGGCGGTTGCGCGCTTCCTGGCGCTCGACGGCGGTGGCGAGGATGTTGGCCACGCCGTGCAGGAAGCTGGCGTCGTCGGCGCCGAAGCGGCGCGGGCGCTCGGCGTACACGCCCAGCAGGCCGAACGTGCGCTCGCCGCAGACGATGGCCGTGTCGATGCCGGTGTCGATGCCGTGCAGCGCCGCCAGCGGCGCGAACCAGGTGCGCAGGGCGGCATCGGCGACAGGCGCGTAGGCGACATGCGCGTCGGCGACATGCGCGTAGGCGACAGCTGGATCGCCGTGTGGGCAGGGCAGTTCCAGGCCCGTCGATTGGGCCAGCCGGCCGGCGCCGGCGCGCACCAGCATGCCGTCCGGCGCCGCTTCGAACAGCGCCGCGCACGACGCGCCGAGGCCGCGCGCGGCGGCGTCGGCGGCGTCCGCGAACAGTTCGTCGAGGCCGTTCGCGGCCAGCGCCTTGCGTCCGAGTTCCGCGATCAGGGTCTGGCGCTGCGCGTTCTCGACGATCGTGCGCTCGAATTCCTTGCGTTCCGTGATGTCGATGTCGATGCAGATGTAGCGCTCGACCGCGCCGTTCGCGCCGAACATCGGCACGATGGTGCGGTACCAGTGGCGCCGGCCATGACGGCCCGCGATCACGACCTCGCCGTTCCACACGCGGTCCGACGGCTGCCACGGCAGGCGCGCGCCGGCCGGGCGGCCGACGTCGCCCAGGCGCTGGCCCACGACCTCGGGGCGGGTGAAGCCGCTGCTCGTCACGAACAGGTCGTTGACGCCGGTGATGACGCCGGCCGCGTCGGCCTCGCACACGATCGCGGCCTGGTCCATCGCGCTCTTGTGCTGCATGAGGGAGTTCATCAGCGAGTCGATGCGCTGGCCGAACTGGTCGCGCAGGCTGGCCGCGCTGCGGTTGACGGCGCGGATCGCTTCCTGGATCTCGGTCGGCGCATCGGCCAGCAGCGCCGCCTCGGCCGTGACGCGGCCCGCGGCCACGTCGTGCTCGAACGAGCGCAGGCGCCCGAGGTTGTCGAGCCAGCGGCGCACCAGGGCGCGCATCAGGACGACGCTGCCGACGAACACGACGAACGCCACGCCGGCCGTCTCCAGCACGAGGCTCCACAACTGGGCCGCCAGCTTGTCCTCGTCGAACTGCAGGCGCACGACGCCGTAGTCCTTGCCCCCCACGTTGGCGATGCGGTTGACGTCGTACAGCTTGTTGGCGATACGGGCCGTCAGCCAGCGCGGCGCCAGCGCGCGCGTCACGCGCGGCGCCTCCACGCGGATCGTGCCGCCCCCCACGTCGATGAATTCGGCGCGCTTGAACGGCGACTGGAACAGCATCTTGCCCAGGGTGCGCTTGACCGTGTCGTAGTCGCCGATGACGACGCTGTCCTCGATCGTCTGCGTCGCCACTTCGACGAGCGTCAGCGCCGTGTCCTGCGTCTCTTCGATGTGCTGCAGGAACTGGTAGCGGTAGAACAGGCCCAGGCCGGTGCCCATCGACAGCAGCAGGGTGAGGCTGAACACGGTGAACACGCGGCCGACGAGGGAGCGCGGCAGTGCCGGGATCGCACGCAGGAAGCGCAACGGCGAGCGTAACAGCGAACGAGGGAGGGTCATCGGTCAGCGCACGTTCAGCGGCGCATCCGCGTAGAACGCGCGGTAGCTGGCGTAATCGGCGTCGCTGGCGGCGACGAAGGAAACGGGCGCCTGCGCATGCACGAGTTCCGCCGCGGCCGCGAGGATGCGGCGGCCTTCCGGATCCTTGTCCATGCCGAAGAAGGCCCCGGCGACGGCGCGGACATCGTCGGCCGGCACGCGCGGCGACACCATCAGCGCCAGGTCGTTGAACGGCTCGGAACTCCACAGCACGCGAAACGACTTGCGCTCGCGGCCGTGGTAGTTCTGCACGAGCTGGGAATTCGCGCCGACGGCAGCCGCCTTGCCCGCGAACAGCTGGGTGAAGGCGGCATCCATATTGCCTGCGAAGATGACGTCGACGGGGATGTTCCGGCGCTGCAGCTGCGCGTACGCCACCTTGTACGCGACCATCGCTTCCGGCCCGGGGAAGGCGACGGGCTCGCCGGCCAGTTGCGCCAGGCCCATCACGGGTGAATCGGCCGGCACGACGATCTGCGCGCGCACGGGCGGCGCGTTGCGGCGGCCGAACACGGTCCAGCCCATCCGCGTGCGGTCCGGGCTGAACAGGTGGTTCGTAAACGCGAAGTCGACCTCGCGCGCGAGCACGTAGCTCGTCGTGTCCGCCGACGTGCGGCCCAGCTTGAGGTTCAGCCGGACGCCGCTCTTCTGCGACACGTAGCGGACGATCGGATTCCAGAAGCCTGCCGACACCTGCAGGTTGTACTGGTTGACCGGCGAAAAATTGTATTCCGGCGCCGGCGCGGCGCGGGCGGCGCCGGCGGCAAACAGGCAGGCCACGACGGCCAGGGCAGGTTGGACGAACGATAGACGATACATGGGCGTTGACGTGGCGCCGGCGGGGTGTCGGCCGGAATGTGGCAAATATAACATATTTCCAGTTTGCAACAACGCGAACCGTTTTGCCAATGCGGGTGCGGACAATCTTGCGCGGGCCATTCGCCATGCCGTGTTACAGTCGTAACTATTGTGCCTGACATTTGCCTGGCTGCAACCGAACGACGCGGAGGGATGATGGGACACCGGGCCGACGTGCCGCATGCGGACGGGGCGCCGCCTCCCGGCTTTCTGGCGTCGGCGGGCGAGCTGGGGCGCCTGATCCACGCATACGACTGGAGCGCGACGCCGCTCGGATCCCTGGACACCGACTTCATCGCCCTGTCCGGCTACGGCCAGCCGGAAGACCGCGCGCGTTCGCTCGGCGCCGGCTTCTGCGCCCACCTCGTCAAACCGCCCGCGCCGCCGGAACTGGCGGCGCTGCTGGAGTCGCTGGCGCAGCGCCGCACCGGCGAGCTGGCCGAAGACGGCGCCTGAGCCGGCAATCAGCCGGCACTCAGGCAGCACTCAGGCAGCACTAAGGCAGCACTCAGGCAGCACTAAGGCAGCACTAAGCGGCACGCCGCGAGCCCGCCGTTTCAGCGCGCCGACGAGGCCCAGCCCGAGCCCCAGCATCGCCCAGCTGCCCGGTTCCGGCACGGCCGGCACGAGGTCGAGGCGCACCGCGCGGCAATCGCCGGTGACGCCGCCAAAGCAGGCCGTCGCCGCGATCTGCGAGGCGTCGTTGATGCCGGAAGCGTCCGTGATCACCCAGCCCGACGCCGGATCGATCAGGGTGTTCAGGTCGACGAGGCCGGAACCCGTCCACAGGAAGCCGTGGTAGCCATAGTGGTCGGGATCGACCGACACGGCGGCCCGGCCGACGATCTGCCCGTGGTTGTTGATGTCGAGCGCGATGCTGTCGTCGGGGGCCGTCAGGTCGAGGATCCCGAGGTCGGTCAGCGCGCCGTGGTCGTACAGGAAGGCGTGCGACCCGTGGGCGAGCTCGGTGGACGGGAGGCCGCCGACGGCCAGTCCGGCGTCGTTCAGGCCGTAGACGGCGCTGTCGCCGATGTCCGACACCCCGACCTTGTTCACGGCGCCGCCGCTGAACAACACCGCGTGGAACGGGTATTCCGGCACGGTGAACGGGCCCTCGAACGACGCGCCGCCCACCAGGCCCGGCTGGTTGATCGCATAGGCATTGCTGCCCAGGCCGCCGGGCAGGGTGCCGAGCGTGTGCATCGCGCCGCCCGCATAGCTGAACGCCTGCCCGAAGCCGAACGTGGCCGGATCGCCGTTGCCGGCGTCGCCGACGATCGTGCCGGCGTTGTTGATGGCGAACGCTTCGCTGCGGTTGCCGCCCAGGGTGCCGAGGTCGCTCATGCCGCCGCTGCCGTACAGGTAGGCGTGGAACTGGCCCGAGGCATTGTCCGACCCGCCGACGATCTGGCGGGCGTCGTTGATGCCGTTCGCGTTGCTGGTCGCGCCGCCCAGCGTGCCGAGGTCGGCGTAGCTGCCGCCGGCATTGAGAAAGCCGTGCGTGACGCCGGCGCTGGTGATGTTGCCGACGACGTCGCCCCAGCGGTTGATGTCGGTGGCGGTGCTGCCGGTGCCGCCCAGCAGGGTGACCGAGTACAACGGATCGGCGAGTGCGGCCGCGCCCGGCAGCGCCAGAAGCGCGGGCAAGAGCGTGGACAGGATCAGACGGGAAATTGCAAACGACGTACGCATGCTGGCCTCCTGGTTCGGTTGATGGAATCCAGGCCAGCTTAAGGCAGTTGTCGCGTCACTTCCTGATGAGAATCAGAAATATGCGGATTGGGTACGCCAGTCCGCGCGCACCAGTTCATGAACGGGCACGACCGCGCCGTCCCATTCTTCCATCCCGGTACAGCGCATGCCGAGCTTGTCCATCACGCGCAGCGACGCCGTGTTGTCCGGGTGGCGCACGGCGCACAGCCGGGGCGCGTCCAGCACGGTGAAGGCGTGCTCCGCCATCGTGCGCGCCGCTTCCGTCGCGAAGCCGAGGCCCCAGCTGGCGCGGCGCAGGCGCCAGCCGATCTCGTGCGGGTTGGCGCGGTCGCGGCCCAGGTGCTGGATGCCGCCCGCGCCGACGAGCTCGCCGCTGACGGCATCGATCAGCGCCCACCACGAGTAGCCCCACTCGGCCCAGCGCGTGCGCACGCGGGCGATCATGGCGCGCGTCTCGTCCGGTGTTTCCGGCCGGCCCAGCAGGTAGCGCATCACCTCGGGATCGCGATTCATCGCCTGCATGCCCTCGACGTGGCGATCGTCGAGGGGCTCGTAGCGCAATCGGGGGCTCGTCAGGACCGTCATGCGATCAATTGTGCGCGTGATGCGTGGCCGACAGGCGGCGCATCAGCGGCAGCACGGCGAGCGCGATGGCCGTGCAGACCAGCGCGCCGACCCCCAGTCTGTTGAACAGGCTCGTGTAGATGGGCAAGGTCAGCACGGGGTCCGTCACGTCGCTCGGCACGCTGGCCAGGTTGGCGACGACGCCGCCCAGGTATTGCGAGATGCCGGTGGCGACGTAGTAGGCGCCCATCATGAAGCCGCTCATGCGGATCGGCACGTAGCGCGCCACCATCGCGAGGCCGAGGCCCGAGACGAGCAGTTCGCCCAGCGAATACAGGCCGTAGCCCGCGACCATCACCCACGACGACGTCTTGCCGCCGACGGCGAACGCGCCCGCCACGCCGTACGCGAAGAAGCCGAGCGCCACCGCGAAGAAGCCCAGCGCGAACTTGCCGGCGATCGACAGGTCCTTGCCGCTGCGGCCGGCGGCGTTGTAGGCCCACGCCAGCACGGGCGACAGCACCATGATCCAGATGGCGTTCAGCGCCTGGAACTGGGCCGGCGACCAGTCGAACAGGTGCGTGCCGAGCAGGTTGAATTCCAGGTCGACGTTACGCAGCGCAAACAGCGACAGCGACGTCGACATCTGCTGGTAGAAGATGAAGAAGAACACGGACTGCAGGGTCAGCACGAGGGCCGCCGTCAGGCCGGCGCGCTCGTTCGGCGCGCTGTTCCGGATCAGGTGGATGAAGATGCCCAGCACGACGAGGCCGGCCAGGTAGACGAAGATGCGGGCCAGCGTCTGGTATTCGAGGATCACGGCCGACACGCCGACCATCACGATTGCGCCCGCCAGCACGGCGACGAGCTTGCCGACGTCGAGCGGACGCTCGTCCGGCAGCGACCCCACATGGGCGATCGTCGCGCGCATGATGGCCACGTTGAACAGGCCGACCACGAGGCCGACGCTGCACGCGCCGAACGCGATGTGCCAGCCGAGCTCGCCGCCGTACGTGGCGTTCACGTAATCCTTGATCCAGGGCGTGGCCAGCATCGAGATCGTCGAGCCGACGTTCACGGCCATGTAGTACAGGGTGAAGGCGCTGTCGATCTTCGAGTCGTCGCCTTCGTAGATCTTGCGCACGAGGTTCGCGGTGTTCGGCTTGAACAGGCCGTTGCCGACGACGATGACGCCCAGCGCGCCGAACAGGAACCACGTGTTCTCGGTGGGGACGGCCATCAGCGCGTAGCCGACCGTGAGGACGAGGGCGCCCAGCACCATCGAGCGCTTGGTGCCGAGGACCTTGTCGCCGATCCAGCCGCCGATCGCGGGCGACACGTAGATCAGCGCGGCGGCGGCGCTCCAGACGAGGTTGGCGCGGCTGTCGTCGAAGCCGAGGCGCTGGACCATGAAGTACACGATCAGCGCCTGCATGCCGTAGTAGCCGAAGCGTTCCCACATCTCGATCAGGGCGATGGTGAGGAACGAACGGGATTGCGTGGGGAGGGGTGGGATCTCGGGTTTCATGACTTTCCAGGGGAGCATGCCGGCGGCCTCGTGAGCCCGGCGAAGCGTGGATGCTACGCCAGAGAAAGGGATCGTGCAACTCGGGAAAACCCCGTACTTACAGGCGATATGCGTTTTTTTGCGTGCGGGCGATCTCTTTCAATCTTGCTGAAGATACAATCAGAAGATTCGGATTTTCGTCATCGGAAACCATGAGAGTTCGCACGCATCTGGCCCTGCTGGCCGCCGTCGTCTTCCTGCCCGTGATCCTGGGATCGGCGATCGCCATCCGGTTGCTGCTCGATGCGGAACGCCAGGCCGTGCTGCGCAGCATGCAGGAACTGGCGCGCGCCACGGTACTGACGATGGACCGGGAACTCACGGCCGCGCTGGCCAGCGGGCAGGCGCTGACGACGTCGCTCGCCCTGTCCCGAGGCGACTACGCGACGTTCTACAGCCAGGCGGCGCGCGCCAACGCCGGCAGCGCCCGCCATACCGTGCTGCTCCGCGCCGACGGCACCCAGGTGTTCAACACCAGCCGTCCATTCGGCACGGTCGCCGCGGAGCCCACGGCCGACACGCGCCTGCGGGTGCGCACCGCGCTCCAACGCGGGGCGCCGTCCGTCACCGACCTGGTGCTCGGCAGCACGTCGCGCCGCTATGTCGTCGCGGCCCTGACGCCGGTGGCGCTGGACGGCGGGAGGCGCATGGTGCTCGCGCAGCGGGTCTACGCGGACTACCTGAACGACAGGTTGCCCAGGGATGTGCAGCCTTCCTGGCTGATCACGGTGTTCGATCGCACCGGCAGCACCATCGCGCGCAACCGCGGGTGGGCCGAGTTTGTGGCCCGGCCACCCCGGCCCGAGATGCTGGCGGCCCTGCGCGCCGGCACGGGCATCGTGCGCAGCGACAGCCGCGAGGGCGTGCCGATGTACGCGGCGCTGGCGCGGTCGTCGCTGTCCGGCTGGACGGCCGCCGTCGGCGTGCCGGTGGCGGAGCTGGAAGCGACGGCCGCGCACGCCGTCTCGCTCACGGCCGGGACCCTCCTGTGCGCCGTGGCGCTGGCGTGCGTGGGCGCGCTGCTGTTCGCGCGCCGCCTGCTGCGCGCCACCGAATACCTGGGCGCCGCCACCGAAGGCATGGTCGACGGCTGGCTGCCGCCGCCGGCCGATCTGCGCATCACGGAACTGAACGCGCTGCAGAAGGTGTTGCACGCGGTGTCCAGCCGCCTGATCCGGCTCGACGCCGCGCGCCAGCGCCACCTGGCCGAGGCCCAGGCCGCGCGCGGCATCGCCGAGGCGCAAAACCGCGCCAAGGACGAATTCCTCGCGATGCTGGGCCACGAGCTGCGCAATCCGCTGGGCGCCATCAGTTCCGCGATCGCCCTGATCCAGATGGGCGCCAGCGGCCAGGCGGCCGAGCGCGCGCACCAGATCATCGGGCGCCAGAGCCGCCACCTGGCCCACCTCGTCGACGAGCTGCTGGACGCCAACCGCGTGCTCAGCGGCCGCGTGGCGCTGGCGCCGGTGCCGCTCGACCTGGCCGCCGCCGTGCGCGATGTGGCGCTGACCCTGCAGACACAGGGCACGACGGCCGAGCACACCGTCGAGCTGGACCTGGAGCCCGTGTGGGTCTGCTGCGACCCGAACCGGCTGCAGCAGGTGATCGGCAACCTGATCGAGAACGCCGCCAAGTACACGCAGGCGGGCGGCTGGATCCGCGTGGCGGTGCGCCTGGCGCCCGGGCCCGGCATGGCGGAGCTGGTCGTGGCCGACAACGGCAAGGGCATCGACGCCGACCTGCTGCCCCGCATCTGGGACGTGTTCGTGCAGGGCAAGGTCCTCAGCCGCGCGCAGGGCGGGCTCGGCATCGGACTGGCCGTCGTCAAGTCGCTCGTCGAGCAGCAGCACGGCAGCGTGGCCGTCGCCAGCGGCGGGCCGCAGCAGGGCAGCACGTTCACCGTGCGCCTGCCGCTGGCGCGCGCGGCGCTCGCCGGCCCCGGCGCGGACGGCGGCGCCGATGCGGATGCGGCGCCGGTCGCGCCGGGCCGGCGCGTGCTTCTGGTGGAAGACAATGACGACCTGCGCGACATGACCTGCGCGCTGCTGCAGTCGCGCGGCTGCACGGTGATGACGGCGGCGGACGGCCGGTCCGCGCTCGCGCTGGCCGCGCGCCAGCGGCCCGACGTGGCCTTCGTCGACATCGACCTGCCCGACATCTCCGGCTACGAGGTGGCCAGGCGCATCCGTGCCGATCCGCGCTTCCAGCCGCAGCCACTGCTCATCGCATTGACCGGCTGGGGCGACGAGAGCGCGCGCGAGCAGGCCCGCGCCGCAGGGTTCGACCAC
>JBJMVU010000399.1:0-4078 GCA_045810485.1 Massilia sp. | reverse complement strand
CTGCCTGATGGAAGGCCTGTTCTTCTACGTCGGCTTCACGCAGATCCTCGCGCTGGGCCGCCAGAACAAGATGACCGGCGCCGCCGAGCAGTACCAGTACATCCTGCGCGATGAGTCGATGCACTGCAACTTCGGCATCGACCTGATCAACACGATCAAGATGGAAAACCCGCAGCTGTGGACGCCGGAATTCCGCGAAGAGATCAAGGGCCTGTTCCTGCAGGCCGTCGACCTGGAATACCGCTACGCCGAAGACACGATGCCGCGCGGCGTGCTGGGCCTGAACGCAGCGATGTTCAAGGGCTACCTGCGCTTCATCGCCAACCGCCGCGCCGTCCAGATCGGCCTCGACGCGCTGTTCCCGCACGAGGAAAACCCGTTCCCGTGGATGAGCGAGATGATCGACCTGAAGAAGGAGCGTAACTTCTTCGAGACGCGCGTGACCGAGTACCAGACCGGTGGCGCGCTGAACTGGGACTGATCCGGATCGTCCGCCCACGCATGATCAAACCCGCCACCCGGCGGGTTTTTTTGTTTGGCTGTGTTCGCGGTCATTTGGCGAACACAGCCTCTTATTCTTTGTCGACAAACCCCTGGATCGCCTTCATGGTCGCCTCCGGCGCCTCTTCCATCAGCCAGTGCCCCGCATCCGGGATGACCACTTCGGTCACGTTGGTGGCCGCATTGCGCATCACGACCGCCTCGTTGGCGCCGAACGACTTGGCGCCGCCGATCGCCAGCACGGGCATGGGCAGCTTGTGGGCGACGACTTTCTGGTTGGCCTCGGCATCCTTGGGAAAGCTGAGGAATTGCGCGAAGGCCGAATGCATGGCGCCCGGGCGGGCGTACAGCTTCGCATAATAAGACCGGGTCGCTTCGTCGACCTTCTTCGGGTCACCGGCGAATTCGTTCCAGAAGCGGTCCAGGTAGATGCGCTCGCGGCCGGCGACGAGGCGCTCGGCGTCCGGGCCGCCGAACGAGAAATGCCACAGCAGCGGATTGCGGAGGATCTGTTCCCACGGCGGAATCCCGGGCACGGGGGCATCCATGACCACGAGGCGGTCCGTTTTATCGGGATAGCGGGAGGCGTAGGCGAAGGCGACCATCGTGCCGATGTCGTGCCCGACGACGACGGCGTGGTCGATGCCGAGCCTGTCGAGGACGGCGCGGACGTCGCCGGCCTGCGTCCATTTGTCGTAGCCGCCGGCCGGGTGGGAAGACAGGCCCATGCCGCGCAGGTCCGGCACGACGACGGTATGGTTTGCCGCCAGGCGGGCGGCCAGTGGCGACCACATGGCGCCGGTGTCGCCGAAACCGTGCAGCAGCACGACGGCGGGGCCCTTGCCGCCTGAGACCACGTGCAGGGCCGCGTCGCCGGCCTGGATGGTCTGCGCCTTGAACGCGGGCGGGAAGGGCTGGACGGCGGCGCTTGCGGGATGGCTGAGCGCCAGCGACAGTGAAAGGGCGGCCGCGGCCGTTGCGATGCGTGGGAACATGGGAATCTCCTGCGTTGATGGGCGTTGGGGTGGAAGCCAGTATGGTTTAGGATGAGCAGCCGGACTAGTCACCAAATACCGCAACAGCAATTCGGAAACGCCGAACAAAGAGGGGAACGGCCATGAAACTGGAAGGCATCGCCACGTTCGTCACGGTGGCCGAAAGCGGTTCCCTGAGCGAAGCGGCGCGCCGGCTGCGCGTGTCGCGTTCCGTCGTCAGCGAGCGCCTCGTCGAGCTGGAACGGTCGCTCGGCGCGAATCTGCTGCAGCGGTCCACTCGCAAGCTTTCGCTCACCGAGGACGGCGCCGCCTTCCTCGCACGCGCCGCGCGCATCGTGCGCGACGTGCAGGAGGCCGCGGCCGACCTGGCCGAGCGGCGCGGGAAGCTGAGCGGTCCGCTGCGCATCTCCGCGCCCGTGACGTTCGGCCGCATGCACCTGGGCCCCGCGCTCTATCCGTTTCTCGCGCAGCACCCCGACATCCAGCTGACGCTGGAACTGGACGACCGCCGGGTCGACGCGACCTCGGACGGATTCGATGCCGTCATCCGCCACGGCCCGGTCGCGGATACCTACCTCGTCGCATGGCGGCTGGCGACCAGCCGCCGCGTGCTCGTCGCCGCGCCCGCCTACCTGGACCGGCACGGCGCGCCCCGTTCGCCCGAGGAACTCGAAGGCCACCGCGGCATCCTTTATATGCACCGCGGCGGGGCCGACTGGCGCTTCGCGCAGCAGGGCGAGACCCGCATCGTGCGCGGACGGCCCGGCATGGTGCTGAACAATGGCGACATGATGCGCGACGCGGCGCTCGCCGGGCTGGGCATCGCACTGCTGCCGATCTTCATCGTCAGCGGCGCACTCAGGGCGGGGACGCTGCGCGTCATCGACGTCGGCGTCGAGGCCGAACAGGAATACATCTATATGGCGCACGCGGACGGCCAGCATCCGTCCGCGAAGCTGCGCGCACTGGGCGCGTGGTTGACGGAAGCGTTCGGCGATCCGCCGTACTGGGAGACCGAGTGCATGGGCTACATTTAGTGCGGGAAATTTCCTAGCCCGCCGCCATGCGCAACTCGAAAAACGCACTCGCCGTCAATCGCCCCGTGCGCGGTTCGACCGGCAGCACCTTCTCGAAGTGGCGGCTCGACGCGATCGCGAAGGTCGGCGGCACGTCCGGCATCGCCTCACCGGTCCGTTCGCGGCGCCTCAGATGTTCTCCAGGGCCGTGATCTCGTGCGCCGGCACCTTCGGTTTGAAAAAGCTGGTGTCGCCGAAGCGCTCGTCCCTGAACAGGTACAGCACCATCGCGCACGACGCATGCTATGCTGCCGCCACGTCGTCACCTCGCCTCCGCAGTCCGCCATGTTCACCAGTCCGTTCCTCGACCACCCCGCCATCGTGCACGGCTTCGGCACGCGCCATGACGACATGGCCGTGCTGCTCCCCGGCTACTGGCCGCGCCGCCCCGTCCAGCACGAGCGCCACGGCACGCGCATCGCGGTCGTGACGGCGGCGAACGAGGATTGCGGCGAGGCCGACGGCATGCTGACAAGCCGGCCCGGCCTGTTGCTGGCCATCGCCACCGCCGACTGCGTGCCGGTGCTGCTGGCGCGGCGCGACGGGCGCGAAGTGGCCGCGCTGCATGCGGGCTGGCGCGGCGCGCTGGGCGGCATCGTCGAGGCGTTCGCGGACCTCGTGCGCGCGCGCGGCGGCGATCCCGGCGACTGGATCGCGACGCTCGGCCCGGCCGCGCGCGCGTGCTGCTACGAAGTGGGGCAGGAGGTGATCGACGGTTTCGTCGAGCGCTGGGACTTCGCGCCCGGCTTCGTCGCGCCGCGGCCGCGCCGGCTCGACCTGCCCGCGATCGTGCGCCGCCAGCTCGAACGCGCGGGCGTAGAGGCCGTGGCGGGCCGCGGCGAATGCACGATGTGCCACGCGCGCGCCGACGGACGCTGGACCTTCCACAGCTACCGCCGCGACCGCGCAACGCGCACGCCGGTGGTCGATGTGCACTGGTCCGCGATCGCCATCGCGGACCGTTAGCGCGTACCTTCGATGACACGCTGAGGCCTTCTTGCGTGGTCCAACGCACGCATTCGTCACGATTTTGCACGTGCGTCGCGCCACTCGGTGAAGTCTGAGGCTATCATGCGTTCAATTCCAACTTGTCGTCGTCGTCGCGCGAATCGAACGTCATGATCCGAGTCCTCTTCATCCACCAGAATCTGCCGGGCCAGTTTCGCCGGCTGATGCGGTATCTGCAGACGCGGCCCGACTACGACGTCGTCGCGATCGGCGAAGAGACTGCGGTGCGGCGCGAGCCGATGGGACCGAAGGTGCGCGCGATCGGTTACGCGAGGCCGGACGGTCCGGGCGACAAGACCCATCACTACCTGCGCCATTTCGAAGGATGCGTGCGCCGCGGCCAGGCCGTCGCGCGCGCGTGCGTGGCGCTGCAGCAGGAAGGCTTCGTGCCCGACGTCGTCGTGTGCCACCCCGGTTGGGGCGAGGCCCTGTTCGTCAAGGACGTCTTTCCGCGCGCGCGCCTCGTCGTGTTCTGCGAGTTCTGGTGGGCCGCGAGCG
>JBJMVU010000398.1:0-2725 GCA_045810485.1 Massilia sp. | reverse complement strand
GGTTCACGAGCACGACGTCGCCCTCCAGCAGGTTCGGATGCATCGACGCGGACGGAATCGGATTCCAGTCCGCCACCGCCGTGCGGAACACGCCGAACAGGACGAGGAACGCCAGAAAGCCCTTGTTGTTGCGCGCCCAGTTCTTCATTCAGGTCTCCCGCTCGTGGTTGTGTTCTTGTCGCTTTGCCGATGTTATACGCGCACTGACTTAACCGAGAATTAAGGCACGGGAATCAGGCCGCGCGTATGCATGCGCGCCGCGTCACCTGGTCCTGGTGCGGAAAAAGCGCCAGGCTTCCTCGGCCGTGTCGACGTCGTGGTTCATCGGACCGAGGATCTTCTTCAGCAGCCAGGGCAGTTCCTCGTCCTTCGACGCATGCACGTGGCCACCGCCGTCGATGCGCAGGAACTCGACCTGCACGCCGGCGGGGTCCAGGCCCCACACCATGCGCGTGGCCGTCGTCGGATCGTCGGCGCGCAGGTGCGGGAAACGGAAGACGTCCGCCGTGTCGGACAGGCCGTTCACCTCGCGCCACGCCGCCACCGTCGCCTCCGCACTCAGGCCGGAGCCGCGTCCACGCGCGAGCCAGTTGCCGACGTCGCCGCCGGCGTACGGCGCGATCGGGTCGGCGGTGCCGTGCAGGATGAACACGGAGACCGGCCGCGCCGGCGCCGCACAGCGGCTGCGCGCCGGCATCAGGGCGCTCTGCACGCCGATGGCCGCGAGCCGTGGCGCCAGTTCGATCCCGAGCCGGTACGCCATGCCACCGCCGTTCGAGAAGCCGAACACATACACGCGACGCGGATCGACGTTGAAGTCCGCCACGGCCTTGTCGATCAGCGCGCCGATGAAGCCGACGTCGTCGGTGGTGGCATTGGTGGTGGCATCGCCGCGGCAGTCGTTCCACGCGACCTTGCCGTCGCTGCCCTTCACGCCCTCCGGCGCGATGAGGAGCAGGTGTTCGCGCTCCGCCACCTTCGCCCAGTCGCGCGGCGTATAGCCGGCGAAGGCGGCCCGCCCCAGGACCGCGGCGGCCGCTTCGCCATGGCCGTGCAGCAGGATGACCACGGGACGTTGGACCGCCCCGGCCGGCGGGCCCGGATCGAGCACGAGGTAGCGGCGCTCGCCTTCCGGCCGGGCCAGCGCGTGCGCGGCAAAATCGGCGGCATGCGCCGCAGTTGCCGCGCACAGCGCCATGCATGCGGCCAGCCGTTGGATGGATGCTGTCACGTGCCGCCTCCTCGTCGTCGCTCAGGGATGGCGATCGTCGCACGCGCCGGCGCGGCCGTCACCTCGCCGGATCGACAGGGCGCGCGGGCCGGAACGCATGCCAGGCGCCGACCACCACGGGCAGCGCCAGCGCGCCCGCGGCGACCGCGTCCCACACGCCGTCCTCCAGCAATCCCGCGACGAGGCCGAACACGGTCGCTGCACCGAGCAGCAGCGGCATGCCCCACAGGCGGCGGAACGAAGCGGATTGCTCACTCATCGCATGTCTCCTTCCCGTACCAGCGCGGGCGCCACGTCCGTCCGCGCGCGCGCGGGACGCGCCACCGCGCGCCCGCGCCGCAGCCACAGGTACAGCCCGCTGCCCAGCACGATGATCGTCGCCACGTCGAGCAGCGCCCACACCAGCTTCATGCCCGCGCCGCCGTAGTCGCCGAAGTGCAGCGGCTGCGACAGCAACAGGGTCTTGAGATACCACGGCAGGTCGCGGCGGTCGGTGACGGCGGCCGTCTGCGCGTCGACCAGCACCGGTTGATACAGCCGCGACGTCAGCGGCGCGTCGCCGTGCATGTACACGCCGTAGTGGTGCGGGCTGGCGAACGGCGTGCCGGGAAAGGCGATGAAGCCGACGCGCATGCCGGGCGCCGCGCGCTCCGCATGGCGCACCGTCGTCTCCATCGGTGCCAGGGTGGTCGGTGCGGCCTGGCCCGCGTACGGTGTCGTCATCTCGGCGATCTCCGTCGCCTGCCAGACCTTCAGCAGCACGTCGGCCAGCGTGTTCACGACACCGGTCGCGCCCACGACGAGCGCCCACGCGAGCGTGACGATGCCCAGCAGGTTGTGCAGGTCGAGCCATTTCAGGCGCGCCGTGCGGCCTTGCCGGACGGTCCCGAACTCCAGCTTGCGCATGAAGGGCGCGTACAGCACGACGCCGGACACGATGGCCACGAGCAGCAGCAATCCCATGACACCGAGGAACAGCTTGCCCCATACACCGGCAAACAGGTCGACGTGCAGGTGGAAGAGGAATTGCATGACGCCGCCGCCCTCGATCGGCGGCTCGCCGACGAATCGCGCGGTGCGCGCGTCGATGGCGATGCTCTTGAAATCCGGGTCGTTCGCATGCGCTCCCATCGTCAGGAACCACAGGGCCGGCTCGTCCGGTTCCTGCGACATGTACATCATGACCTTGTCGGGATAGCGCGCGTGGCCTGCGGCGATCACGCGGTCGAGGCTGGCCGGCGGCAGCCCGGCCGGCAGCGCCGGCGCCTCGATGTCGTTGCCGAGCAGGTGGCCGATCTCGTGGTGATAGATCAGCGGCAGGCCCGTCAGGCATAGCAGGAGCATGAAGACGGTGCAAACGAGGCTGCTCCAGGTATGGATCCAGGACCAGCGGCGGAGGTATGCGGGAGACATGGGAGGGATTGTTGCGGTTGAGCCTAGATAATAATGGTTCTCATTTACGAACGCAAGAACGCCCAGTATAATGAGAATTAT
>JBJMVU010000397.1:0-7080 GCA_045810485.1 Massilia sp. | reverse complement strand
TTGATGGCCTGGTCGAAGCCGCGCTTGAACTTCTGGATGTGGTACGCCACGTCCGGCACGAAATACGTGTAGGTGCCGTCGGACTTGCGCATCACGCGGTCCTTGTCGTCGCCATAGTCCGTCGTCTTGAGCCACAGGGCGCCGTCCTGTTCGTAGGTCACGCCGGCGTCGACCAGGGCCTGCACGGCCGCGTCGACCTTGCCGTCGGTGTACAGCGACGACTCGAGATAGTAGTTGTCGAACCTGACCCCGAACGCTTGTAAATCCTGGTCCTGCTCGTTGCGCAGGTAGGTCACGGCGAAGCGGCGGATCGATTCGATGTCGTCGATGTCGCCGCTGCCGGTGGCGGGCTGGCCATCGCTGGCCGCCACGGTCTTCTTCGCCAGGAAGTCGGCGGCGATATCGGCGATGTAGTCGCCGTTGTACGCGGATTCCGGCCACTCGGCGTCGCCCGGCTTGAAGCCGCGGGCGCGCGCCTGGACGGACGTGGCCAGCGTGGCGATCTGCACGCCGGCGTCGTTGTAGTAGAACTCGCGCGTGACCTGGTGGCCCTGCGATTCGAACAGCGACGACAGCGCGTCGCCCAGCGCCGCCTGGCGGCCGTGGCCCACGTGCAGGGGGCCGGTCGGGTTGGCGGACACGAATTCGATGATCACGTGGTGGTCGGTGCCGGAGTCGCCGCGGCCGAAGGCGTCGCCCTGCTGCAGCACGGAGCGCACGACGGACTGCTTGGCGGCCGCCGCCACGCGCAGGTTGATGAAGCCCGGGCCGGCCACGTCGGCCGATTCCACGAGGCCCGCGGCCTTCGGATCGGCCAGCAGCGCGGCGACGAGGCGGGTGGCCAGTTCGCGCGGGTTCGTCTTGAGCGGCTTGGCCAGCTGCATGGCGATGTTGCAGGCGATGTCGCCGTGCGACGGATCGCGCGGACGTTCGAGGACAACATTAGGGCTGAGGTCGCTGCCGGCGACGATGGGGGCCAATGCGGCCTGGAACAGGGCAACGATCTCTTGTTTTTGTTGGGCGAGCATGAACTGTGGTCGAAAATGTAATGGTCGGTGCGGCGCGGTGGCGGTGCCACGGGCAGGCTAAGCAATCATTATACTGGTTTGCCGCAACGCGCAAACCATCACGGGGCGCCGGCACAAGCCTCGCTTAAGCCTGCGCAACGTGTAACCGTTACAATGTACGTCTTTATGCATTGATCGATTTGCCATGACCGAAAAGCGCCCGACGCTCACCCTCAAACCCAAGGCGAAGGCCAAGGCCAAGGCGGCCGAACCCCGGCGCGGCCGTCCCCAGGGCGAGAGCGCGCCGCGCGGCCCCGGCGGCACCCCGCCGAGGGGCACCCAACGGGTCGAACCGGCGCCGCGCGACGCCGGGTACGTCCAGCCGCGTCCGCAGCAGGAGGAGCAGGGCGCCCCGCGCGTGCGCCACGGCTACGAGGTCAAGGCGCCGGTCCAGCTCGATTACCGTCCCGACCTGCGCGACGATTCCCTCGCGTTCGCCCTGCTGGGCGCCGCGAGCGGCATCGCGCGCGTGCGCACCGGCACGGCGCTGCCCCAGGCGCTGGCCGAGGTGTTCCAGGCCTGGGACCCGCTGCCGCAGGCGCGCGGCGCGATGCAGGACATCGCCTACCGCGCCACGCGCCAGCTGGGCCGAAGCGGCATCCTGCTGGGCATGATGACGAGCAAGGCGCCGGAACCCGCCATGCTGGCCGGCCTGCTGGAATGCGCGCTGGCGCTGCTCGACCCGCCCGAGGGGACCGAGCCGCCGTATGAAGCGTTCACGGTCGTCGACCAGGCCGTCGGCGCCGCCGCCGCGCATCCGGACTTCGCCCATGCCAAGGCGATGGTGAACGCCGTGCTGCGCCGCTTCCTGCGCGAGCGCGAGCAACTGGTCGGCGCCGCGCTGCGCGACCAGGTCGCCCAATGGAATTACCCGCAATGGTGGATCGACGCGGTACGCACGGCGTACCCGGCCGACTGGCAGGCGATCCTCGCGGCCGGCAACCGCCAGCCGCCGCTGACCCTGCGCGTGAACCGCCGCAAGATGGACGTCGACACGTACCTGGAGACGCTGCGCGCCGCCGGCATGCGCGCCGAGCAGGTGGGACCGAGCGCCGTGCGCCTGGCGCAGGCCGTGAACGTGGCGCAGATCCCCGGCTTTGCCGACGGCCTCGTGTCCGTGCAGGACGCGGGCGCCCAGCTGGCCGCGCCGCTGCTCGACCTGCACGACGGCATGCGCGTGCTGGACGCGTGCGCGGCCCCGGGCGGCAAGAGCGGCCACATCCTCGAGACGGCCGACGTCGACCTGACGGCGCTGGACGCGGATGCGCGCCGCCTCGTGCGCGTCGACCAGAACCTGCAGCGCCTGGGCCTGTCCGCGACCGTCAAGGCGGGCGCGGCCGAAGCGACGGATTGGTGGGATGGTCGTCAATACGATCGTATCCTCGCCGACGTGCCGTGCACGGCCTCCGGCATCGTCCGCCGCCACCCCGATATCCGCTGGTTACGACGCAAGAGTGACACCCACCAACTTGCAACACTTTCCAGCAAAATACTCGACAACCTTTGGCAGATGCTGCGGCCCGATGGTAAATTGCTGTTCGTGACATGTTCGCTCTGGCCGCAGGAATCGGAAGCGCAGGCCGCCGCCTTCGCGGCGCGCCACGGTGCGGTCCGTCTCGATGCGCCGGGCCAACTGCTTCCTCGTAGTGGCGCCGGGCAGGATCATGACGGTCTGTTCTACGCCCTGTTCCACAAGGCCGGAGCGTGAGCAATCCCCACAACGCTTTTTAAGGCTCTGGCCCTAGTGACTGTACGATTTTTCCGCCTCCTCGCCTGCCAACTGTTGCTGCTGTTCGCATGCACGACGACGCAGGCGGCCGATGGGATCGAAATCACCCGCGCCAGTATCGAGGCTTCCGACGACGGCTACCGCCTGTCGGCCGCCTATTCGTTCGACCTGACCCCCGGCCTCGAGCAGGCCATCCAGCATGGCGTGGCGCTGTCGTTCACCACCGAGGTCGAGCTGACCCGGCCGCGCTGGTGGTGGACCGACGACAAGGCGGCGGCCGGGCGCCGCACGGTCAAGCTGAACTACGACCCGCTGTTCCGGGTCTATCACTTGTCCGCCCTCGGCAGCATCCAACAGAATTTCGACACCCTCGACGAGGCCATGCTGGCGATCCGCCGCCCGGCCCGCTGGCTGATCGCCCCCAAGGGCGCGCTCAAGCCGGGCGAGACCTACAACGTCACCGTGCGCATGTTCATGGACCGCGATTTCCTGTCGAAGCCGCTCCAGGTCGATGCCCTGAACAATTCGGACTGGCGCCTGGCTTCGCACAAGAAGACCTTCACCTACCGTGCGGAGTAAGCCGTGATCCGGGCCTTGCGCTATGCCCTCGTGATCGGCAGCGCGATCGCGTCGATCCTCGTCTTCCTGCTCGCGTCCGCGTCCAGCAACACCGGCTTCCTGTCCCGCAATTTCACCTGGCTGTTCGGGGCGATCGTCGTCGTCGCCGGCGCGCTGTTCGTGCTCGTGCTGGTCGCGTTCTGGCGCCTGTATTCGCGGCACAAGGCGGGCAAGTTCGGTTCGCGCCTGATGCTCCGGCTGATGCTGCTGTTCGGCGGCATCGGCATCCTGCCCGGGGTCGTCGTGTTCATGGTGTCGGTGCAGTTCGTCTCGCACTCCATCGAGTCCTGGTTCGACGTCAAGATCGAAGCGGCGCTCGACTCCGGCCTGAACCTCTCCGTCGCCGCCCTCGGCGAAGCGCTGGCGGACCTGGGCGCCAATGCCAGCACCGTCGCCGCCACGCTGGCGGGGCAGGACGAAGCGGCTGCCCAGACCATCCTCGCGCGCACGCTCGACGACGGCGACGGCATGCAGAGCGCGCTGCTGCTGAATGCGGCCGGCAGGCCGGTCGCCAGCGCCACCGCCGACCGTCGCGCCGTCGCGCCGGCCGACCTGCCCACGCCGCAGATGCTCAAGCAGGCCGCGATGCCGGGCGGTTATGCGCGTCCGGAAGGCGGCATCGACGACGACTTCCGCGAGGCGCACGACGAGCCGCCCAACGCCCTCGACGCCGCCACCGGCCTGCGCCTGCGCGTGGTGGTGGCCGTGCCCGAGCCGCCCGGCATGGAAGCGCGCTACCTGCAACTGACGCAGTCCGTGCCAGTCAACCTGGCATCGAACGCCGCCGTGCTGCGCACCGCCTACCGCGAATACCAGGAGCGCTTCGCCGCGCGTCGCGGCCTGCACAAGATGTACAAGGGCGAGCTCACCCTGACCCTGCTGCTGGCGATCTTTTCCGCGATCGGCGCGTCGTTCCTCATCGCCGGCAACCTGGCGCAGCCGCTGCTCGTGCTGGCCGAGGGCACGCGCGCCGTCGCGGAAGGCGACCTGTCGCCGCGTCCGATCGTCGAGACCAACGACGAGCTGGGCACGCTCACGCAATCGTTCAACGCCATGACGGGCCAGCTGTTCGAGGCGCGCTCCGCCGTCGAACGCAACCGCGCCGCGCTGGAAAGCGCCAAGGCCCACCTGGAATCCGTGCTGGCCAATATGTCGGCCGGCGTGATCGTGATGGACGCCGACGGCGTCGTCGTCAACTCGAACGATGCCGTGCACCGCATCCTGCAGGTCGACGTCGCGTCGCTGGCCGGCAGTCCGCTCGACGCGATCGACGGCCTCGAAGTCTTCGCCGGCGCCGTCACCCGGGCCTTCTCGGCGCAGAGCGCGCAATCCGCGGCGGGCCGCGGCCGCGGCCGCGCGCACTGGCAGCAGCAGATCGAGATCCCGCGCCGCCCCGGCACGGGCGACGACCACGACCTCACCCTGCTCACGCGCGGCTCGCGCCTGCCGGTGGGGGCGGGCAGCGGTTTCATCGTCGTGTTCGACGACATCTCGGACGTGATCTCGGCCCAGCGCTCCGTGGCCTGGGGCGAGGTGGCGCGCCGCCTCGCGCACGAGATCAAGAACCCGCTCACGCCGATCCAGCTGTCGGCCGAACGCCTGCAGATGAAGCTGATCGACCGTGTCGATCCGGACGCCGCGGCGCTCCTCAACAAGGCCACCGACACCATCGTGAGCCAGGTGTCCGCGATGAAGCGCTTGGTCGACGACTTCCGCGACTATGCGCGCACGCCGCCGGCCATGCTGTCGCCGCTCGACCTGAACGACCTGATCGACGAGATCCTGAACCTGTATTTATCCGAGGACGGTTCGGACGTGATCCATCCGTCGCTGCAGCCCGGCCTGCCGCGCGTGATGGGCGACACGACCCAGTTGCGCCAGGTGATCCACAACCTGCTCCAGAACGCGCAGGACGCGCTGGCCGACCGTGCGCCGCAGGACGACCCGCCCCGCATCGACATCGTCACCGAAGCCATCCACTACGTCGGCGCCGACGGCGGCACGGGCACCGCGGTGCGCCTCGCGATCGTCGACAACGGGCCCGGTTTCGCGCCGAAGATCCTGTCGCGGGCCTTCGAACCGTACGTCACGTCGAAGGCGCGCGGCACGGGCCTGGGCCTGCCGATGGTCAAGAAGATCGTCGACGAACATGGCGGCCGGATCGACGTCGCCAACCGCGCCGACGGAAGTGGCGCTTCGGTATCGATTTTGCTGTTAAAGTTAGCGCCAGAGGCGAACTTGGCCGAAGCGTGAATCGCGCATAGAATCTTGGCTGTATAAAGGGGCGCGCGTCAGCGTTCGAGCAGCGTCTCCGTAGAGAGAGTCAGATTAAAAAGGCATAACAAGATGGCGAACATACTCGTAGTTGACGATGAAATGGGCATTCGCGAGCTGCTCTCGGAAATCCTTGGCGACGAGGGACATGCGGTCCAGCTGGCGGAAAACGCGCAGCAGGCCCGCCAGGCGCGCCAGCAGGGCGCCCCCGACCTGGTGCTGCTCGACATCTGGATGCCCGATACCGACGGCGTCACCCTGCTCAAGGAGTGGCAGCGCGACGGCCTGTTGACGATGCCGGTCATCATGATGTCCGGCCACGCCACCATCGATACCGCCGTGGAAGCGACCCGCATCGGCGCCCTGAATTTCCTGGAAAAGCCGATCGCCCTGCAAAAGCTGTTGAAAGCGGTGCAGCAGGGCCTGCAGCGCGGCCAGGAAGTGGCGCGCGCCCCGGCGATCGCGCCGCGTCCGATGGCCTCCATCGCCTCCGTCTCCGCACCCCTGCCGGAACCGAGCGCCGCCGCGCAGCCGATGTATGCCCCGCAGCCGCAGGGCGGGTCGATGGGCGCGTCGATGGGCTTGGGCCGCCCGGTCAGCAACGGCGAGGCGCATGCGCACGGCTACACGCTGTCGTTCGACCTGCCGCTGCGCGAGGCGCGCGATGCGTTCGAACGTATGTACTTCGAACACCACCTCGGCCGTGAAGGCGGTTCCATGACGCGCGTCGCCGAAAAAACGGGCCTGGAACGTACCCACCTGTACCGCAAGCTCAAGCAGCTCGGCGTCGAGCCGGGCAAGCTGGGCAAGAAGAGTGCACAGTAATCCCGGCGGTGCGGCGTCGATCGACGCCTGCACCGTGCTGACCCTCGTCACCGGCGCCGGGGCGTCCGCGCGCGAAGCGGCGATCGCCGCTCACCTTTCCGATCTGCATGAAGACGGTGCGCAGGCCATCATCCTTGAAGGCCTCGCGTCCGGCAACTCTCCCCTCGACGACCTCCCATCCGGCCAGACGCTTGCTCGGATCGC
Organism: Massilia sp.; assembly: GCA_045810485.1. Classification (GTDB taxonomy): domain Bacteria; phylum Pseudomonadota; class Gammaproteobacteria; order Burkholderiales; family Burkholderiaceae_D; genus Telluria. Next base: position 363 of record JBJMVU010000397.1, on the reverse strand, counting down.
GCCCGGTTGCCTGTGCTGCGCTGGGAATCTGGTTTTGCGTGTAACATTGAATCGCATGCTGCGCCAGCGCCCCGAGCGTCTCTTCATTGGCGTGTCGCGTAGCGAGCATCTTGATCAGTTGCGATCGTGGCTGCAGGCCGAGCCATACGATCAGCTGCTAAGGCTGACATCCGACCTGGTTTCATCGCCTCGTTAATAGGATAGCGCCTACAGCATCTCAGGCATTTCCGGCTACTTGAAATCGGTTGTGACAGCCCCACCTCGTCATTGAAGTGGACCGCAAGTCATCATTGGCTGCCCGCCGCCGGGCACCATGCTTCGCCAACTTGATCGAGTGAAGGAGTCACCATGAACATGATCTAT
>JBJMVU010000396.1:0-18514 GCA_045810485.1 Massilia sp. | reverse complement strand
CGTCAAGATGCGGGCCATCCGCTGGGACGACGCGAGCCAGGGCGTGCGCTTCGCGTATGAAGACATCCCCGCCGACCTCCTGCCGGTCGCGGAAAAATGGCACGAGCACATGGTCGAGGCGGCCGCCGAGGCGACGTCCGAGCTGACGGAAAAATACCTGAACGGCGAGCCGCTGACCGAAGACGAGATCAAGGCCGGGCTGCGCGCGCGCACGGTCGCGGGCGAGATCGTCCCGATGCTGGCCGGCTCCGCCTTCAAGAACAAGGGCGTGCAGGCGATGCTGGACGCCGTCATCGAGTACCTGCCGTCGCCGTTGGACGTGCCTGCGATCGCGGGCCACGACGAGGACGACAACCCGCTGGAACGTCATCCTTCGGACGACGAGCCGTTCTCGGCGCTCGCCTTCAAGATCATGACCGACCCGTTTGTCGGCCAGCTGACGTTCTTCCGCGTCTACTCGGGCATCGTGAATTCGGGCGACACCGTCTACAACCCGACCAAGGGCCAGAAGGAACGCCTGGGCCGCATCCTGCAGATGCATGCCAACGAACGCAAGGAGATCAAGGAGGTGTTCGCGGGCGACATCGCGGCGGCCGTGGGCCTGAAGGGTGTGACGACCGGCGATACGCTGTCCGACCCGGACCAGATCATCGTGCTGGAAAAGATGACGTTCCCCGAGCCCGTGATCTCGCAGGCCGTGGAGCCGAAGACGAAGGTCGACCAGGAAAAGATGGGCATCGCGCTGTCGCGTCTCGCGCAGGAAGACCCGTCGTTCCGCGTGCGCACGGACGAGGAATCGGGCCAGACGATCATGTCCGGCATGGGCGAGCTGCACCTCGAGATCCTCGTCGACCGCATGAAGCGCGAGTTCGGCGTCGAGGCCACCGTCGGCAAGCCGCAGGTGGCGTACCGCGAGACGATTCAGAAGGCCGTCGAGAACATCGAAGGCAAGTTCGTCAAGCAGTCGGGCGGCAAGGGCCAGTACGGCCACGTCGTGCTCAAGCTCGAACCTTTGGCGCCGGGCAAGGGCTACGAGTTCGTCGACGCGATCAAGGGCGGCGTCGTGCCGCGCGAGTTCATCCCCGCGGTCGACAAGGGCATCCAGGAGACGCTGCCGGCGGGCGTGCTGGCGGGATATCCGGTCGTCGACGTGCGCGCCACCCTGACGTTCGGCTCGTACCACGACGTGGACTCGAACGAGAACGCGTTCCGCATGGCCGCGTCGATGGCGTTCAAGGACGGCATGCGCAAGGCGTCGCCGGAACTGCTCGAGCCGATGATGCACGTCGAGGTCGAGACGCCCGAGGAATTCACCGGCAACGTGATGGGCGACCTGTCGACCCGGCGCGGCGTCGTGCAGGGCATGGACGAGATCCCGGGCGGCGGCGGAAAGCTGATCAACGCCGTCGTGCCGCTGGCGGAGATGTTCGGCTACTCGACGACCTTGCGCTCGCTGACGCAGGGACGCGCCACGTACACGATGGAGTTCAAACATTACGCGGCGGTGCCGAAGCATATCCTGGATCAGATCGCGATGGCGCGCGCCGCGAAATGAAAAACCGTCGTTGCCGCGCAGGCGGGAATCCAATTTTGCAAGCGTTTCGATATGCGTGCGACTTGGGCCCCCGCCTTCGCGGGGACGACGTTGGTTGAATTTGTTGTATCGTCGTGTTTCCCAACTCCGGAGACCACGATGAACCAACTCCCGAAACTCGGCCAGGGCACCTGGAACATGGGCGAAGACCCGTCCGCCCGCGCGGCCGAGGTGGCCGCGCTGCGGCTCGGCCTCGACCTCGGCATGAACCTGGTCGACACGGCCGAGATGTATGGCGAGGGCGGCGCCGAGGAAGTGGTCGGCGAAGCCATCGCCGGCCGCCGCGACGACGTGTACCTGGTCAGCAAGGTCTATCCGCACAACGCTTCGCGCGCGGGCGTGCGCGCCGCGTGCGAGCGCAGCCTGCGCCGTTTGCGCACCGACCGGCTCGACCTCTATCTGCTGCACTGGCGCGGCGGCGTGCCGCTGGCGGAGACGCTGGAAGCGTTCGAGCGCCTGCGCGAGGAAGGCAAGATCGGCGCCTACGGCGTCTCGAATTTCGACACGGACGACATGGTGGAAGCGGCCGCGCTGCCCGGCGGCGACGGCATCGCGGCGAACCAGGTGCTGTACAACCTCGTCAAGCGCGGCGTCGAATGGGACCTGCTGCCGTGGTGCCGCGAGCGCGCCATCCCCGTGATGGCGTATTCGCCGCTGGAATCGACGCCGGCGGAGCAGCGCGCGCTGCTCCGCCGTCCGCAACTGGGCGAGGTGGCGCGCCGCCATGGCGTCACGCCGGCCCAGGTGGCGCTGGCGTGGCTGCTGCGCCAGGACGGCGTCGTGACGATCCCGAAGGCCGCGCAGCCGGCCCACGTGCGCGCCAACCGCGCCGCGCTCGACCTCGCGCCGCAACTCACCGCGGACGACCTGGCGCTGCTGGACGCGGGCTTCCCGGCGCCTGGCCGGCGCAGTCCGCTGGCGATGCGCTGATCCGGCTCAGCGCGCCGCCAGCCAGTCGAGCAGGTCGGGCGAAGTCAGGGGACGGCTGAACAGATAGCCCTGGCCCTTGGCGCAGGCCTGGGCGCGCACGGCGTCCGCCTGCGCCTCCGTCTCGATGCCTTCGGCCACCGTGCTCATGCCGAGGCTCTGCGCCACCTTCACCGTCGCCTCGATCAGCACGCGGTGGTGATGGCTCGTGTCGGCCTGGCAGACGAACGAGCGGTCGATCTTGACCGTGTCCACGGGCAGCTGGTGCAGGCTGGAGAGCGAGGAATAGCCGGTGCCGAAATCGTCCAGCGCCAGCGTGACGCCGACGGCCTTCAGTTCGTGCAGGCGCTGCTGCACCTGCTGGTCCTGCGCGGCCAGGCTTTCCGTCACTTCCAGCTGCAGCTGGTCCGGGCGCATGCCGTTCTGCGCCAGCACGTCGCGCACGACGGCGGGCCAGCCCGGTTCCGCCAGCTGCGCGCGCGACAGGTTCACGGCCAGCAGGCGCGGCGCGCGTTCGCCCAGCGCCTGCCGCCACGCGGCGAAGTCGCTGCACGCGCGGCGCAGCACGAAGTCGCCCAATGCGCCGATGAGTCCCGATTCTTCCGCCACCTGGATGAATTCGATCGGCGGCACGACGCCGCGCACGGGATGGCGCCAGCGCACGAGCGCTTCGACGCCGGCCGCATGGTCGGTGGCGCCGTCCGCGCACAGCCCGACGACAGGCTGGTAGACGACGAACAGCTGGTCGTCGACGAGCGCCTGGCGCAGGTCCGATTCGATGTCGGCGCGGCGCGCGGCCCGTTCGCGCATCGCGGTCTCGAACGCGACGCAGCGGGCCCCGCCCGCGCGCTTGGCCTCGACCATCGCGATGCTGGCGTCGCGCAGCATCGCCCCGGCCTCGGCGCCGGCGTCGCCGCTCCACACGAGGCCCATGCTCAGGCGGATGACGACATCCTGGCCGTCCAGCGCATGCGGGCGCCCCAGCGCGTCGAGCAGGCGCGCGGCCACGCGCTCGGCGTCGGCGTGGCTGCGCAATCCGTCCAGCACGACGGCGAATTCGTCGGCGCCGACCCGGGCCGCCATCTGGCCCGCGCCCGCGTGCGGGTCGATGCGGTCGCTCGGCGGGCGCAGCGCGGCGCGGATGCGGTCGCCGATCTGCACGAGCAGCCGGTCGCCGGCCGCCTGGCCCAGCGCGTCGTTGACCTGGCGGAAGCGGTCGCAATTCAGGAACAGCAGCGCAAAACCGAGGTGGTGCGCGCCGCCATCCGCGGCCGGCGGCCGGCCCAGCATCTGCTGCAGCTGTTCCAGCACGGCTTCGCGGTTGGGCATGCGCGTGAGCGCGTCCGTGCGCGCCTGGCTGCGCAGGCGGCGCGTCAGGCGGTCCTGCTCGCGCCGCACCTCCGCGGTGGCGTCGGTCACGGTGGCCATCAGGCGCGTGCCGTCCAGTTTCAGGACGCTCAGCGACAGTACCTGCGCCGCCCCCGGCGCGGCGGCGTCGCCCAGCTGCACGCGCAGGCCTTCGCACACCACGCCCGACGGCGCGTCGACGGCCGCCGTCAGGTCGCGCAGCTGCGGCGCCACGTCCTGCAGCACCGTGAACAGGTTATCGAGGCTGCCGTCGCGCGCGAGCGGCATCAGGAGGCTCGACGACATCGGATTCAGCATGTCGACCGCGCCGTCCAGGCCCGCCTGCACGAGACCGATGGGCGCGCGGTAGAGGAATTGGACGAGCGCCTCGTAGGCGTCGACCTTGTTCGTGTCGCTCATCGTGTCGCTCATCGTGCCGCCTCGATCCGGTCGCGGCCCGCCGCCTTCGCGGCATACAGGGCCTGGTCGGCCCGTTTCATGAGGCCATCCAGTCCGGGCGCCTCGCCGTCGCACACGGCGACGCCGGCGCTGATCGTGAGGCCGATGAGCGCACCGTCGTACGCGACGGGGCGGCTGGCGACGAGCCCGCGCAGCCGTTCGGCCACGGCGACGGCGGCATCCAGGTCGGTCGAGGGGAGCAGCACGGCGAATTCCTCGCCGCCCACGCGCGCGACGACGTCGACCTGGCGGAACGTCGCGGCCAGCAGCTGCCCGAGGTGGCGCAGTACGGCGTCGCCCCCGGCGTGGCCGTGGCGGTCGTTGATGACCTTGAAGTGATCGGCGTCGACGAGGATGAGGGCCGTCGGCCGCGGCGCGCGCCGGTTGCGGTTCAGTTCCAGTTCGCCCGCTTCGAAGAACGCGCGGCGGTTGGCGACGCCCGTCAGGTGGTCGCAGAACAGCGACTTGCGGCGCGCGTCGATCGCGTCGCGCCGGTCGCTGACGTCGCGCAGCACGAGGCAGTACGCGGCTTCGCCCGGTTCGGCCAGCGCCGGGTCGCGGTCGGGCAGCGGCGAGATCATCGCGCTGGCCCAGAACTCGCTGCCGTCGGCGCGCACGCGCGGGCCTTCGTCGAGGCTCCAGCCGTTCTGGTCGGCCTCGCGCAGGCGGTCTTGGGTGTGGTGGGGCGTCGTCGCGTCCGGCGGATAGAACACGGAATACGGTTGGCCGACGACGCCCTGGCCATGTCCGGTGACGCGGGCGATCGTCTCGTTCCACGCGCTGACGCGGCCGGCGTCGTCGAGGCCGACGAGCGCGTAATCGGTGATGCTCGTGAGGAGGGCGCCCAGCCACGCTTCGTTCTGGCGCAGCTGGCGGTCGCGCCGCACCTGTTCCGTGACGTCGGCGAGCACGGCCATCAGGCGCGTGCCGTCCAGCTTCAGCAGGGTCAGCGACAGTACTTGCGGGCCGCGTTTCCTGCGTCCGTCGCCGCCATTCAACTGGATATGCAGGCCGTCGCACACCATGCCGCGCGGCCGCGCGAACGCGGCGCACAGGTGGCGCAGGTCGGGCGCGACGCCGGCGAGCGCGTCGAACAGGTTGACGAGGTTGCCGTCGGGCTGCAGCGGCATCAGCAGCTGGGCCGACACCGGATTGATCATGAGGATCTCGCCGTCGGCCGCCGTCTGCACGAGGCCGACCGGGGCCAGGTACAGGAACTGCATCAGCGCCTCGTGCTCGGCGGCGAGGCGGTCGTAGGCGTGGGCTTCCGCCGTCATGCTTTGCGCTGGACGAGCACGTAGCGCACGGGCGAGTCGGGCGCGGCGAGCAGGCGCAGCGCGACTTTCACGGGGCGCATGCGCAGGGTCAGCACGTAGTCGATGGTGTCGTCGAGCGCCGTGCCCTCGTCCTGCGCATCCTCGAAGCGCTGCGCCACCATGAAATTGTTCAGGCATGGCGCGACGTTCGTGAACAGCGGCTGGCCCAGCACGCGCGGCGGCGTGAGGCCGGCCGCGTCGGCTTCCGTGCGGTTGTAGCGGCGGACGTTGGTGTCGTCATCGAAGCCGATGACGCCGAAATCGAGGCGGTCGAGATCGTCCTCTACCAGTTGCGCGAGGCGCGCATGCAGGTCCGGGGTGGCGAAGGACAGGTCGTTCATGGATGCTCCAGCGGCGGATTGTGCTTGGTGTTGCAGGGAAGAAAGGCATAGTGACATGTGGTCATGTCTCTGTCAAACCAATCGTGTGCGCGTGTCACATTGGCGCGTCCGTACGCATTTGACAGGGACGATCCGGCCCGTCATAGTCGGCGCGCCTTATCGACGACGAGAGATCATGCCTGGACAATTACATTCTGCCTCAAGTGGCCCCCTGGCTGGCGCGTGGTGGGTGCAAGGCGATGCCCTGGGCCGCGTCGTTACGGACCTGCTCGCCGCAGAACTGGCGCAGATGCGGCCCGGCCGCACACCATCCCCCTTGCCCTGGTCGGCCGACGTCCAGTTCGTGCGCGACCTGGGCGCCGACTCGCTGGAGTTGATGGGCCTGGGCACGGTGCTGGTCGAGGCCCTGCACCTGCAGCGGGGCGGCAGCGACGAACAGTTGCTGGCCCGGCCCTGCGTCGGCGACTGGATCGCGGGTGCGCGGGCGGGGCTGGCCGCGGGCGCGGGCGCCGGTGCGGGCTTCGATGAACCTGCGCTGACCTTCCGCACGTCGGGCAGCAGCGGCAGTCCGAAGCGTTGCACGCATGGGCTCGCAACGCTGGTGCAAGAGATCGCCGCGCTGGCGCCGCTCGTGCCGGGCCGGCGCCGCATCCTGAGTGCGGTGCCCAGCCACCATATTTACGGCTTCCTGTTCACCGTGCTATTGCCATGGTGGCTCGCGCAGGAGGGCGCCGCCGATCCGCTCGAGGTGGTCGACGTGCGCCGGGCGGGTCCGGCCGCGCTGGCCGGATTGGCGCGCCCCGGCGACCTCGTCGTGGCGCACCCGGGCTGGTGGGAAGCGGCCGCACGGGTCACGCCGGCATTCGACACGGACATCGTCGGCGTGACGTCGACCGCGCCCTGTCCGGACGCGCTCGCCGTTACGCTGGCCGCCGCCGGCCTGCGCCTGCTTCAGGTCTATGGCAGCTCGGAAACCGCAGGCGTCGGCTGGCGCGACCGGGCCGACGCACCATTCACGTTGCTGCCGTACTGGTCCCGCACGGATGACCCCGCCAGTCTGGCGCGCGCACTGCCGGACGGGACGGCCCGCCGCTATCCGCTGCAGGACCGCCTGGACTGGACCGGCGCGTCCACCTTCCTGCCGGCGGGACGCATCGACGCCGCGGTACAGGTCGGCGGCACGAACGTGTTCCCGGCCTATGTGGCCGACGTGCTGGCGCTGCATCCGCAGGTGCGCGAGGTGGCGGTGCGGCTGATGCGGCCCGACGAGGGCCAGCGGCTGAAAGCCTTCGTCGTGGCGCGGCCCGGCGCCGACGTCGACACCCTGCGGGCGGACCTGCCCGGATGGGTCGCGGAACGGCTGACGGCGCCCGAGCGGCCCGTCGCGTGGACGTTCGGACCGCGCCTGCCGCGCCAGGCCAGCGGCAAGCCGGCGGACTGGATCATCGACGCGGAATAACGTTGGCGCGGTGCGGCGGCGCGCAAGGAATCTCGCGGCCTCATTCGACTCGAACGTCCACGGCAGCCAGCCGGGCGACCCACGAGCAGACCCGCGACCATGATCATCCTGATCGAAGCCAAGGACATGGTCCTCATTCTCGTCGGCGTGGCGGGCAGCGTGGTCGCGAGCTATATCTGCCGGTATCTGGAAAGTTCCAGTTCCGCCACACAGGCGCTGGAACGCAACCTCGACGCCACCGACCCGGCGGTCCGCGCACGGGCAGTGCGGTATTGCCTGCTGACGGCCGCGAAGTTCTTCGTGTTCGCGAACATCGTTACCGTCGTGCCGGGCGGCTGACGCAGGCGCGGGCGTCAGGACGCGACCGGCGCGTCCGCCACCACCACCGCCATGTATGCGTCCAGGAATGCCTGCGGCATGCGGCGCGGGCGGCCGCTCGAGAGTTCGATGCACACGAGGTCCCAGCGGCCGCGCAGCACCGTCGCGCCGTCGCGTTCGCGCACGAGCTGGAAGCGGCGCGCCATCGCCAGCTTGCCGTCGCCCGCCACGAGCCAGGTGCCGAGCACGAGCGCCTCGCCCGCGAAGGTCGGCAGCAGGTAATCGTATTCGCCGCGCCGGATCGCCATGGCGCGGTCGAGGCGCCGGTAGTCGTCGAGCGACAGGCCCAGCGCCTCCGAATGGGCCCATCCGGCCTGTTCGCACCAGCGCACGTAGACGGCGTTGTTGGTGTGGTTCAGCCCGTCGATGTCGGCCGCTTCGGGGACACGGGGCAGGGTGAACGGGTGCGGGTAATCCCAATCCAAGACAAGTCCTTCCTGTTGCTGCGGGCAGATGAGCGCCGGGCGGGCGCGAACCGCCTATTCTACGTCGGCAAGCGGGGTGGCGCAGCGCAGGCGTGCTCATGCCAGTTCCAGCAGCAGCGGCTGGTGGTCGGAGCCGGTCGCGGCCGTGTCCACCCGCACCGTGCGTACCCGCGCCGCCAGCACCGGGCTGACGCGCGCGTAATCGAAGGTGAAGGCCGATGCGGCGTCGCGCAGGCCCACGGTCGGCGCATGGGGCTCGCCCCGGACGCGCCAGTTCCCACGCGTCGTGCCACTGCGGTGCGCCGTCGGGACCGGGCGCGAGCAGCCGCGCGTGACAATCCGAACCGGGCGGCAGGTTGAAGTCGCCGGCGAGGATGGCGGCGGCCGGATGCGGCAGCGGCGCGAACGGCACGCCGCCCGGGCCGGCGGGCGCGGCGGCCGGTACGCCGGCGCTTCCCGCGTGCGCGAGCGCTTCCGCCTGGAGTTCGCGCAGGCGTTCGACCTGGGCCATGCGCTGGCGCACCGAAAAATACTCGAGGTGGGCGTTCAGCACGCGCAGCGGGCCGTCCGGCGTGGCGACGACCGTGTCGAGGACGGCGCGCGGCGTGGCCGGCGCCTCGGGATCGGGCGGCCAGGGCAGGGCGTGGCGGCGCACGTGGACGATGTGGCCGCGCGCGAACGTCATGCAGCCGAGGCGGCGCGGCGACCCGTCCGCGTTGTACGCGTCGAGGGCGAACGCGGATGCGGCGCGCAGGTGGCCGAGGCGCCGCGCGAGTCCGGCGAACTGGTCGCCGATGGGGCCGCCGTCGCGCGCGGGCAGGCCGCAGGCCACTTCCTGCAGCAGCAGGATGTCGACGCGGGTGCCGATCGCCAGCACCCGTTCGGCAACGCGGTCGAGGTCGGCGCCGCCGTCCGGCGTGCGGGCGCACTGTTTGTTCCAGGTGATCAGTCTGAGCATGGCGGTCCTTTCGAGATGGTCAGGCTAGCGCCGCATCGACGGCGCCGTCTGATGCAGCTCAGGTGTGCGCGGCGAACCGCCGGAATCGCGTACGGTCTATACAATTGATGGAGGCAAGACGATGTACACGATGATTCTTTTGCTGTACCTGCAGCAGGGCCTGGACGTGACGCTCGACCAGGCCAACCTGCGGGGGCAGTACCTGAAGCAGGGCGAGTGCGAAACGGCGGCACGCAGGTTGCGTGGGCCGGTGCCCATTCCCCGCAATTACTCGGCGGCCTGGCAGGACGTCATGTGCATCAAGGTGGGCAACAACGTCCGGGTCAACGGGATGAAGCCGGTCGACCTGTCCGGGGCGCTGCAGGCGTACGCGCCCCTGCATTGCCAGGCCGAGGGCGCGTGGGAAAGGATGGCCGAACTGTGCCGTGCGCCGGCACAGCCGGGCAGTGGCGAGGAAGGAGGTGGCGGCGGGAGTACCGGCGACAGGCCGGCCGGGTCGGCAAGACGCTAGCGCGGTGCTGCGCCGTTCAGGGATCCTGGTTCCACACGACGCCCTTGGGGCAGTCGGTCGCACCGGCGGCGCCTGCGCCTCCCGCAGTGATCGAGCCGGTGCCCGGCATCCCGGCCAGCGGCATGCCGACGCCGCCCGCCCGGCGGCAGCGGTACCGGTTACCTTGCCGGAAGCGGTAGATGACCACGCCGTCCGGCGACGTGTAGGTGTCGGACCGCAAGGTCAGCGAGCGGTCGATGTAGGCGGATTCGAGGCCGCGCTGGAAGCGCCCCGATGGCGTATCGGCTTCCGTCGGCACGCCCGGTTTGCCCTTGCGCAGCTCACGGTCGATGCGTCCGGCCTGGTGCTTCGCGAGGCCGACCGAGAAGCCGCCCTGCGTGGATGCCGCGCCCGCGGCCGAACCGGCGGGCTGCGCCGTGTCGATGGGGTTGGGCGTGGTTGCGGTTGCGTCCTGCGGCGATGGCGCGGTCACCGCGCCAGTCACCGATACGTTGGGGGCACGCGGATCGCGCTGCCGTTGAAGCTGTGCGTCCTCGTCGTCGTCGCGGCGGTGCACGGGCTCGGGTTGCGCCGCAAGCGCGGGAACGGCCGGGAGCGCAGGGACGGCCGGCATGGGCAGCGGAAGCATCGCCGCCTCCGCCGGCGGCCGTGCGGCCTGCCCGCGGTCGGTTGGCAGGAGGATCGTCACCACCTGCGGCGGGCGGACGGGAAGCGGGCGCCGTTCCTGCGTCCACAGGAACAGCGCCAGCAGGTGGACGGCGCACGTGAACGCCAGCACGCTGCGCCGGCGCGCGTCGAACGTGGCATGCTGCATCGCGCGGGCGCTGTCCGCCACGCTCAGTGCGCCGTCATGGCCTGGCGGATGGTGACGCAGCGCTGGTCGTCCTGCAGTGCGTCGAGCAGGGCGCGGCGGGTGCCGGCCGACAGGTCCTTGCCGGCGTCGGCGGCTGCCTGCAGGCGCTGGACGCTGGCCGGCGTGCAGCCGGCCGGGATCAGCGCCGGGCCGTAGGCGCGCATGTAGACCGGGCCGGCCGACTTGTCGAGCTGCGGCAGGCGTGCAAGACGCGCGCCGGCCGTCTGGTCGCCGAGGCCGTGCTGCTCGGCCGGGTACAGGTGCTCCATCGCCGTCCGCAGCTTCGAGAACGGCAGTTTCGTCTGCAGGTCTTGCACGGTGCCGAGCCACTCGGTCTTGACGGCCGGGTCGGGACGGCTGACGACGGCCGACAGCGCGGCGGCCTGGCCCGCGTCGGACTTGTCGCGCGCCTGCTCGGCCTCGACGAGCGCGGCGGCGCCCGGGTAGTTATAGCGGTTCAGGCGGCCGATGATGGTCCAGCGCAGGTCCTGGTTGATGGCGAGGCCGTCGACCTGTTCCTTGCCGTCGAGGACGGCGGCGAGGCGGTGCAGCGCATCCGGCGAGCTGGCGACGTCGATGTAGGTGCCGAACCAGCGGCGCTGGAAGTTGTCGTCGCCCTTGTTCGCGACGGTGCTGCTCCACGCCATGTCTTCCAGCTGGCGGGTGACGGCCTGGGCGTAAGCGGCCTGCGGATCCATCAGGTCGAGATAGCGCTTGGCGCCGCCGACCTTGCCCAGCACGTCGCCCAGCAGCGTGTAGTCTTTTTCCTGCGGCGCATTGTTCAGTGCCGTGGACAGGAAGTCGTTCAGGGGCAGCTTGCCGTCGCGGACGCCGTCCCACAGGCTTTGCCAAAGCATGGCGCGCAGCAGCGGGTCATCGACGGCGGCGAGGTGGTTGCGGGCGCTGTCGAACGAGCGCGGGTCGAGCTGGACCTTCACGAAACCCCAGTCGCCATAGTTCGGGTACACGAGGTCCGGGCAGGCGGCGCCGTTCATGGCCGGCACGGCCGTCTTCGCACCCTTGTAGGTGACGGCGATGTTGCGCTCGAGCCTGTAGTCCTTGCCGTCCAGGCGGAACGCGGCCACCTGCACGCGCTGCTCGCGCAGCGTCGGCAGGGCCTTGCTCTGGGCGGTCTGGGTCAGCGTGAAGCCGGTGATCTTGCCGGCCTTGCAGGTGTAGTCGGCGGCGATCGTGTCGACGCCCGGCTGGTACAGCCATTCCTTCGTCCAGCCCGTCAGGTCGCGGCCGGCGGCCTGGCCGAGGCTGCCGATGAAGTCGTCGAGCTTCGCATTGCGGTACTGATACTTGACGAGGTAGTTGTGCACGCCCTTGCGGAACACGTCGGCGCCCAGCAGGTGGCGCAGCTGGATCAGCGTCGAGGCGCCTTTCGAGTACGTGATGTTGTCGATATTGTCGAACGCGTTGCGCGTCGAGGGCACCGGGACTTCGATCGGGTGCGTGGTCGTGCGCTGGTCCTGCGCGTAGGCGCGCTGCTTGCCTTCCGAGTAGAACGCGCGCCACGCGTCGGTGAATTCGGTGGACTCGGCCGTCGCGAGCGTGCCCATGAACGACGCGAAGCTCTCGTTCAGCCACAGGCCGTTCCACCACTGCATCGTGACGAGGTCGCCGAACCACTGGTGCGCCATCTCGTGCATGATGACGTAGGCAAGGCGCGCGCGCTGCTCGGCCGTCATGTCGGCCTTGTACATGAAGCCGCGTTCCGCGAACGTGATCGCGGCCGCGTTTTCCATCGCGCCGTACAGGAAGTCCGGCACGAGGACCTGGTCGTATTTCTCGAACTGGTAGGGGATGCCGAAATAATCGTCGAAGAACGCGAGGCCGGCCTTCGTGTACTTGAACCATTCGGCCGGCTTGACCTGCGCCGCGACCGACTGGCGTGCGAACAGGCGCATGGGGTACTTGCCGCTCGTGTCCTCCCACATCTTGTAGGGACCGGCGTGCATCGAGAAATTGTACGGGCTCAGTTTCTTGGTCTTCGCGAAGGTCCAGCGGCGCAGGTCGCCGGCCGGTGCGACGTTCGTCTCGCGCGTCGTCGAGATCACCTGCCAGTCGGCCGGGACGCTCACGGTCACCTGGTACGTGGCTTTCAGGTCGGGCTGGTCGAACACGGCGAACATCTGGTGCGCGGCGGCCGGCTCGAAGTGCGAATACGTGTAGACGCGGCCGTCGACGGGGTCGACCATGCGGTGCAGGCCTTCGCCGTTCGTGCTGTGCAGGCGCTCGTACGCGACGACGACCGTGTTGCGGCCACGGGCGAGGTCCTGGGGCGCGAGCGTGATGAACCAGCCGTTGTAGTGCGGCGCGACGGTCTTGCCGTTGACGGTGAGCGACCTGATCGTGGCCTTGTCGAGATCGACGGTGAGCGGGCTGGCCGCGTCCTTCAGGTCGAAGGTCAAGGTCGTCGTGCCGCTGAACGTGTCCTTGCCGGTCAGCGTGAAGTCGAGCAGGTAGTCGACGTCGGACACGCGCGCCGAACGGGCGGCCGCGTCAAGCTGCGACAGGAAGGCGTTCTCGGCACGTGCCGCGCTGTTCGCTTTCCCTGGGGCGGCGTGGACGAGAGGGGTGCAGGCAAACGCCAGCGCGGTAGCGACGGCGAGCGGCATCAGGCGGGGGTGGCAGGTCTTCACGGGACTCCTTGCGAGGCTGAACGAAGGCCGCGGCTTGTGACCACGGCCCGTAGGAATCTCACAAGAATATCATGTCAGCAATAGTATTCGTACCCGTGCCGCCCGTGAATGAAGGTTTTTTTACCGGGATATATGCATGAAAGAGGAGGACGCTACGCGGACGGGCGCGCTTGCCCGTCCGTGCAACACGGCGACGTCAGCCGTTGGCCCGCAGGGCCGGATAATCCGTATAGCCCTCGGCGTTCGGCGCGTAGAACTTGTCCGGACGTGGCGCGTTCAGCGGCGCGTTGCGCTTCAGGCGCTCCGGCAGGTCCGGATTGGCGATGAACCATTGACCAAAGGCGACGGCATCCGCGTCACCGCTCGTCAGCAACTGCTCGGCGCTTTCCTTCGTCAGCTTTTCGTTGGCGATGTAGACGCCGCCGAAGATCTGTTTCAGCTGCGGGCCGAGGCGGTCCTCGCCGATCGCCTCGCGGGCGCAGATGAATGCGATGCCGCGCTTGCCGAGCTCGCGCGCCACGTAGCCGAAGGTGTCCAGCGGCGTGGAATCGCCCATGTCGTGGGCGTCGCGGCGCGGCGCCAGATGCATGCCGACGCGGTCGGCGCCCCAGACGTCGATGCAGGCGTCCGTCACTTCCAGCATCAGGCGGGCACGGTTCTCGATCGGGCCCCCGTAGGCGTCCGTACGCTGGTTCGTGCTGTCCTGCAGGAACTGGTCGAGCAGGTAGCCGTTGGCGCCGTGGATCTCGACACCGTCGAAGCCGGCCTGCTTCGCGTTCTCCGCGCCCTTGCGGTAGGCGGCGACGATGCCCGGGATTTCCTCGAGCGCCAGCGCGCGCGGGGTGACGTACGGTGTCGTCGGCCGCACGAGGCTGACGTGGCCCTTCGGCTGGATGGCCGACGGCGCCACCGGAAGCGCGCCGTCCAGGAACAGCGGATCGGAAATGCGGCCCACATGCCACAGCTGCAGGAAGATGCGGCCGCCCGCCTCGTGCACGGCGTCGGTGACCTGTTTCCAGCCTTCGACCTGTGCGTCGGACCAGATGCCCGGGGTGTCGGCATAGCCCACGCCCATCGGGGTCACCGAGGTCGCTTCGGACAGGATCAGACCGGCCGAGGCACGCTGTACGTAGTATTCGGCCATCAGGGCGTTCGGCACGCGGCCTGCGCCCACGGCGCGCGAGCGGGTCAGCGGCGCCATGATGATGCGGTTCGGCAGTTCGAGGCTGCCGACCTTGATCGGATCAAACAAAGTCGTCATCGGTACTCCTGTTTCGTTGGATCCGCCGCGTTCGTGCGGCGGAGAGAGGGCATCTTAAAGCAGGGTCGAAAATCCTGCAGAGGACGGCTCGATTTCGCATCCCCGGGGCGGTCGCGATGGGGCGGTGCTATACTGGCCGGTTTTTTTAGACGCGCGGGAGCAATCGATGAGCTGGATCTACCTGGCCGTGGCCGGCCTGCTCGAAGTCGCGTGGGCGACGGGACTGAAATACACCGAGGGGTTCACGCGCCTGTGGCCGTCCGTATTCACCCTGGCCACGATGGCCGGCAGCGTCGGCATGCTCGGTCTCGCGCTGCGGACCCTGCCGCTCGGCACCGCCTATGCGGTCTGGACCGGCATCGGCACGATCGGCACGGCCGTGGCGGGGATGCTGCTGCTGGGCGAGCCGGCCGGTGCGCTGCGGCTGCTGTCGATCGGCCTGATCGCGGCCGGCATCATCGGTCTCAAGTTGCTCACGCCGGCCTGAGGGATCAGGGCATCCCGGCCCAGCGCGCGTGGATGCGGTCCAGTTCGCCGCTCGCCTTCAGCCTGTCGAGCGCGGCGCCCAGCAGCGGCGCGAGCGCCGGATCGGCCTTGCGGCTGACCCAGAAATACGTCGGCTCGTCGGCCAGCACGACGGGCAGCACGCGCACGCGGTCTTCCAGGCCTTCCTTGCGGATCAAATAACGCAGCGTGAGGTCGTTGATGTAAGCGAAGCGGCCGTGACCGGCCAGGATCTTGCGCAGGTTGACCCGGTTGTCGTCGGTCGCATCGTCGACCCGCACGCCCGCCGCGCGCAGGCGTTCCGTGAACACCGAGGCGCGTTGCGTCGTGACGAGGTCGCCCAGCCTGGCGAGGTCGGCCTCCGATTCGACCGTGACCGGATCGTTCCTGCGTACCACCAGATAATGACGCACCGGATAGATCGGCTTGCCCACGGGACGTCCGATGCCGAGCCGGTGCGCCGACGACACGAGGCCGCACGCGGCGTCCAGCGTGCCCGTCTCCAGTCCCGTTTCGATGCCGGACAGCGAGCGGCTGTTGCGGCGGTAGTCCGTGAAGCGCAGGCGCGGTTCGATCCTTTCGATGGCGGCCATGATGTCGGGGCAGATGCCGACGATGCGCCCGCCCTCATGGAGCCACTTCGGTTCCAGCGCTTCCTGCGACGCGACGCGGACCTCCAGCGCCCGTGCCGCCGGGCCCGCCGCGATGGCGAGCGCCACCAGCGCGTAGCGCAGTGTTTTTGCGTAATTCCCCATTCGCATTATTGTTCTGTCGATGTGTGCGAGACCGCCGATTGTCGCACGATCCGCGCACGTTTGAGCTGCATCGTGTTCACAGCCCGGCCGCACGCGAAGATACCGCTGCCAGCCCGCCGCGGCCGGCGCCTACAAGGAGATGGGATGATGGTCTTCATCGCGAAGCGGGGCCCGGTTGCGCACGCGGGCAGCACGGCGCCCACGGTCCGGTCGAGCCAGATGAGGCGCGCGCGCAGCCAGGCCGGCACGGGCCGCGACGAGAACAGCAGCGCGACGAGCGCGAACCACGGCAGCGATTCGGCGACGAGCAGGGTCCAGG
This sequence comes from Massilia sp., assembly GCA_045810485.1. Lineage (GTDB taxonomy): Bacteria > Pseudomonadota > Gammaproteobacteria > Burkholderiales > Burkholderiaceae_D > Telluria. The sequence goes on along the minus strand of JBJMVU010000396.1, from coordinate 2,459 downwards.
GCAGGGCGATGTCGGCTGCGGCCAGGCCCGCCAGGGCGGCCAGCACGAGCGATATGCCGAGGACGGCAATGAGGAGGTCGTTACCGATCGCCGTCGCGACGCCGGCCGCGGCCCGCCGGCCGGCGCGGCGGCAGGACCCGATGGCGGTGCGCGTCACGACGGCGAAGTCGGGTCCCGGTGAGATGGGGGCCGGCGCGTGGATGCCGAGGATGGGGAATACGGTGTTCGGCGTCATGGCGTTGCAGGCGAGCCGGTGTGGACGGCGCCGGACATCGTGGCGCCGTCCGCGTCAGCCCGCGGGCCGCCGCATCACTCGCGCCCGAACGCCGGATTCGGACGCGTAAGGTAGTACCACTCGTGATTCGGCTGCGCGTTCACGTCCGGGAACAGGATGCGGCCCGCGAATTCCGCGACGACGGGCGTGCCGTCCGCGCGCTCGCCGATCTGTTCGCCTTCCGCGACGGGGTCGAAGCTGGCCCACTGGCGCGTGAAGCGGTCGCCGGCGTCGAGCTTGTCGTGCACGACGACCATCTGCAGCGCTTCCATGTCGTCGAACGGCACGGGCGCCGGTTCCGGCGCGTCGATGATCTTCAGGAAGGCGAGGGTGTTCTTGATGGCCGTGTAGGCGACTTCCGGCGCGCGCGGGTCGAGGTGCTGGCCGCATTCGAGCGTGAGCGCGTAGCCGCCCGTGCTGCGCATGTATTCCGTCGTGCCCATGCCGTAGCGCAGCACGGTCTGCAGTTCCTGCGCGTTGCCGCGCGAGCGGCGCTGCACGCCGCCGCCGTATGCGGCCATCCAGCCCGTGACGAAGCGGCGCACGCCCAGGCGGCGCGCCAGCGCGCGTTCCGCGCGCATGTGGCTGAACGGTTCCAGGGGGCCGTCGTTGTCGAGCGGGCCGACCATCACGAACGGTTCGCCGTGCGCGGCGTTGAACGAGTGCAGGTCGAGCAGGACGTCGTGCTGCGCCAGCAGCGGGCACAGCCAGTTGCCGACATGGTCTTCGAAGTCGTGCGGTTCCGCTTTCGGCGACAGGTCGCGGTTCAGGTTGCGGTCGCCCGAGCGCGTATCCTGCGCATAGGCCTTCGGGTTGACGATGGGGACGAAGGTCACGCTGCCGTTCACGATCGGGAGTGTGCCGGCGTCGATCTCCGCCATGATCCGCTGGATGGCCTGGGTGCCGCACTTTTCGTTGCCGTGCGTGGCGCCCATGATGATGACTTTCGGGCCGGGGCCCTGGCCGGTGTAGTTGACGGACTTGAAGTGCGGCTGGCTGGCGGGGGTCATGCGTCGTGTTCCAAGAAGAAAGAATGCGGGCATTGTAGCGCGCCGGCCCGGGGCATGGCATCATCCGTGGTTTTCGTAGAAGTCTGCCAACATGGCCTCCCGCATCCACGGCCTCGACACCTTGCGCGCCCTCGCGGTCGCGCTCGTCGTGCTGCACCACTACACGCTGTTCGTCAGCGACGCGCCCACGTTCGGCTGGGTCGGGACGATGGGCTGGGCGGGCGTCGACCTGTTCTTCGCGCTGTCCGGCTACCTGATCGGCAACCAGATCTTCGCGGCGCTCGGTTCCGCGCGCGGGTTCGGCGTCGCACGGTTCTACGGACGCCGCCTGCTGCGCACGCTGCCGAATTTCTGGGCCGTGCTGGCGCTGTACGCGCTGTGGCCGGCCTGGCGCGGCGACACGCCCATGCTGCCGCTGTGGCACTACCTCACCTTCACGCAGAACATCCATCTGCAACCGGGCACGGCGTTTTCGCACGCATGGTCGCTATGCATCGAGGAACAGTTTTATATGCTGCTGCCGGCCGCCGCCGTCCTCGGCGCCGCGCTCGGGCAGGCCGGCGTCGAGCAACGCTGGGCCTGGGGTGCGTTGCTGCTGGCCGTCGCGGGCGGCATGCTGGCCCGCGCGACGATCTGGCACGACGGGCAGGATGCAACTAACCGACTGGGGTACTACTACCAGTACATCTATTACTCGAGCTGGTGCCGTGCCGACGAATTGCTGGCGGGCGTCGCGCTCGCGCTGCTGAAGCACCGGGCGCCGGGACTGTGGCGCCGTATCCTTGTGCACGGCAACGCGCTGCTGGCTGCGGGCGCCGTCGTCATCGGCGCGACGTTCGCGTGGTTCCTCGCCGATCACTATGCATTCGCGCAGACGGTCGTCGGCTACCCGCTGCTGGCCCTCGGTTGTTCCCTGCTGATCCTGGCCGCGCTGGCGCCGGAGTCCCTGCTGCACCGCGTGCGCGTGCCGGGCGCGGCCAGCCTCGCGCTGTGGTCGTATGCGATCTACCTGACGCACAAATCCGTGAGCATCCTCGTCGCGGCGCGCATGGCGCAGGGTGGCTACGGGGCCGAAGCGCCGATCACGATTGCCGCGTGCATGGCGGCGTCGCTGGCGGCCGGGTGGCTGCTCTACGTCCTCGTCGAGACGCCGTTCATGCGCCTGCGCGCACGGT
>JBJMVU010000395.1:0-19652 GCA_045810485.1 Massilia sp. | reverse complement strand
GCAGCCGTTGCTGTCGTCGCGCAGGCCGCCGGCAAAGTTGATCAGGCCGCGCACGCCCGGCAGGTCTTCGGTGCCGAGGGCGATGGTCGCCAGGCCGCCGTAGGACTGGCCGGCGACGACGATGTGGTCCGTATCGACCCATTTCTGCGTGCGCGCGTAGTCGAGGGTGTCCTTGATGTCCTCGGCCTGCGTGTAGCCGTTGGCCGTCATGTCGCAGCCGTGGTCGCGGTAGTGGCCCGTGGAGTTGGCGAAGCCCTGGCGCATCGGCACCATCACGGCATAGCCGCGTTCCACGAAGGCGTGCGCCATATGGTAGAAGCGGTCGCGCGGCTGCAGGTTCGGGTGACCCGGATCCTTGCCGTGGTTGATGATGATGAGCGGGAAGGGGCCCGGGCCGTTCGGCTGGAACACGGTCGTCTCCAGGCGGGCCTGGTGGTTCTGGCCGGCCGCGATCAGGACGATGTGTTCGTTGATCCGGTAATCGAGCTGGAGCTCTTGTTCGATGGCGAGACCCGGCAGCAGGGCCAGGGCGGCGATGAAGGCGGAGGTCAGTTTGCGAACGGAAGGGCGGACTTTAAGCATGGAGGACTCTGGGACGACACCGGGTTTGCTCGTTTTCCCCGAGAACGGATTGCCTTGGGGAATGAGTTGATTCTAAGCACGGTGATTTCTCAGAGCAATGTCCGAATAACCAATTCTCGAATTAAATCTTCGCGTGTGGCCACATTTGCCATAACAGGCAGATAATCTGGATGGCCAACGATTGGGATACCCATGTTTAACTGACATGCATACTGCCGCCCCCGACGACCCCGACGACCGTTTTCTGCAAGCCCTGCAAGGCAGTGCGCGCGCCTGGCGTCTCGCGCTCGAACGCCACCTGAAGGCGAACGGGCTGACGACGGCCGGCTGGAACGCGCTGACGGCCGTGGCGGGCAGTCCCGCACCGCCGTCGCAGCGCGAACTGGCGCTTCGGCTCGGCGTGGACGGCGCGACGCTCGTGACGACGCTCGACCGCCTCGTCGCGGGCGGCCTCGTGCGGCGCGACTCCGAACCGGGCGACCGCCGCGTCAAGCGCATCGCGCTCACGCCGCGAGGCGAGGCCGTGGCGGGCCACGTCCATGCGGAAGCGGCCGCGCTGCGGCGCCTGACGGTCGCGCGGCTCGACGGCGCGGCGATGGCCGCGGCGGCCGCCGTGCTGGAAGACCTGCAGCGCCTGCTGGAGGACGCATGAGCGACGCCGATTACGCGCCGCGCCAGTGGGCGCCCGACGAGCGCCCGACGTTGCCGGGCGGCCCGTCGTTCCCGAAGCACTCGACGCCGCGGCGCATCGCCTTCTTCCTGATCGGCACCCTGGTGACCATCACCGGCGGCCTGGGCAATGCGCTCGTCACTGTCAACCTCGTCAACCTGCAGGGCACGCTGGGCGTGTTCTCCGCCGAGGCCAACTGGCTGCCGACGGCCTATGTGATGACCAATGTCTCGATGAACCTGTTGCTGGTGAAGTTTCGCCAGCAATTCGGCCTGCGCGCATTCACCGAGTTCTTCCTCGTCCTGTATGCCCTGATCACGTTCGCGCACCTGTTCGTCAACGACCTGGGCTCCGCCATCGCCGTGCGCGCGGCCCACGGCATGGCGGGCGCGGCGCTGTCGACGCTGGGCCTGTATTACTCGCTGCAGGCCTTTAAAAAGGAATGGCGGCCGCGCGGGATCGTGATCTCGACCGGCATCGCGCAGCTGGCGCAGCCGATCGCCTACATCTTTTCCAGGAGCCTGCTGCAGTTCGCGGAATGGCGCGGGCTGTACTTGTTCGAGCTCGGGCTCACGCTCGTCACGCTGGCCGCCGTGCTGTGGCTGAAACTGCCGCCGGGCGACCGCTTCAAGGCGTTCCGGCCCACGGACTTCCTCACGTTCTCCCTGTTCGCGCCGGGGATGGCGCTGCTGTGCGCGACGCTCACGTTCGGCCGCGTGCTGTGGTGGACGGAAACGCCGTGGGTGGGCGTCGCGCTGGCCGTGTCCGTCGTGCTGCTGGTGGCCGCGATCTGCGTCGAGCACAACCGCGACAATCCGCTGCTGAATATCCGCTGGCTCACGAACGGCATGATCCTGCGCCTGTCGATCGCGCTGATGCTGGTGCGCGTGGTGCTGTCGGAGCAGAGCGTGGGCGCCGTCGGCTTCCTGCGCCTCGTGGGCCTGAACAACGACGAGATGCAGACGCTGTTCATCGTCATCCTGCTCGCGACCGTGCTCGGCATCGGCGTGTCGGTCCTCATCATCCGGCCGCCGCATCTGATGGCGCCGCAGGTGGTGGCGCTGCTGATCATGGCGCTGGGCGCGTGGATCGATTCGAACGCGACCAATGCGACGCGGCCCGCCCAGATGTACGTGAGCCAGGGCCTGCTGGCGTTCGGCGGCGTGATGTTCCTGGGGCCGTTGCTGCTGACGCTGCTCGGGTCCGTGATCGCGAATCCCGCCAACCTGATCAGCTTTTCCGTGCTGTTCGGCCTGACGCAGAACCTGGGCGGCCTGATCGGCTCGTCGCTGCTGGGCACGTTCCAGGTGATGCGCGAAAAATATCACTCGTCCGTGCTGGCCGAGCAGCTGAGTTCGCTCGATCCGCTCGTGGCCGCGCGCATCCAGCAGTACGGGGCCGCGTATGCGCGCCAGCTCGCGGATCCGTCCGCGCGCACGCGCCAGGGCATCTCCGTGCTGGCGCAGACGGCCGCCCGCGAAGCGAACATCCTCGCCTACAACGACGTCTTCCTGCTGATCGCCATCATCGCCACCTTGCTGGCCGCGTGGATCTTCGCCCGCTCGCTGTGGCTGAAATACGTGGCCCCGCCACCGCCGGCCCCGGTGCCGGCCCCGGCGCCGCCCGATCCGACCGATTCGCCGATCGCCGTGCCGTCCGGCGACCGCCGCACGGCGCCGCGTCCGCCCCAGCCGACGCCGGCCGTTCCCACCTGACCCTGAGCCCTTTGCCATGCCGGAAACGACAACCACCACACCGCAGCAAAAGTCGAATCGCAACGTCATCGTGAGCGGCCTGCTGTTCGCCTTCATCGCCCTGGTCGGCGTGCTGATCGTGCTGTACGCATGGAACCTGCCGCCTTTCCACAGCGCCCTGCAGACGACGGAAAACGCGCTCGTGCGCGGCCAGGTGACGATCATCAGTCCGCAGCTGTCGGGCTATGTCGTCGAAGTCGACGTGCAGGATTACCAGATGGTGCGCCAGGGCCAGCTCCTGATGCGCATCGACGACCGCATCTACCAGCAGCGCCTCGACCAGGCGAAGGCGCAACTGGCGACGACGCACGCGGCGCTCGCGAACTTCGCGCAGAGCCGCGGCACGGCCAGCGCCACCATCCAGCAAAACCAGGCCGCCGTCGCCAACGCGGCCGCCCAGGCCCAGCGTGCGAATGCCGACCTGCGCCGCGTGGAAGAACTGGCGGCCGACGGCTCGCTGTCCGCGCGCGAGCGGGACGCCGCCCGCGCCACCCGCGCGCAGACCGTCGCCGCGGCCGAGCAGGCGCGCGCGGCGCTGGAAATCTCGCGCCAGAGCCTGCGCACCGTGGACGTCAACCGCGCGTCGCTGGAAGCGGCCGTCGCGAACGCGGAGGCGGCCGTGCGGCTGGCCGAGATCGACCTGTCCAACACGCGCATCACGGCGCCGCGCGACGGCCAGCTGGGGCAGGTGAGCGTGCGCCTCGGGGCGTTCGTCAACGCGGGCGCCCAATTGACGGCGCTCGTGCCGCAGACGATGTGGGTCGTCGCCAACATGAAGGAGACGCAGATGGCCGACGTGCGCCTGGGCCAGCCCGTCATCTTCACCGTCGACGCACTGAATCACGCGAAGCTGCGCGGCCACGTCGAGCAGATCGCGCCGGCCACCGGCTCCGAGTTTTCCGTGATCGTGCCGGACAACGCGACGGGCAACTTCGTCAAGATCGCGCAGCGGATCCCCGTCCGCATCAGCATCGACCCGAACCAGGAACTGGCGGCGCGGCTGCGGCCGGGGATGTCGGTGGTGGCCAGCATCGACACCAAGGCCGGCAGGGTGGGCGCCCCCGCGCCCACGCGTACGCCCGAGTCCACGGCGGCTTCTCCGGGGAACGCCCGATGAAGCGGCTGCTCATGCTGGCCACCTGCGCCGCGCTGCTGGCCGGCTGCCGCATCCCCGTGCAGCCGCAGCCGCAGCCGACGCTCGCCGTGCCGCCCGCGTGGCGAAGCCAGGTGGGGCCGGGCGCGCCCGTCGAACGGGACTGGTGGCAGGCGTTCGCCGATCCCGCGCTGGACCGCCTCGTCGCGCAGGCCCTCGAACGCAACAACGACGTGCGCACGGCGCAGGCGCGGCTGCAGGAATACCGGGCGCGCGTCCAGGTGGCGCGGGCGGCCGAGGCGCCGACCCTGTCCGTCGGATTCACGCCCACGCGGGCGCGCGTGATCGGGCCGTTCGGCAAGCCGATCGATACGACGTCCATCCAGGGCGCGTTCCAGGCCGCCTACGAGCTCGATCCGTTCGGCCGCACGGCGAACCTGACGGAAGCGTCGCGCCTCGACTACGCCGCGCAGCAGGCCGCGCTAGACGCGACGGCGCTGTCGGTGGCGGCGAACACGGCGTCCGGCTACCTGAACCTGCGCGGCCTCGACGCCCAGCTCGACCTCGCGCGCGCCACGCTCGCATCGCGCCAGCGCTCGCTGGACCTGGCGCGGCGCCAGTTCGAGGTCGGCTACAGCTCGCGCCTGGAATTGTCGCAGGCGGAGGCGGAATACCGCGCGACCGCCGCCGCCGTGCCGCAACTGGAACGGGCGATCGCGCAGCAGGAGAATGCGCTCGACATCCTCACGGGCGCGAATCCGGGCCCGTTCGGACGCGGCACGGAACTGACGCGCCTGAACGCGCCGGCGATCCAGCCCGGCCTGCCGTCCGGGCTGCTGCGCCGGCGGCCCGACATCGCCTCGGCCGAGCGCGCGCTGGCCGCCGCGGACGCGAGCCTCGCGGCCGCGCGCGACCAGATGCTGCCGTCGCTGCGCCTGACGGCGTCGCTGGGCGCGTACGCGAACGATCTGCCCACGTTGCTGTCATTACCGACGACGCTGTGGAGCGCGGGCGGCAGCGTGCTGGCGCCGCTGTTCGACGCGGGCCGGCTGCGCGCGCAGGCCGAGATCAGCGCCTCGCTGCGCGACCGCGCCGTGTTCGCGTACGAGGCGGCCGTGCGCAGTGCGTTCGCCGACACGGAGAATGCCTTGACGGCCGTGCGGCGCCTGCGCGAACAGCTTGACGAGGCCGAGGCGCGCCGCGTTGCGACCGCCGAGGTGCTGCGCATCGCCCACAACCGCTACCGCAACGGCTATTCGTCGTACCTGGAAGAGCTGGACGCCCAGCGCAACGCGTTCAGCGCGGACAACGCCGCGCTGCAGCTGCGCGCCGCGTGGCTGCAGGCCCACGTCGACCTGTATCGCGCGCTGGGCGGGGGCTGGCATCAATAACATCACCATGGAGGAGGGGGCATGATCAAGATCGGAATCATCGTCGGGAGCACCCGGCCGGGCCGCAAGGCGCCGGACGTGGCGCGCTGGGTGCTGGACATCGCGGGCATGCGCGCGGACGCCGTGTTCGAACTGGTCGACATCCAGGATTTCAACCTGCCGCTGCTGGACGAGCCGGTGCCGCCGTCCTTGGGCCAGTATGCGCAGCCGCACACGCAGGCCTGGGCCGCCGCCATCGCCGGCTTCGACGGCTTCGTGTTCGTCACGCCCGAGTACAACCATGGCACGTCGGGCGCGCTGAAGAACGCGATCGATTTCCTGTACAAGGAGTGGAACAACAAGGCCGCGGGCTTCGTCGGCTACGGCGGCGCGGGGGGCGCGCGCGCCATCGAGAGCCTGCGCCTCGTGATGGGCGAGCTGATGGTGGCCGACGTGCGCGCGCAGGTGATGCTGTCGCTGCGCACCGACTTCGAGAATTACACGATCTTTAACCCGGCCGGGCACCATGAACAGTCCGTGGATGCCATGCTCGACCAGCTCGTGGCGTGGAGCCGCGCGCTCAAGACGCTGCGGCCGGATGCGCCCGTCGTTTCCGCGGACGCGCCGCATACGGGGCAGCGCATGGGCAGCCAGTGATCGTCCGGGGCGGCGGCGTTACAATCGCCGCCCATGACCGATACATCACCATCCACACGGCGCCCCACCTGCGCCGCCTGCCTGCGCGCGCGGAGCGCCTGCATCTGCCACTGGGTGCGGCCGCTGTCGAGCCGCGTCGACCTGTTGATCCTGCAACATCCGCTCGAGGTGCGCAATGCCAAGAACAGTGCGCGGCTGCTGCACCTTTGTTTACCTGGCAGCCGCCTCGAAGTGGGCGAGGCTTTCCCTGACTTGCACGCGCTGTTGTACGCGGATGGGCGGGTGCCGGTGTTGCTGTATCCCGAGACGCCTGGTGGACCTGCTCCTGTGGCCGGCGTGATGCTGGCGCCGGAGCGGTTGCGGCTCGTCGTGCTGGACGCCACGTGGCGCAAGAGCCGCAAGATGCTTCACGTAAATCCCGAGCTGCAACGCCTGCCCCGGCTGGGGCTGCACGACGTGCCCGCGTCGGCTTATCGGATTCGCAAGGCGCATGCGCCGCACCAGCTGTCGACCCTCGAAGCGGCCGCGCTGGCACTTGGCCAAATGGAAAGCGACGCCGACGCATACCGGCCTCTACTGCAGGCGTTTGACGGTTTTGTGCAACAACAAGCTGCTCTTTTTTCGCGCTTGAACCCATCCTGAGATCGGCGTACTATACTGTATAAACATACAGTACTTAAGGAGCGCCGTGTGAACCGGGTCAACAAAGCAAACGCAAGTCGGGCGGTCAGCCAGGTGATGTTGCCGTTCCCGCAAAAGTCCGCCGCGATCGTGCCGATGAATGGGCCGATCAACGGTCCGATCAAAGGTCGTGGCGCCGTCTCCAATCTTCAAGGCCGTTACGAAGTCAACGGCCGCGAGCGGTTCGACGACGGCTGGACCGTGCCCGGCGTGAAGGACGAGGCGCCGGCGCCCCTCAAGACGACCGTCACGGACGAGATCGCCAAATCGATCCTCAGCCGCAACACATCGCCCGACATCCCGTTCAGCGTGTCGCTGAACCCGTATCGCGGCTGCGAGCACGGCTGCATCTACTGTTTCGCGCGGCCCACGCACGCCTATCTCGGCCTGTCGCCGGGCCTCGATTTCGAGAGCCGCCTGTACGCCAAGGTGAACGCGGCCGACCTGCTGCGGCGCGAACTGGCGCGGCCGGGCTACGTCCCGGAAAACATCGCCATCGGCGTCAACACCGATGCGTACCAGCCCTGCGAACGCGAGCGCCGCCTCACGCGCGAGATACTGGAAGTGCTGGGCGAGTGCAATCACCCGTACGGCCTGATCACGAAGTCGTCGCTGATCGAGCGCGACATCGACCTGATCGCGCCGATGGCCGAGAAGGGCCTGGCCTGCGCCGCCATCACCTTGACGACCCTGGACGGCGAGATCTCGCGCACGCTCGAGCCCCGCGCGGCCGCGCCCGCCCGCCGCCTGCGCGCGATCCGCACGCTCACCGAAGCCGGTATCCCCGTCAGCGTGAGCGTCGCCCCGATCATTCCGTTCGTCACGGAGCCGGAAATCGAACGCATCCTGGAAGCCGCGAAGGATGCCGGCGCCGTCGGCGCCCACTACACGGTGCTGCGGATGCCGTGGGAAGTGAACCCGCTGTTCCAGCAATGGCTGCACGCCCACTTCCCCGACCGCGCCCAGCGCGTGATGAACCGCATCCGCGACCTGCGCGGCGGCAAGGACTACGACAGCGACTTCAGCAAGCGCATGACGGGCGAGGGCATCTGGGCCGACCTGATCCGCCAGCGCTTCACGAAGGCCATCAAGCGCCTGGGCATGGATGGCTATATGGGGCGCTTCCACACGCTGGACGGTTCGCAATTCCGCCGCCCGCTCGTGGTGCCGAAAACAGTCGTCAAGCCGGCCAGCGCGGCGGCGGCGCAGATGGATCTGTTTTAAACGGCTGGAATCAGCGACAGCACGTGGGCCGCAACGGCGCGCCCGTGCAGGTTGAGGCGGTTGCGCGCCAGGCATTCATGAACGGCCCCGGCCTTGTGCGCGACGCCGAGGCTGGGCAGGTTGCCGTCCGCGACGACGATCTCGACCCGCGACTGGCCGAGGCGCTCGAACGCGAAACGCGACAGCGCCCGGATGGCCGCCAGTGCCGCGCCCTGGCCTTGGGCCGAGGTGCGCACCCAGTAGCCGAGGTTGCAGAAGCCGTGGAGGCGGTTGAACTGGTTCAGGCCTGCCGCGCCGACGTAGCGCCGGCCATCCAGCTGGAAAATGCCGAACTCGTGCGCGCTGCCGTCGGCGCGCGCGGCATCGCAGAACGCGATCCAGGCCAGCGCATCGGCGTCGTCATAGGCTGCGTGAGCCCAGGGCATCCACGGGCCGAGGTTCGCCATCGATTCGCGCACGGCGGCCGCCATCGCCGGCGCGTCGTCCGGGACGAGGGGGCGGAGCAGGAAGCCGTCGGCGTGGATGGGCTGTGTCATATCTGAATGATAACCCGCCGGTTGTGAGGATGCGGGGTCTCGGCTACTGAAGGACCTCGACGCGCCGCATCCCGTACACCGTCGTGCACGGCAGCGTGGAAGAACGGGCGCGCCAGGTGCGCCGCGTGCTCGACAGCGCCGGGCGCTGAACGCGCGCGGCGCGGCTAAACGATCGTGCCGGGCAATTCGATGCCGTGCAGCCGCCGGAACAGCTTCAGCGCGAAGCTGTCCGTCATCCCGGAAATGTAGTCGGTCGCCCCGAGCAGGCGCGCGTACGGCGTGGCGCCGCGGCTGAATTGCTGCGGGATGATTTGCGCGATCTTGCGGTCGGCCGCCGAGCGGTCCGCTTCCGGCTTGACGAGCGCCGGCACGATCTTGCCCAGCAGGCCGCCGAGGATCTCGAAGCCCGCCGCCTCGATCTGCAGCACGGACGGCGTCGCATAGATGCGCTCGCGCGACAGCGTCGCGATCGCCTTCAACTCGGGCGCGAAGCGCGACGCCCCGGCGAGGTCCTGTTCGAAGCGGCCGGCCATGATGGCGTCGTAGTGCTCGCGGAACACGTCCAGCGCGGCGCCCACGAGATGGCCGATGGCGCGGGCGCGCAGGTATTCCACACGCCCCGTATCGTCGGCCAGTTGCCGGTACGACGGGCTCTCTGTCGCGCCGCCCGGAAAAGCGATGGGCCACAGCAGGCCGCGCGCCTCGTCGAACGACACGCGGCCCAGCCGGTGGCCGTCTTCCAGGTCGACGATGCCGTAGCAGATGTCGTCCGCCGCTTCCATCACGAAGGCGAGCGGGTGGCGCGTCCAGGCGCCGGACCCCTTGCGCAGGAGGCCGACCTGGGTGGCGACCCGTTCGGCCGTCACCGCGTCGTCCGCGAAGTAGCCGAATTTCTTCTCGCTGATCTTGTCCTTCGCCGGCGGCAGGTCGGACGCGCGCGGGTATTTCATGAACGCCGCCAGCACGGCATAGGTCAGCTGGAAGCCGCCGTGGTCGACGGCGTTCTGCAGGCGCGTCACGAGACGGAAGCCTTGCGCGTTGCCTTCGAAGCGCAGGAAATCCTGGCGTTCGCGCTCGGTCAGATCCACGAGCCAGCGCTGCGCGTGCTCGGCGAACCAGGACTGGATCGCAGCCTCGCCCGAGTGGCCGAACGGCGGGTTGCCGATGTCGTGCGCGAGGCAGGCGGCGGCCACGATGCTGCCGAAGTCCTGCGGCGCCATCGACAAGGCGGGCTCGCGCTCCTTGATGAATTCGCCGCACAGCATCCCCAGCGAGCGGCCCACCGACGACACTTCGATGCTGTGCGTGAGACGCGTGCGCACGTAATCGCTGTCCGACAGCGGGAATACCTGCGTCTTGTCCTGCAGGCGCCGGAACGCGCTCGAATACACGAGCCGGTCCCAGTCGCGCATGTATTCCGTACGGCTGCCGCCGTCGCCCCGGTCATCCTCGCGGCCCAGGCGCATCGTCGACACCAGGCGGTCCCATTCCATCGACATCTATTTCTCCATAAATAATCTCGCGGCCAGTGTAGCGCCTCGTACAAATAAGTGGTTGACAGTATCAACCTGATTGGCTATCTTACGATGTATCTTACGATATAGGAAAACCACCATGCGACACCATCATCCTCACCATCATCCTCACCACGATCACGACCATGGCCACGCGGGTTTCGCACCCCGTCACGGGCACGGCGGCCCCGGCGGCCATCCGGGCCGCGGCGGCCGTCCCGGCGGCTTCGGCTTTTCCGATGACGGCGGCCTGCCGCGCGGCCGCAAGCTGTCCTCGGACGACCTGCAGCTGCTGCTGCTGGCCCTCATCGCCGACCAGCCCAGCCATGGTTACGAGCTCATCCGGGCATTGGAAACCCGCTCGGGCGGTTTCTACGTGCCGAGCCCCGGCATGATGTATCCGGCGCTCGCCGCCATGGAAGACCTGGGCTGGGTGACCATCCAGCTCGACGGCACGCGCAAGCGTTACGCGCTGTCGGACGATGGCCGCGCCCACCTGGATGCCAACCGCGAACACGTCGACCTGCTGCTCGCCCGGCTGCAGGAAGCCGCGCGCAAGATGGAATTGATGCGCAGTGCGCTTGCCGAAGGGGAAGAGGGGCCGGGCGGACGCGGTCCATGGAGCGCTGAACTGCACGACGCGCGTCACGCGCTCAAGCGCGCACTGGCATCACGTGCCGGGGCGTCGGCGGATGAGCAGCAGCGCATCGCCGCGATCCTGGCGCGCGCGGCGGCCGAGATCGAGCAGGGCGGCGAGAGCCGCTGACGTTCAGCGCGCGAGCGGTACCTCGTCTTCGTGCGTGTTGGGCCGCAATTGTGTCGCGGCTCGACGCATCCGCAGTCCCGGACGTTCGATCGCCACGTACAGCAGCGTCGCCACGGCCAGCGCCGCCCCGTTGTACAGGACAAACGCGGCGAACGGCGCGTGCGCCGTCAGGTCGCCCGCCACGTCGTCGAGGCAGGCGTAGACCTGGCGGTGCGTCAGGTACAGGCTGAACGCGAGCAGGGCCAAGGTCTGCATGCCCGGCAGCGCCCGGCGTCCGATCGGCGTGCGCGGACTCAGGGCGCCCAGCAGCAGACAAGTACAGCCGAGGGCAACGAGCGGAAAGAGAAATACGGCCCCGCCATGGCCGAGCGGATCGATGCGCGCGGCCGCGACGAGCAGCGCGAGGCCCGCGACAAGCAACGCCCACCCGCGGGACAGCACGCGCGTCCACCACGCCGGACGAAACGCGCGCAGGGCAGCGAGCAGGACGCCCGCCAGCAAGCCGTCGAGACGCGTCCACGTCGGGCTGTAGATCGTGCCGACGTACCCCGCGATCGCGCGTGCGGCGTCTCCCCCCGGCGCGAGATGCGGCGCGATGGCATGCCGCCATTGCCAGTCGCGCAACAGCATGCCGACACCGAACAGCAGCGCCGCGCCGGCGGCGGTCGCGCGCATCCCCGGCATCCGTCCGCGCCGCGCCAGCAGCCAGACGGCCAGCGGAAAGAGCAGGTAAAAATGCTCTTCGACGCACAGCGACCAGGCGTGCGAATAGGCCCGCTGCGTGAGGTGGTCGGGCCGGACGTTCATTGTGAATGTGAGAAATTGCCAGGCCGGCGGCATCGCGTCGGCCTCGCGCCAGGCCGGCACGGCGAGATACAACGCCAGCACTGCCAGGTAGGCCGGCAGGATCCGCCACGCCCGGCCCACGACGAAGCCCTTCCAGTCGGGCGTGCGGCCGGCTGCCATGTCCCGCAGCACCGGCCAGCCGATCAGGTAGCCGCTGAGTACGAAGAACAGGTCGACGCCCATCCAGCCATGCCGTCCGGGACCGTCGACGTCGATGCCGTGGCTGGACAGGTGGTACAGCATGACGACGCCGATGGCGGCGGCGCGTAGCAGGTCGAGGCCGGGCGCGCGGGGAGACGATGACGGCGGAGCCGGAACGGACGATGGATGCATGGCGCGCAAGTCTACCTGAGCGCCAGGCGTCGAAGCTCAAGCGTCATCACCACGCCACCAGCGCGGGTGCGTTGGCGGTCGCGCCGAGCCTGTCGTATGCTGGCGCCGATTCCTCGATCCCATTCACATCATGTCCCGCGATGCCCTCGTCGACACCAGCAAACTGTTGAGCTACGTCCTGCGCCACCGCCCGGACAGCATCGGCTTGCAGCTCGATGCCAACGGCTGGGCCGACGTCGACGTGCTGCTCCAGTGCCTGGCCGAACACGGCAAGCCGGTCGGGCGCGAACTTCTCGACCGCGTCGTCGTCGGTAACGATAAGCAGCGCTTCGCATTTGACGCCACCCGAACCCGCATCCGCGCCAGCCAGGGCCACTCGATCCAGGTCGACCTGGCGCTCGAGCCCGCGCAGCCGCCGGACATGCTGTACCACGGCACGGCAAGCCGCTTCCTGAAATCGATCCTCGCGTCCGGCCTGCGCGCCGGCAACCGCCAGCACGTGCACCTGTCGGGCGACGTCGGCACGGCCCGCCGCGTCGGCGCCCGCTACGGCTTTCCCGTCATCCTGCAGGTCGACACGGCCCGCATGCGCGCGGACGGCGCCGTGTTCTACCGCGCCGACAACGGCGTGTGGCTGACCGGCCCGTGGCGCCGCGCTACCTGCGCGTGCTGGACGGGAGCGGCCGCAGTATCGGCTGAACGGCGCGGCTGAACGGCGCGACTGAACGGCGCGACTGAGCGGCGGCTCAGCGCTCGCGGGTCGCGGCGGCCAGCAGCTCGGCCGTGTCGGCCGCGCCCATCCGGCGTGCCGCGTCGAGGATCGCGTTGCCGTCCGCGTCCGGGAGGCACGGGTCTGCGCCCCGCGCCAGCATCAGCCGGACGATGTCGACACGGTTGAACATGGCGGCGAACATCAGCGCTGTCTTGCCGTTCGGGCCCGCGTGGTCGACCGCCGCGCCGTGGTCCAGCAGCAGGGTCGCGATCGCCAGGTCGCCCTTGAAGGCGGCGCCGGCGAGCGGGGTCTGGCCGGCGTCGTTCATGATTGCCGGATCGGCGCCGTGTTCCAGCAGCACCCGGGCCGCATCCGCATGGCCGTGGTAGCAGGCCAGCATCAGCAGGCTGTCGCCGCGTTCGTTGCGCAGGTTGGGCGGCAGGCCCTGGCCCAGCAGCGTCGCGAGTTCGCCGGCCTCGCCGGCGCGCGCGAAGTGGAAGACCTTGCGCACGAAGGCCAGCGTGTCTTCGTCCAGTTCGCTGGCCGATGGCAGATGGGGCGGTGGTTGCATCGTGGTCTCCGATCTGAAAGCTCGACAGGATTAGAACACAACGCCACGCCGCGCACGGCAGCACCGGATTCGCGCGATATCAAACGCGGCGCTGGAACTCCTGCAGGTGCCGCTCGATCTCAAACACATGCGGGTCGGGCTTGCCGAGTGCGCGCAGGGCCTTGGCCAGTTCCAGCAGGTATTCGCTGTTCGGTCCGCTGGGGCCGCGCGCGGTGGCGATTTGCAGCGCAATGTCGCGCTCACTCGCCGGGCCTAGGTAGGCCGCGTTCTCGTGCGTGGCGATGTAAACCAGACCTTCGGCGGCGCCGCCGCCGTCGAAGCGGATGTCGGTCGCCAGGCGCAGGTAGCCGTTCTTTTCGCGGTAGTCGAGGTGGGCGAATTCCTCGGGTGTGACGAGGTAGGCCATGCCGTGGCACGTCGCGTCCGCGTCCGGCACCAGGGTCACGACGCGGCCCGGCGCCGTCTCGGTGCCGCGGTGATCGTGCGAGCCTTGCCAGAAGCGGCGGGTCCATCCCGTGATGCTGGCCGGGCGCCGCTCGAGGTAGGGGAAGTCGGCCTTGAAGATGAGGGAGCCGTAGCCGAACAGCCAGACGCTGGCGTGGTCGTCGAACCTGTCCATGCGCTGGTTGATCGCGATGGTGTTATGGGACATCGATGAAAGGAGGTTGCGTGGAGGAAGCTGCATTCTAGCGTGGCCGCAATGCGCCCGCGGGATTGTCGGCCGCGCCGACCCAGTCGAACAGGAAGGCGATGAAGGCCGCCGCTGCGGGCGACAGCGACCGCTGCTCGCGCGTGTAGACGAAGAAGCGGCGCGTCAACACGGGGGCGTCGAGCGGCAGCATGCGCAGGCCGTGCAGGCGCACGAGCGGGGCGGCATACGGCATGCAGACCGTGACGCCCAGGCCCGACGCCACCATGGCCAGCGCCGTCGTCATATACGTGACTTCGTGGGCCGGCCGCAGCGTCAGCGCGCGCAGGGTGTCCGCGCGGCCGTCGCCGTCATCGCCGTCATCGCTGGCGGCGCCCTTGCCGCCACGGTCGCCACTGCCCATGTCCGCCAGCAGCCGCTCCGTAAATTGCCCGCGCAACGTGATCAGCGGATGCGCGGTTAGCTCGCTCCAGCCGAGGCGGCGGCGCGTCGCCAGCGGATGGTCGGGCGGTATCACCGCTTCGAACGGCATCTCCATCAGCTCGCGCGCTTCCAGTTGCGGGGCGCTGTCGCGTTCGGGGCCGATGCCGAAGTCCGTCTCGCCGGACAGCACGCGCGTCGTCACGGCCTCGACCGGCGAATCGGACAGGCTGATGCCGATGTCCGGGTAGTGCGTGCGCCACGCGGCGATCACCTGCGGCAATAGGGTACAAGCCATCAACTGGGGCACGGCCACGCGCACGATGCCTTTCCGTAGCTGCGCCTGGTCCGCAATGTTCGCAAGCGCACGGTCGAGGTCGTCGATCATCTGGCTGAATAGGGGATAGAGTTCATTCCCCGTTTCGGTCAGTGCGATGCGCCGCGTACTGCGATCGACCACACGGACGCCGAGTGTTTGTTCCAGCTCTTTGATCAAACCTGACAAGGCTGACTGTGTGACGTGCATGTATTGCGCCGCGAGCGTAAAGTTACCGGTCTTTGCCAGGGCAACGAAGGCTCGCATCTGGCGCAGGGTAGGATTCATCAGAAAGTCCGATAAATGAAGCGGAAAATATTGTTTGTATGATAGTCCGTTTTACTTTTTAATGGCGGAAACATCTAATCGTTGAAGGAAACGCCATGAAACTCGCTACCCTGAAGTCGGGCGGCCGCGACGGTACCCTCGTCGTCGTCAGCCGCGACCTGGTCACCTGCCAGGCCGTCCCCAAGATCGCCCGCACCCTGCAGCAGGCGCTGGACGACTGGGACCATGTCGCGTCCAGGTTGCGTCAGGTCTATGAGCAGCTGAATGCCGGCACGGCCGCCGGGGCGGAATCCTTCATCGAGGAAGCGTGCGCGTCACCGCTGCCGCGCGCCTACCAGTGGGCCGACGGCTCGGCCTACATCAATCACGTGGAACTCGTGCGCAAGGCGCGCGGCGCGCAGGTGCCGCCGTCGTTCTATACGGATCCGCTGATGTACCAGGGCGGCTCCGATTCCTTCGTCGGGCCGTGCGATCCGATTGCCGTGCTGTCCGAGGAATGGGGCGTCGACCTGGAAGCGGAAGTGGCGGTCGTGACGGGCGACGTGCCGATGGGCGCCACCGTGGAGCAGGCGGCCGCGGCCATTCGCCTCGTCATGCTGGTCAACGACGTTTCGCTGCGCAACCTGATTCCGAAGGAACTGGAAAAAGGTTTCGGTTTCTTCCAGTCCAAGCCGGCGAGCGCGTTCTCTCCGGTGGCCGTGACACCGGACGAGCTCGGCGATGCCTGGCGCGACAGCAAGCTGCACCTGCCCCTGCTGGTGACGTTGAACGACCAGCCGTTCGGCCGCCCCAACGCGGGCGACGACATGACGTTCAGCTTCGCGCAACTGGTCGCGCATGCCGCCAGGACGCGCGAGCTGGAAGCCGGCAGCATCATCGGTTCGGGCACGGTGTCGAACAAGCAGGGCAGCCTGCATGGATCGAGCATCGCCAATGGCGGCGTGGGGTATTGCTGCCTGGCTGAAGTGCGTATGTACGAAACGATCGAGCAGGGTGCGCCGGGAACGCCTTTCCTGCGCTTCGGCGATACTGTCCGTATCGAGATGCTCGATGCCGGGGGCGCCAGCGTGTTCGGCGCGATCGACCAGGAGGTTGCACATTATCACGGGAGGAAGGAATGAAGCTCTATACCTATTTCCGCAGTTCGGCCGCATACCGGGTGCGTATCGCGCTCAACCTGAAGGGGCTGGAGTACGACGCGGTTCCCGTGCACCTCTTGCGTGACGGCGGCGAGCAGCTGCAGGAGAATTACGTCAAGATGAATCCCAGCGGCCTCGTCCCCACCTTCCAGGACGACTACATCACGCTGACCCAGTCGATGGCCATCCTCGAATACCTCGAAGATGAACACCCGCAGGTGCCGCTGCTGCCGAAGGATGCCGCCGGCCGCGCGCGCGTGCGCGAACTCGCGCAGATTATTGCCTGCGACATCCATCCGGTGAACAACCTGCGTGTGCTGCGCTACCTCGTCAAGGACCTCGGCCTGTCGGACGAGGTCAAGACGCAGTGGTACCGCCACTGGCTCGTGGGCGGCCTTGACGTGCTGGAAAAACACCTGGCGCGCGACCCGAGCGCGGGGCCGCTGTGTCACGGCTACCTGCCGACCATCGCCGATTGCTTCCTCGTGCCGCAAGTGTTCAATGCGCAGCGCCACGGTATCGATGTGTCGGTGTATCCGAACATCGCGCGCATCAACGCGGCGTGCGTCGAACTGCCCGCTTTCGTCGCGGCGCATCCATCGAACCAGCCGGACGCGGAGTAACCGTCGTCCGGCCGGAGGGCGCGGCAGTATTCAGTGCCGCGTCTGCGACCCGACGGTCGAGCGATCCGGCTCGGCCGGCGTCGAAATCTCTTCCAGCGTGTGGTCGATGCCGGCCGAATGCTTGGCCGCCATGTCGCCCAGCGACACGATGCCGATCACTTCATGCGACTGTTCGTCGACGACGGGCACGCGGCGGATCTGCACGTCGCCCATCTGGCCCAGCACCTCGTCCACCGTCTGGTTCGGTGCGCAGGTGCGCACGTCGGTGCTCATCACGTCGCCCACGCGCGTCTGGCCCGGCGCCTGGCCGGCCGCCGTCGAGCGGACCGTGATGTCGCGGTCGGTGATCATGCCGACCAGTTTCTGGCCATCGAGCACGGGGATCGAGCCGACGTTCAGCTCATCCATCATCTGCGCGGCGCGCTGCACGGTTTCCTGCGGCGAAATGCTTTGCACGTCGCGGGTCATCACATCCTGAATGGTCTGCATTTGAACTCCTCCTTCGATACGTTCGCACGGCGTTTGGAAGGGATGCATGATGCACGTTTTCGGACATGTCGGACGCTACGTTGAATCGCGGAACAGTCCGTGAATAAAGGCCTTGTGCGAAGGCGGCTCGGCTACAATCTGCGCCTCGTTGACTCACCCTGCCGCCATGCCGATCCCCGCGCCCATCCTTGAAGCCCTGCAACGCGCCGACGCCGCGTGGCGCCCGCATCTCGTCCACGGTTTCGACGCGATGATGCGCGCGACGCCGGACTATCTGCCGCAGCTCGCCGACGACCATTACCTGCCCACGGGCGGCCGCCTGTTCGCCGCGTTCGCGCTGCCGTTCGATGCCGTGCGTTACGTGCTCGTGGGAGAGGGCCCGTATCCGCGCGAGGAAAGCGCGACCGGGGTGTGCTTCATGGACGGCGCCGTCGGGCCGCTGTGGTCGGAGACGGGCCTGTCGAAGCCCGTCAACCGCGCGACGTCGCTGCGCAACTTCATGAAGATGCTGCTCGTGGCCGAGGGCCGGCTGCGTCCTGACGACACGGGCGGCGCGGCGCTGGCGCCCGTCGCGAAGGCCGCGCAGACGGATGGAACGATCCAGACATTGGCCGAGTTGCAGGCCAACCTGCTGGGCCACGGCTTCCTGCTGCTGAACGCGGCCCTGGTTTTCCGCAAGCACGTGCCTCCGGTCCAGGAAGCGCGGGCATGGGTGCCGTTCCAGCGCGCCGTGTTCGCCGCGCTGGCGGAACGGGCCGACAAGCCGACGCTGGTCCTGTGGGGCAAGATTGCCGAGCAGTTGAACAAGGTGCCGGAGACGGCCGGCTTCCCGCAGATCCACGCCGAGCACCCGTACAACCTGTCGTTCATCCGCCACGAAGGCATGCAGAAGTTATTCGGGCCGATGCATTTGCTGCACCGCCGTTAACTCGGGGTCAGAGCGCTTTTTCGATCAATTGATCCAATGCTATCCAATGGCGGAGCGCAGGGGCCGGCATGGCAGCGTCTCCAGGCGTGAAGTGCGTATGCGTGGCGTGAAACTTGGCAGGAAGTCATTGCCGCAAAAAGTGCTCTGACCCCGATTTTCCGATGCATTTGCTGCACCGCGGCTAAAAAGGGGAGGACCAAGCAAAGGGTGGCGAAATACGCTATACTTGACTAATTCGATCAACTAATCAGGTTTTTCTGGATGTCCCGGAGGACAGATGAAAACGTGACCGGTTGAAGAGAAGCAAGATTTTAACACTGTCTGGAAAACCAACCGGGGTTCTGATGCGCCTGACCACCAAAGGCCGTTTTGCTGTTACCGCGATGATCGATCTCGCCCTGCGCCAGGGCAATGGTCCGGTCACGCTGTCGGGCATCAGCCAGCGCCAGGCGATTTCGCTGTCATACCTGGAGCAATTGTTCGGCAAGCTGCGCCGGCACGAGATCGTCGAATCGGTGCGTGGCCCGGGCGGCGGCTACAGCCTGGCGCGCGGCGCCGACAAGGTGACCGTCGCCGACATCATCATCGCCGTCGACGAGCCGATCGATGCGACCCAGTGCGGCGGCAAGGAAAACTGTCATGGCGCCGATGCCGCCAGCGGCACCCGCTGCATGACCCACGAGCTGTGGGCTACGCTGAACGCCAAGATGGTCGATTTCCTCGACTCGGTGACCTTGCAGGACCTCGTCGACCAGCAGAAGCAGAAAGAACAGAACGTGGTGGTGATGCACCGCCACGCGCCGTCGGAAAATACTGAAGCTAAGCATATTGGAGTGAACTGATGAACGCGCCTTTGGACAAAAAAATCGAGCAGAGCTTCGTGACTGCGCCGCATTTCCCGATCTACATGGATTATTCGGCTACGACGCCGATCGATCCGCGCGTGGCGGACAAGATGATCCCGTTCCTGCGCGAGCAGTTCGGCAACCCGGCGTCGCGCAGCCACGCGTACGGCTGGAGCGCCGAGGCGGCCGTCGAAGAGGCGCGCGCGCAGGTGGCAAAGCTCGTCGGCGCCGATACGCGCGAGATTATCTGGACCTCGGGCGCGACCGAATCGAACAACCTCGCGATCAAGGGCGCGGCGCAGTTCTACAAGTCGAAGGGCAAGCACATCATCACGGTCAAGACCGAGCACAAGGCCGTGCTGGACACCGTGCGCGAACTGGAACGCCAGGGCTTCGAGGCGACCTACCTGGAACCGCAGGACAACGGCCTGATCTCGATCGAACAGCTGGAAGCGGTGATCCGTCCGGACACGATCCTCGTCTCCGTCATGTTCGTGAACAACGAGATCGGCGTGATCCAGCCGATCGCCGAGATCGGCGAGATCTGCCGCGCGAAGGGCATCATCTTCCACGTCGATGCCGCGCAGGCCACGGGCAAGGTGGAGATCGACCTCGAGAAGACGAAGGTCGACCTCATGAGCTTCTC
>JBJMVU010000394.1:0-5666 GCA_045810485.1 Massilia sp. | reverse complement strand
GTGCTGGTCTTCATCCACGGCGGCTACTGGCGCGACTCCGACAAGTCGCTGCACGGCTTTCTCGCGCCCTCATTCACCGTCGACGGCGCGATGGTGGTGGTGCCCAACTACGCGCTGTGTCCCGCCGTCAGCATCGAGCACATCGCGCTGCAGCTGACCCGCTGCCTGGCCTGGGTGCATCGCCACGCCGCGCTGTATGGCGGCGATCCGTCACGCATCGTCGTGGCGGGCCACTCGGCGGGCGGCCATCTGGCGTCGATGATGCTGGGCTGCCGCTGGAAGGACGTCGACCCCGCGCTGCCAGCGCAACTGGTGAGCGGCGCGCTGGCGATCTCCGGCCTGTTCGACCTCGAGCCGCTGCGCCATGCGCCGTTCCTGAAGGACGATATCCAGCTCACGGCCTCGAGCGTCAAGCGCCTGAGCACGGCGTTCTTCCCGCGCCCGCGCCGACCACTGCTGACGGCGGTGGGCGGCGACGAGACTTCGGAGCTCAAGCGCCAGGCGGCGTTGATTCGCGACCAGTGGGGGCCGACGAGCGTGCCCGTGAGCGAGACCATCCCGAACACGAATCACTTCACCGTCCTGCACAACCTGGCCGACCCGAACGGCCGGCTGCACCGTCACGCGTTGGCGTTGCTGGGCCTCAAGCGCTGAGGCTGGAGGCCGAGGCGGCGTCCTCGTCCTTGGCCTGGCCCGTCGCGCAGCCCTTGCACGGGCCGCAGCTGCCGCAGCCGCCGGCGTTGACGGCGGCGTCCATCGCCTTGATCTCGATGCGCCTGGCCGTCTCGACCGAGGCCCCCGTCGCGCGCGCAAGCGTGCCCGACTGCGTGGCCAGCTTGCGGCGGAACGTGGCGGGGGCCAGCTTCCACACGCTGTAGCCGGCGGCGGCCAGCACGATCAGGAGGGCGATCAGCGTCTGCATCTCAGGCTCCGAAGACGTGGCGGACACCGTAGTAGGTGAGTCCGGCCGCGATGTACGCAAGGGCGAACAGGTAGCTCGCCATGATGATGGGCTGGTGCCAGCCGCCGGTCTCGCGCCGGGTGACCGACAGCGTGGCCACGCACTGCGGCGCGAACACGTACCAGGCGAGCAGCGAGCAGGCCGTCGCGAGCGACCAGCCATGCGCGATCAGCGGCGAGAGCTGTTCGGCGACGGCGTCGCCGGAGGCCGACAGCGCGTAGACGGTGCCCAGCGCGCCGACGGCCACCTCGCGCGCGGCCAGGCCCGGCACCAGCGCGATGGCGATCTGCCAGTTGAAGCCGATCGGTGCGAAGACGTATTGCAGCAGGTGGCCCAGGCGCCCGGCCAGGCTGTATTCGATCGCCGGCCCGGTGGCGCCGGGCGGGGGGCCGGGGAAGGTCGACAGGAACCAGAGCACGATCATCAGCGACAGGATGATGGTGCCCACGCGCGTGATGAAGATGCGCGCCCGCTCCCACAGCCCGATCGCCAGGTTGCGGGCGTTGGGCCAGCGGTAGGCCGGCAGTTCCATCATCAGCGTGTGGTGTGCCGGCCCGTTGCGGCGGCCCAGGCGCTGCAGCACCCAGGCCACGCCCATCGCGCTCACGATGCCCGCCATGTACAGGATGAACAGCACCAGGCCCTGCAGGTTCACGCCGAGGGCGAGCGTGCGCGCCGGGATGAACGCGCCGATCAGCAGCGCGTAGACGGGTAGCCGCGCCGAGCAGGTCATCAGCGGCGCGATCAGGATCGTCGAGAGGCGGTCGCGCGGATCGGCGATGGTGCGCGTGGCCATGATGCCGGGGATGGCGCAGGCAAAGCTGGAGAGCAGCGGAATGAAGCTGCGGCCCGTCAGGCCCACGCCGGCCATCACGCGATCGAGCAGGAAGGCCGCGCGCGGCAGGTAGCCGGAGTCCTCGAGCACGAGGATGAAGAAGAACAGGATCAGGATCTGCGGCAGGAACACGAGCACGCTGCCGACGCCGCCCAGGATGCCCTCGACGAGCAGGCTGCGCAGCGGGCCCTCGGCCATGGCGCCGCCGACCCACTGGCCGATGCCGTCGACGCCGTTCTTGATCAGGTCCATCGGCACGGCGGCCCAGCTGAACACGGCCTGGAAAATCAGGAACATCGTGGCCGCGAGGATGACCGGGCCGATCACCGGGTGCAGCACGACGTGGTCGATCTGCTCGCTCAGGTTGCCGGTGTCGTTGTCGAAGCTGACCGTCGCGTCGATGATGCGGCGCACCTCGCGCTGGGTCTCCTCGACCGGGACGGCGTCGATGGCGGACAGCGGATTCGGTGCCACGCGCAAGTCGAACGGCATGGCTTCCAGCGCCGCCAGCAGGCCCTTCTCGCCGCCGGCCTGCACGGCCACGGTCTCGATGACGGGCATGCCCAGCTCTTTCGACAGGCGCGCCGTGTCGATGGCGATGCCGCGCTTTTTGGCCACGTCGACCATGTTCAGCGCCAGCACCATCGGCAGGCCGAGGCGCTTGATCTCGAGCACGAGGCGCAGGTTCAGGCGCAGGTTGGTCGCGTTGACGACGCAGACGATGGTGTCCGGCGTCTGCTCGCCGGCGCGCAGGCCGGCGACGACGTCGCGCGTGATCGCCTCGTCGGGCGTGTGGGCGTTCAGGCTGTAGGCGCCCGGCAGGTCGAGCACGCGCAATGCGCGGCCGCCCGGCAGCGTGAAGCTGCCTTCCTTGCGTTCGATGGTGACGCCGGCGTAGTTCGCGACCTTCTGGCGCGCGCCGGTCAGGCGGTTGAACAGTGCGGTCTTGCCGCAGTTCGGATTACCCAGCAGGGCGATGAGCGGCGTTTTTGCGGCCGCCTGGACCTGCTGTTCTACTGCTCCCATGTCAGTTCCATTACTCCGGCTGGATCGAGACCAGCGCCGCCTCGAAGCGGCGCAGGGCGAACGTCGACTGGCCGACCTTGACCGCCAGCGGACCGCCGGGCAGGCCGCGCTTGAGCATGCGGATGCGCTCGCCCGGCACGAAACCCAGTTCCATCAGGCGGCGCGACACGTCGATGCCGCCATCGCGGCTGCCGACCGCGTTCGGCGCGAGGTGGATCACGGTGGCGCTCTGGCCGGCCTTGAGGCTGTCGAGCGTGGTCAGGGTAGGAGCAAGAGTCATGGTGTCGCTTCCGGAGAATGGCGATGCTTTAACGGTTGGGAACGTCGCCAAACCTGCTGCGCGTTGCGCTGTCGCCCTGCGATGCTCGCTGTACTTTTCGTACAGCTGCGCGTCTCGGACGACATCGCGGCCGCTCGCGACGATTTGTCGAGGTTCCCGATGGGTACATCATAAACCTAAATGCGAATTATTTCTATTTGCGGTTTGTCTACTTCCGCTCTCTCAGCCTTCATTTAACGCAACAACGCAACAAAAACGCTTGCATTCACGATTCAATTTGAGCAGAATACGAAGGGTAATGAGAATGATTCGCATTATAGACCAAGTAGCAACGGCCTGTGATGCATCCACCATCGGAACCGTCCATGATCGTCTGTGTCTGCAATAACATCTCCGACCGCGAAATCCGCCAGGCGGTCGACCTCGGCCTCACGTCGATGGCCGACCTGTACAAGGAACTGGGTGTCGGCACCTGCTGCGGCAAATGCGTCAGCTATGCGCGCGAAGTGATGCACGAGCATCTGGAAAGCAAGACCGTCGTTACCGAACTGCGCCGCGCGCCGGCTGATGGGATCGTGGCCTGATCGCTTCCTGTCGGCCGCCGCGCCGGCAATGTTGCCATGCACAATCGGCACGTGCACCCGTCCACGGGCGACCCGGTCTTGGTAATATGTGACTTCCGACGCATCCGGATTTCACTCCCATGCCCGTAATTCCATTCCGCCCACCCAAAGCGCCCTTTACGGTCCAGCCGCCTCCGCAGCCTTCGCGCCGCGCCGTCATCGTCAAATGGCTGCGCAAGACGCATGGCTGGATCGGTCTCTGGGGCGCCGTGCTCGGCCTGCTGTTCGGCAGCACCGGCATCCTTCTCAACCACCGCGCGGTGATGAAGATTCCCGCCGTCCAGGCGCAGGAAGCCACGGTCCAGGTTCCCTTGCCGAGTCCGGCGCCCGGCAGTCCGCAGGCGCTCGCGACCTGGCTCAAGCGCTCGTTGCGGCTGGAGCCGGAACCCGGGCGCGTAAAGGCCGAGGCCGCGCGGCCCGTCGCGTGGGGCGACAAGTCGCTGATCCAGCCCGCGCGCTGGAGCGCCAGTTTTACTTCGCCGTCGGGCAATGTCCAGGCTGAATATTGGGTTGGCAACAGTTTTGTCACCGTGAAGCGTGCCGAGAACAATGTCTTCGGCACCCTCGTCAACCTGCACAAGGGGGTGGGCATGAATGCCGCGTGGATCCTGCTCGTGGATACGCTGGCCGGTTCCATCATCCTGCTGTCGCTGTCCGGCGTCGTGCTGTGGACGCTGACCAACCGGCGCCGCACGGTCGGCATCGTGATCGGGGCCGTGTCCTTGGTGGCGGCGGGTGGCCTGGCGCTGGCGGCGATCTGATCGTCCCCCATATGCCCTGCCCGCCTGCCTCGCGGTTTGCTATGATGTTATGACGACAACCGCACGCAAAGGTAATCCATGAAGGGCGATCCCAACATCATCCGGCTGCTCAACGCACAGCTGACCAACGAGCTCACCGCCGTCAACCAGTACTTCCTGCATGCGCGCATGTACAAGCACTGGGGCTTCGACAAGCTGGGCAAGAAGGAATACGACGAATCGATCGGCGAGATGAAGCACGCCGACCGCCTGATCGACCGCATCCTGATGCTGGACGGCCTGCCCAACCTGCAGGCGCTGCACAAGCTGCTGATCGGCGAATCGACGCAGGAAATGCTGGAGTGCGACCTCAAGCTGGAGCGCGCGGCCCAGGTCACGGTCAAGGAAGGCATCGCCGCCGCCGAGATCGCGCACGACTACGTGTCGCGCGACCTGCTGCTGGCGATCCTGGAAGACACCGAGGAACACATCGAGTGGCTGGAGACGCAGCTCGACCTCATCGTCAAGGTCGGCATCCAGAATTATCTGCAGTCGCAGATGGGCGAGTAAGCGCAACGCGAACGTCCGCGTGGGCTCGGGGAGCCCACCCTACGGCCCCTCTGCCGTAGTAACGTAGGGTGGGCACACCGTGCCCACCATTCACGCAGGCTCGCGCCAGCGCGCGACCCACTTGTCGTAGAAACCGATATCTCCGGGCACCGCGCCGCTGACGGCACAGATCGCGCCGGCGAATTCGTTGGCGCGCGCCAGAATGCGCTCGAGCGGCCAGCCGCGCGCGCGGCCCAGCAGGAAGATGGCGGCGAACGCGTCGCCGGCGCCCGCCGTGTCGATCACGAACGGCGGCGCCGGGTTGTCGCGGCTGGCGACGTAGGCGCCGTCCGCGCCGAAGTACACGGAGCCGCGGTGGCCCAAGGTCACGATCAGCGCTTCCAGCGCAAACCGGTCCATCAGCGCGCGGCAGGCCGCATGCACCTCTTCCGTCGACAGCGCCGCATCGTCCGGGCCGATCTGGAAATACCACTGGAACAGCGCCTGCAATTCCTCTTCGTTGACCTTGACGATGTCGGCTGCCGTCAGCGCGCGCGTGACGATGGGTTCGTCCACCTGCCCGGCGCGCAGGTTCAGGTCGAGGAAGCGCAGCGCGGACGTGGCCCCCAGCACCGCCGCGAGCGCCCGGCGG
>JBJMVU010000393.1:0-17333 GCA_045810485.1 Massilia sp. | reverse complement strand
CTGCTGGCCACCTCCGGCCTGCGCACCGGCATGACGAATACCGACGGCGTGTACATCCAGGGCCGCCGCATCGACAGCGGCGACTGCAGCGGCCCGCGCAGCGCGCGCAACGTGCTGCTGCACCCGGACGTCGACGCCGCCGTGTTCGAAACCGCGCGCGGCGGCATGCTGCGCGAAGGCCTGGCCTTCGACCGCTGCCAGGTGGCGGTGGTGACCAACATCGGCGCCGGCGACCACCTCGGCCTGAACTACATCACCACGCTGGAAGACCTGGCCGTGCTGAAGCGCGTGATCGTGCAGAACGTGGCGCCGACCGGCATGGCGGTGCTGAACGCGGCCGACCCGATCGTGGCCGGCATGGCCGACAACACGAAGGGCGACATCACCTATTTCGCCGCGGACGCCTCGCTGCCGGTCATGCAGAAGCACCGCGCGCAGGGCCGCCGTATCGTCTACGTCGACAAGGGCCATCTCGTCGCCGCCAAGGGCAAGCAGGAAGAACGGGTGCCGCTGGCCGAGGTGCCGATCACCCGCGGCGGCGTGATCGGTTTCCAGGTCGAGAACGTGATGGCGTCCGTGGCCGCGGCGTGGGCCGTCGGCATCCCGTGGGATGCGATCCGCCTGGGCCTGAAAACCTTTGTCGGCGAAAGCGACAACGCGCCGGGCCGCTTCAACGTGTTCGACTACCGCGGCGCGACCGTCATCGCCGACTACGGCCACAACCCGGACGCGATCCAGGCACTGGTGAACGCCGTCGAATCGATGCCGGCCCAGCGCCGCTCGGTCGTGATCTCCGGCGCGGGCGACCGTCGCGACGAGGACATCCGCGACCAGACCCGCATCCTCGGTAAAGCGTTCGACGACGTGCTGCTGTACGAAGACCAGTGCCAGCGCGGCCGCCTCGAGGGCGAAGTCGTCGGCCTGCTGCGCGAGGGCCTGACTGGCGCGCCCCGCACGACGCACATCGACGAGATCAAGGGCGAATTCGTCGCCATCGACCGCGCGCTGGAACGCCTACGGCCGGGCGATCTGTCGCTGATCCTGATCGACCAGGTCGACGAGGCGCTGGCGCACATCGCGAAGCGGGTGAAGGAAGGCTGATACTGCTGGCCGTTGTTCCGGAACGGGCGCCGCGTGCGCCCGTTTTGCTTTTTATTGGTGCTCGTCAGAAACGCCGGACGCCGCGCACGCTACGTTAGGCAACGAACGTGGCCCTGAGCGGCATCTGGCTTACCATGAGTGAGTATTCGAGCGAGCGGTGCAACCATGACGATCGACAAGCAACCCCACCCCGTTGCAGACCACGACCCGGCCCCGGAGATGCCATTCCGGCGCCTCCTTTACCGCTTCCTGTTCTTCGACTGGCTGTTCCGCGACGTGAGCGCCGCGCGCGACCGCATCGAGCGTCACGCCGCGCACCAGCACAACCGCAAGATGAGCCGCTACCTGCCCGTCTACCTGCGGCGCTGGTCGTTCCTCACCGCGTTCGATTTCGCGCTCGGCATCCTGTTCGAAAAAGTCCTGCAGGCCGGGCTGCTCTCGGCCTGGTTCTTCACGTGGTCGTGCGTGACCTTTACCGGCATGGTCGTCATCACGGTGGCCTGGCTCATCCTCAATCACGCGCGGCTGTCCTGAACTTGATGCTCGGTAAGTTACCATTGAGCAATTGACGCGAAACTGGTGTCCTCAACCACAAGGAGGACGTCATGACTTACCGATGGATCGACGACCAGGGCTTGCTGAAAAAAATGCTCGGTGAACGGCGGGTCGACCGCTGGACGGCCGACAACGTGCAGGACGCCTTGCGCGCGCGGGGCGTCCATGCGGCGGCGCGGGCGATGGAGTATCGGCGCGTGCAGCTGGAGACGGCGCTCAGGGTGCTGGCGGTGCAGGGGCGACGACGACGCTGCCGGATACTTTAGGCTAGATCCGGGCCGCCGTTTGTGGCGGCTTTCAGCTCCCCGCCTACAACTCCGGAAGCAGGTCTTTAATGAATTTTTTCACGTGCGGCAAGTTCGGCCGGTGTGTTGCGACGACACGGTGCGGATTGTCCAGTGCTTTTTCGAACTTCAGCCAGCAGGTCTGGTGCTCTGACCAGGTTTTTCCAAACTCCTTCTTCATATATGAATAGAGCTCACGTACAGGCATGTTCTCGTATTGCGGTCCAACCGCATAATTCTCGTGGTGTCTAAAATGAGAGTTGGGATCTGCTCCTGCTTCAACCAATGCAAGGGCTGGCTCACACCGCAACCCGAATACAGAAACGACCAGCGGCGCCATTCGTTTACCTTGGTAATAATCCGGATCAGCACCGGCGTCAATCACGGCTCTTACCGTTGAGAAGTTTCCTGATATGATCGCAGCGGACAGCAATGTCCCATGTTCTTCGTTACTCGAATCAGGATCCCATCCTTCCGCCAGGGCGCGCTGAACAGACGCCGTGTCGCCATTAAACGCCGCCCGCACCAATTGATAAGCCGCCTTTCTTACGTCGGCACTATAATCGGCCACGAAAAACGAGGAGATCATCGCGAACATCAAGCCAATCAAACCGAGGCAGATACGTGCCGAATCACGACGACTCAAAAACGCAAAAACAGGAAAGGCGACCGCCGTCAATCCTTGCAAAATCCCCACCAGATTCGATGGAGCATCGGCAAATAAGTATAGCCCCATCAGAACAAGTGGCAGCGAAGATATCTTACCAATAAGATTTATGGCATTCAAAAATTTTGCATATACAAAGATCACGATGACCCAATCCATTATTCTTTTCGCATTTGAAATTAAAACAGAACACAAACGACAATTTCCGTTTCATCATAACGACCACGTGTACTGAACGCGTCCCACCCGCTCCCTGTGTTCTTATCAGCAACTTGCTGAGGAACCCTGCAACGCTCGACCGCAATCAGCGTAGCCTTATCAAGCGACGGAAAGCCGCTGCTTCTTGAGAGCGTTGCTTTTGTAACAGAACCGTCAACGCCGACCATGAAATCCACGGTCACAACACCGTGCTCTTCGCGCCTCAGCGATTCCATCGACCAGACTGGTCTGTTACATTCAGGCGCGAATTGATTCGATCAACCGATCTGACTCTCAATTCATTTACAGCCGGACTGGCTACATCTGGCAAACGAAACGTTTGAATTCTGAGCACTGGGAATACGGGCGCAGCCAAAACTCATTACCGCAAGCAATGTCCCCTGAAAAAACTATGCATTTTATATTTACTCGACTTCTCAACCATCGCGCAACTCATATTTGACTCCTGAAAATAGTCCGGCGAAATAGCCACCAAAGATTTCTCAAGCAAGCAACCAACACAAATAAAACCTCCACTCGTACGAACTATAGCACTGGAGGTTTTATTTCAAACATAAAAATCGTCCTCCAGCTTATGGCCTCACCGTCCAAACATATGGCACACCTGAGTTGGTCAGGGGTGTTGTCGGGGCTGCAAAACCGAACAATTGGTTATTTTTCATCCAACACCCCATCGGGCTAATAATATCCAAATCTTGAGTCTTTCCTTGGCTGACCACAAGAGCTTGATTTCGAGCACTTGCCGCGATAGAGGCCGAGCTTGAATTATAGATCCATCCGAGCGCAACCACGTTATGCCGCAAATCGATTCCGGAGATATTCTTATACGTGATCGCTTGTTGATCCATACGCATGGCCACCAATTCGATCGCGCTATCGAGCGATCCACGTAGTTGGATCGATTGCTCTTTTGAAATTGCCGTAAGCATCTCGCCAGTCAACGTCGTGTTATGAATCTGCCCCCATCCGTAACCGTTTTGCCCCCCATCCCGCCAGAGCAAATCACTCCCATACCCACTCGGATTCTGTGAAAATTCCCAGCGCGCCCGCGTTGATGACTTGCGCCCGCGTTGCGGCGGGCAGCCAGGCGCCGCCGGCGGCGGCGACCATGCCTTGCACGAGGCGGCGGCGTGGGGTGTTCATTGTCATGTCGTTCGTCTCCTGTTGTTATGCGGCCGCGTTCGACCAAGCCTTCACGAATGCGCGCGCGCGGCGGGCGATCTCGTCCGGCGTCACGCCGGGCTGGAAGAGCGCGCCGCCGATGCCGAAGCCGGTGGCGCCGGCGCGCACCCAGGCGGCCATCGAGTCCGGCGTGACGCCGCCGACGGGCCACAGCGGCGTGTCCGGCGGCAGCACGGTGCGGATGGCCCTGAGGCCGGCCGTGCCGACCATCTCGGCCGGGAAGATCTTCAGCGCGTGGGCGCCCACGGCGAGCGCGGCGAAGGCCTCGGTCGGCGTGGCGACGCCCGGCGCGCACAGCATGCCCAGCTCGGCGCCGCGCCGGATCACGGCCGTGTCGCAGTTCGGCGCCACGAGCAGCCGTCCGCCTGCCGCGTACACGGCATCCACCTGGTCCACGCTCAGCATCGTGCCGCCGCCGACCAGCGCGCCGGGCGGCGCCAGCGCCGCGAGAATGCCGATGGCTTCCAGCGCGCCCGGCCGGTTCAGCGGCACTTCCAGCAGGCGGAATCCCGCGTCGAACAGCGCGGCGCCGATCGCCGGCGCGTCGGCCAGCGCGAGGCCGCGCAAGATCGCCACCAGGGGCATGTCGAAGTTATTGGTCACCATGATCGTCCGTCGTGAATGAAGTGTTGAAGGGCCGCCAGGAAGACCTGGTCCGGATCGAGCGCGACGGCACGCTGGCCGAAGTGCGCGGCCGCCTGCGCGTAACGCCCGGCCAGCGCGCTTGACGCGATCAGGCGCAGCGCGCCGGCATCGGCGCCCAGCCCGGCCGCGACGAATTCCGTCCCGATCAGCAGGCCGCTCACATATGACCGCACCTGCGCCGCCGCCATGTGTCCGGTGACGGCCCGCGCGCGCGCGCCAAACAGGCTGTGCGTCAGCGGCGCCCGGCGCTGCGCCTGCCGCAGCCCGTCCGCGAAGGCGGCATCGTCCGCGGCTTCGCCCGTCATCAGGGTGCGCAAGGTCCCGTGCGCGCCCAGCAACGCGAACAGCTCGCCCGTCATGAAGGTGGACAGCCGCTCGATCCGGCCGGCGCGCAAATAAACCCATTTGCTGTGCGTGCCGGGCAGGACGATCCAGCCGTCGCGCACGCCGGCCCCGAGCAGCTGCGTTTCCTCGCCGCGCATGACGTCGACGTCGGGCACATCGCCGGCATATCCTGGAACGATCCAGCAGTGCGCCGCATCACGCACGGCGACAAGGTGGCGCGGCAGATCGGCCAGCGCCACCTCGGTGGCCAGGTACGGCACTTCCTGCCAGCCGGACGCGGCGCCGACCATGCCCGCCATCACGACGGGCAGCGCCGCATCGACCTGCATGATGTGCCGCAGCGCCGCCAGCGACGCGGCGAAATCGCCGTTCACCGCCAGCAGGCCCTGGTCGTCCGCATGGCGCCGCAGGCAGGTGCCCGCGCGGTCGACCAGATAGGCGCGGCGGTTGCTCGTGCCCCAGTCGATGCCCAACAGGTATGCGTCCATCGCCATCACCACTCGGCGACGCTGCCGTCGGCGTGGCGCCAGAGCGGGTTGCGCCAGTCGGGCGCGCCCTTGCTCGCTTCGATCACGCGTTCCTCGTCGACCACCACGCCCAGGCCGGGCCTCGGCAGCGGCGCGATATAGCCGTCGACGAGGTCGAAGTCGTCCTTGTTCACCACGTAGTCGAGCAGCTCGGCGCCCTCGTTGTAGTGGATGCCCATGCTCTGTTCCTGGATGACGGCGTTGTACGCGACGAAGTCCAGCGCCAGGCAGGCGGCCAGCGCGACGGGACCCAGCGGGCAATGGGGCGCGATGGCCACGTCGTACGCTTCCGCCATCGCGGCGATCTTGACGCATTCCGTGATGCCGCCCGCGTGCGACAGGTCCGGCTGCACGATGGCCAGGCCGCCGCGCTCGAACACGTGCTTGAATTCGAAGCGCGAATACATGCGCTCGCCCGCCGCCAGCGGGATGAAGGTGGCGTCGGCGAGGCGGGCGTAATGTTCGTACTGCTCCGGCAGCACCGGTTCCTCCACGAACAGGGGCCGGAACTGCTCCAGTTCGCGCAGCAGCGGTTTGGCCATCGGCGCCGCGACGCGGCCGTGGAAATCGATGCCGAATTCGATCTGGGTGCCGAACGCCGCGCGGATCTCGCCGATGCGCGCCACGGCGGCGTCGATCGCCCGCGTGCTGTCCAGCATGCCGAATTCCTCGGTGCCGTTCAACTTGAACGTGTCGAAGCCGGCCTGGCGCAGCTTCTCGATGCCGGCGATGACGTCGCCCGGACGGTCGCCGCCCACCCAGCTGTATGTCTTCATCCGGTCGCGCACCAGGCCGCCCAGCAGCTCGTAGACGGGTTGACCCAGCACCTTGCCCTTGATGTCCCACAGCGCCTGGTCGATGCCGGCGATCGCGCTCATCAGGATCGGGCCGCCGCGGTAAAAGCCGCCCCGGTACATGGTGCTCCACAAGTCGTTGATGCGGGCGGGGTCCTGCCCGACCAGCAGCTCGGACAATTCGTGCACCGCCGCTTCGACCGTGCGCGCGCGGCCCTCGATGACGGCCTCGCCCCAGCCGGTGACGCCTTCGTCGGTCTCGATCTTCAGCAGGGTCCAGCGGGGCGGAACGCGGAACGTGGTCAGTCTCGTGATTTTCATGGTCAGGAAAATGGTTGTGTTGAATGTCAGCCGGCGAAGCGGCTTTCCGGCAGGCCGCGGATGCCGCCCGTGGCCAGCGCCAGCAGCGCGCCGTCCGCGCGGCCGGGCGCGGCGAGGCCGATGCGCGCACTGCTGCAATACAGCGTGTCCGCACCGGCGCCGCCGAACGCCACGCAGCTGGGCTGCAGCGCCGGCGTGGCGACGCTGCGGTCGACCCGCCCGTCCGGCGCGTACCGCACGATGCGCGCCGCGCCCCACTGCGCGTTCCACAGATGGCCGTCGGCGTCGATGCAGGAGCCGTCCGGTTCGCCCGGCCCATCCACGTGCGCGAACACGCGGTCGTTCGTAAGCAGCGGATAGTCGCAGCGGCGGATCGTGCGGGTCGGCGAATCGCAGTAGTACATCGTCGTCCCGTCCGGGCTGAAGCAGATGCTGTTGGCGATCGCCACGGACGGCAGGTCGAGCCGTTCGAGGTGCAGGCCGGCGGCGTTCAGTCGGTAGAACGATCCGATGGCCAAGCGCGGCTCCGCCTCGTTGAACGTGCCGAACACGAAGTTGCCCGCGCGATCGCAGCGGCCGTCGTTCAGGCGCGTGCTCAAGTCCGGTTCGACGTCGGCCAGCGGCGTGACCGTCCCGGTCGCCAGGTCGAAGAACGCCAGCCGCGACGCGAGGCCGAGCAACAGCCGGTCCTCGGCGCCGGTCAGCGCGAACGACGCCAGCCGCTCGGGCATGGCCCACGTGAAGGTCATCCCGCTGGCCGGATGATGGGCATACAGGGTGGCGCTGAGGATGTCGGTCCACAGCACACGCTGGCTGCGCTCGCACCAGAGGACGCATTCGCCCAGCGAATTGGCGCAATCGATCACGATACGGGCCATCTGGCCTCCATGAAAGGTCGGGGCATGCATTGTGGCCGGACTGTTCGTGTCCGCACCAATCCTGATTTCGCATGGGATCGCGCGCAAATGGCATTGGCTCGCGCGAAGGGGGGTATGCGTATAATCGACCGCCATCGCCGTCCGTCCTTTTCGACCCGCATGTCCATTCCGCCCCGTTCCATTTCCCCCTCCGCCGCCTCGGACCGTTTCGTGCGCAGCCATTTGAAAATGCGGCACCTGATCCTGCTGGTGGAACTGGGCCGACATGCGTCGATCGTCACCGCCGCCAAGGCGGCGCGCCTGACGCAGCCCGCGGCCTCGCGCCTGATCAGCGATCTCGAACACGTGTTGGGCGTGCAGTTGTTCGAACGCGTGGCGCGCGGCGTGGTCCCGACGTGGTCCGGCAAGATGCTGATCCGCCGCGCCGGCGTGGCACTCGCCGAGATGGACGCGGCCCACCTGGAGATCGCGCAGCTGCTGTCGGGCATGGGCGGCAAGGTGGAAATCGGCAGCGTGCTGACGCCGGCCGCCGCCATCCTCCCGAAGGCGATCACGCTGTTCAAGTCACGCTTCGTCGATGCCAACGTGGCCGTCGACTTCAGCACGAGCGAAGCAATGGTGGAGCGCCTGCTGGACGGCCGGCTCGACGTCGTCCTGGGCCGGATCCTCGATACGGCCAACGTGCCGCTGCTCGACTTCGAACCGATCACCGACGAAGTGCACCACATCGTCGTGCGGCCCGGGCACCCGCTGGCGCGCCGCACGGACCTGGGGCTGGCGGAATTGGCGCGGCAGTCGTGGATCGTGCCCCCTGCCGGCAGCATCCTGCGCGACCGGCTGACGGCGCGGTTCCTGTCCGAAGGTTTGAGCCCGCCGACCGACACCGTGGAAACGCTGGCCATCCCGTTGATCGTGCCGCTGCTGTCCAGCACCGACATGGTGGTGGCGCTGCCGCAGGAGCTCGTGCAGGCTTATCTCGATTCGGAGCAGCTTGCGTTGCTGCCCTTCGACCTGGGCCTGCGCATGGACGCCTACGGCATCATCACGCGCCGTGGCCACGTGCTGTCGCCGGGCGCGGAAGGCCTGCTGCGCGCGCTGCGCGAGACCATCGCCGCCGACCCGGCGCTGGGCCGGCACCGGCTGAAATCCACGCCAGAATAAAGCAATCCGCTCTCCGTGGCCCATGCAGTTTTGCGCGATTCCCAAGCCGAATCAGCATGGCTCGCCGCCGTTTTCCCGTGCGGTCTTCCGAGTAAAATTCGGCAACATTCCCTCGCCGGAACGGGAACACACGGAGACAAGCAATGACAACACGAAGCATCCTCATCACCGGCGCCCTGGGCGGCATCGGCCGCGCGACCGCGCTCGCCTTCGCGGCCGAGGGGGCGGCCATCCTGCTGGTGGACGCGGTGCCGGCCGATGCCGCGTTCGAGGCCACGCTGCGCGCGGCCGGCGCGGCGCAGGTCGACTTCATCCAGACCGACATCGCCGATGAAGCGCAAGTGGCGCGCGCGTTCGACCGCGCCATCAGCGCGTTCGGCACGGTCGACGTGCTGGTGAACGTCGCCGGCACCATGATCTATAAGCCGATCGCCGAACTGACGGGCGCCGACTGGCAGCGCCTGCTGAACGTCAACCTGGTCGGGGCCGCCCTGCTCACGGGACACGCGCTGCGCACGATGCGTCCCGGCAGCGCCATCGTCAACATCGCCTCCGTGCACGCACGCCGCACCGGGCCGCTCGTCGCGCCGTACGCCGCCGCGAAGGCCGCGCTGGTCAGCCTGACCCGCTCGGCCGCCATCGAAGGCCAGGCGCTGGGCATCCGCGTCAACGCCATCTGCCCCGGCGCGATCGAAACGCCGCTGCTGCATGCCAGCCCCACGATCAAGTCGGGCGTCGAAACGATCGCCCCCGCCGACCTCGGGCAGCCGGAAGACGTGGCCGCGCTCGCGCACTTCCTGTCGACGGATGCCGCGCGCTTCATTAACGGCGAAGACATCGTCGCCGACGGCGGCCGCATGGCCCGCCTCTGATCTCAAGGAACGACACATGATCCACGGTCACGAACCAACCCTCGACGACGGCGCGCAGGCATTGCGGCCCGCATCAAGCATCACCCTCTGGCTGGCCGCCGCGGTTTCCGCGCTGGGCGGCCTGCTGTTCGGCTACGACTGGGTCGTCATCGGCGGCGCCAAGCCGTTCTATGAAGCCTGGTTCCGACTCACCGAACCGGGCCAGCAGGCCTGGGCCATCAGCTGCGCCCTGATCGGCTGCCTGGCCGGCGCGATGGCGTCGGGCGTGATCAGCGACCGGCTCGGCCGCCGCCGCGGCCTCCTGATCGCCGCCTTCATCTTCGCCGTGTCGTCCGTGGGCACCGCGTGGGCCGGCTCGATCGACATGTTCGTCCTGTGGCGCATCGTCGGCGGGACGGCGATCGGCCTCGCGTCCGGCCTGTCGCCGATCTATATCGCGGAAATCGCCCCGGCCGCCGTGCGCGGACGCATGGTGTGTCTGAATCAGATCGCCATCGTGGCGGGTATTCTCGGCGCGCAGGTCGTCAATCTGCTGATCGCCGAACCGGTGCCGGCCGGCGCGTCGTTGGCGCAGATCGCGGCGTCGTGGAACGGCACCACCGGCTGGCGCCACATGTTCCTCGCGGCGGCGGTGCCGTCGGTCGCCTTCCTGCTCGGTTGCCTCCTGATTCCCGAAAGCCCGCGCTGGTTCGCGGCGCGCGGCGACTGGGACGGCGCCACCCGCGCATTGCGCCGGCTGGGCGGCGACGATTATGCCGCCGGCGCGCTGCACGCGATCCGCACGTCGCTGGGCGCATCGCGCGGCCGCAGCCTGGTGGACGTGCTGAAGGAACCGCGCTTCGTGCGCGTGCTGGGCATCGGCATCGTGCTGGCCGTGCTGCAGCAGTGGTGCGGCATCAACGTCATCTTCAACTATGCCCAGGAGATCTTCGCGTCGGCCGGCTACGCCGTGTCGGACACCCTCTTCAACATCGTCATCACGGGCGTCGTCAACAGCGTGTTCACCCTGCTCGCGCTGGATACGGTGGAACGGTGGGGACGCCGCCGGCTGATGCTGCTCGGTTGCGCCGGCCTCGCCGTGGTCTACGTGCTGCTGGGCGCCTGCTACGTGGCGGGCTGGCAGGGCTGGCCGCTGCTGCTGCTCGTTGTCATGGCCATCGCCTGCTACGCGATGACGCTTGCGCCCGTCACCTGGGTCGCCCTGTCGGAGATCTTCCCGAACGAGGCCCGCGGCGCGTGCATGGCGGTGGCCACCACGGCGCTGTGGACAGCGTGCTTCCTGCTGACTTACACCTTCCCCATGATTAACAAGGGGATGGGGACCGGCCCCACGTTCTGGCTGTACGCGGCCATCTGCGCGCTCGGCTTCGTGTTCGTGCTCAAGCGCCTGCCTGAGACGCGCGGCAAGAGCCTGGAAGAGATCGAGGACGCTTGGCGGTGAGACCCGGTCGAGTTCCGCGTCGTCCCCGGACTAGGCGTCCCCTTGGCGGGGATCCAAGTTTTGCGGCCGTAACCGGGGAAATTGGGTTCCCGCCTGCGCGGGAACGACGGGACATCTTCCTTTTCAGAGTGTAGGACGCGCCCCCTGCCCGCTCGCCGTGACGAGCAGGTCGAGGGCGCCCTGCAGCAAGTCCCGCATCAACGCCTGCGCACGCGCGGGCTCGCCCCGGATGATGGCGTCGCCGACCCGCGCGTGGTCCGCCGTGTTGGCGCGCGCGACGCCGGCGAATTCGTTGGTGCTGCGGATGCTGAAGCGCAACGTCGCTTCCGTCAGGTCGCGGAACTGGCGCATGAAGCGGTTGTTACTGGCCACCAGCACGGCATGGTGGAACGCAATGTCGGCTTCCAGCGGATCGTCGTCGCCGCGGTCAGCGGCGCTCATGCGCTCGACGGCGGCCAGGATGGCGCGCCGTTGCGGACCGGTGGCGCTGTGGGCCGCCAGCCCGGCAGCGCGCGGTTCGATCCCCATGCGCACCTCGTTGAAGTCGATCAGCAGGTCGAGCGAGAATTTCCGTTCCAGGATCCAGCGCAGGATGTCCGGGTCGAGCAGGTTCCAACTGTCTTCCGGCTCGACCACCGTGCCGGCGCGCTGGCGCGACCGCAGGAGTCCCTTCCCCGTCAGCATCTTCACCGCTTCGCGCACGATGGTCCGGCTGGCGCCGTAGCGCTCGCACAGCTCCGCCTCGACGGGGAATGGCGACTGCGGCGAAAACTGCTCGGTCACGATGGCGCGCCCGAGCACATCCACGATGCGGCGCGTCAGGTTGCTGCCGTCCGGCCTGCCCGCTTTCCCGCTCTCTATCTCAATCATGATCCCTCGTCATCGAACGCTCTGTCCACCCGAAGGATAGCAGATCGTCGCTTGGGCATGATTTGGGGAAATGCTTAATTGTATGATTTTTTGAAGAACGGCCGAGCTACAAAATTTTGGTTGAAAGCCATGTCGAATCGGCATGGGCACTGAAAGGAATTTCATTGCCGTCGAAATATATAATACTTTTCATTACATAAAGAGAGACGCGCATGTCGATGAGCCAAGCACCTTCCGGTCACGCCGGACGCAGAAACTTCCTGAAAACCCTGTCCAGCGGCGCGT
Organism: Massilia sp.; assembly: GCA_045810485.1. GTDB lineage: Bacteria > Pseudomonadota > Gammaproteobacteria > Burkholderiales > Burkholderiaceae_D > Telluria. The sequence continues at coordinate 5,186 of JBJMVU010000393.1, read as the reverse complement.
TGATGGCCGTCGTGCCCATGGCTGGCTGGACGGCGCCGGTGGATGCCGACGCGGTGCGCGTGGACGGCGACTGGGCCGTCAGCCTGGACCGCGCTGACCAGGGCATCGCGCAAGCCTGGTTCAACAAGCCTTTGCAACAACCGGTGCCCGTGCGCGACGCGCTGCCCGCGCAAGGCCTGGGCGATCCGGTCACGATCGATACCGGATGGACGGCGTCGCTCGCCAACAAAGCGTTCTTCACGGCGCCGGAATACGCGCCCTACCGCGCCGCCGGCAACGTCAAGGTGCCGTTCTTCCTGCAGCCGGACACGGTGTACGTGGGCGCCGCCTGGTTCCAGCGCGAGATCGTCATTCCGCGCGGCTGGGCGGGCCGGCATGCGGTCGTGTCGCTGGAGCGTCCGCACTGGGAGACGCAGGTGTGGATCGGCGGCCGCCACGTCGGCCGCAACGACAGCCTGCACACGGCGCACATCTACGACCTCGGGGCGCTCGCGCCGGGCAAGTACCTGCTGACGATCCGGGTCGACAACCGCCTGCACACGGACATCGGTTCGGATTCGCACGGTATCAGCGACCACACGCAAGGCAACTGGAACGGCATCGCCGGCAAGATCGAGTTGTCGGCGCGGCGGTCCGTCTGGGTCGACGATCTGCAGGTCTATCCGGACATCCGCACGCGCCGCGTCGTGCTCAAGGGCGCGCTCGGCAACGCCTCCGGCCGCGCGGGCGCGGGCCGCCTGACGGTGACGGGCGGCGGCGCCGTGCACAAGATCCCGGTGCGTTGGGATGCGCAAGGCGGCGTGTTCGAGACTGCCGTGCAGTTCCCGACCGACGCCGGCCTGTGGGATGAATTCTCGCCCACGCTGCACACGGTCAGTGTGAAGCTCGACGACGGTTCGGCCGCAGACGTGCGCTTCGGCTTCCGCGAGCTGAAAACGGCCGGCACGCAGTTCATGCTGAACGGCCGCCCCTTGTTCCTGCGCGGGACGCTGGAATGCTGCATCTTCCCGCAGACGGGCCATCCACCGACGGAGATCGGCGAGTGGCGCCGCATCCTGAAGATCGCCCGCTCCTACGGCCTGAACCATCTGCGCTTCCACTCCTACTGCCCGCCCAAGGCGGCGTTCGACGCGGGTGACGAGGCCGGGTTCTATTTCCAGATCGAGACCTGCTGGGCCAACGGCTCGACGACGATCGGCGACGGCAAACCGGTCGACGCCTGGGTCATGGCGGAGACGGCGCGCGTCCTGAAAGCGTACGGCAATCATCCCAGCTTCATGCTCATGCCTTACGGGAATGAACCCGGCGGCAAGAACCACCCGGCCTGGCTGGCGCAGTACGTACGGCATTTCGCGGCGGTCGACACGCGCCGCCTGTGGACGTCCGGCAGCGGCTGGCCGGAACTGGCCGAGAACCAGTACCACGTCGAGCAGCAGCCCCGCATCCAGCAATGGGGCGAGGAACTCAAATCGCGCGTGAATGCGCGCCCGCCCGAGACCGTGACCGATTACCGCGACTTCATCGGCGCGCGCAAGGTACCGGTGGTCAGCCACGAGATCGGCCAGTGGTGCGTCTATCCCGACTTCGACGAGCGCTCGCAATACACCGGCTATCTGAAGCCGAAGAACTTCGACATCTTCGAGGACAAGCTCGACGCGAGCGGCCTGCGCGCGCTGGCGCCGGCCTTCCTGCACGCGTCGGGCCGGTTGCAGACGATGCTCTACAAGGAAGACATCGAATCGGCGCTGAGGACGCCCGGCATGGGCGGCTTCCAGCTGCTGGACCTGCACGACTTCCCCGGCCAGGGCACGGCGCTGGTTGGCGTGCTGAACCCGTTCTGGCGCGAAAAGGGCTATGTGGACGCGGCCGAGTTCAGCCGTTTCTGCGGCCCCACCGTCGTGCTGGCGCGCCTGCCGCAACGCGTGTTCGGCAATCGCGACACCTTGCGCGCACAGATCGACGTCGCGCACAGCGGCGCGCGGGCGCTGGGCGCATCCACCGTCTACTGGCGGCTGGAGTCAATCGGGCGCGTGCTCGACCAGGGCGAATTCCCCGTCGCCGGCGTCGCGCAGGGTACGGGCGTGCCGCTGGGCGCCATCGACGTCAAGCTGGGCGCAATCGAACGCGCGGCCAAATGCAGGCTCGTCGCAGGACTGCGCAGCCCGCAACTGGCCGCGCCGGTCGAGAACGACTGGGACGTGTGGGTCTATCCGGACGCACCGGAAGCGCCGGAAGCGGCCAGCCCGGTCAAGGTGGTGAACAGCGTGGCCGCGGCGCTGCCGCTGCTGGCGCAGGGCGCGACCGTGCTGCTGGGCTTGCCGCCCGCGGCGGTACGCCCGTTCGAGACCCATCCGGTCAAGCTCGGCTTGTCGACGATTTTCTGGAACACGTTGTGGACCCAGGGCCAGGGCCCGACCACGATGGGCGTCCTGTGCGACCCGGCCCACGCGGCGCTGGCCGACTTCCCCACCGATGCGCACAGCAACTGGCAGTGGTGGCACGTCCTGCACCGCGCGGCGCCGCTGCGGCTCGACCTGCTGCCCCGCACGGTCGATCCGATCGTGCGCATCATCGACGACTGGCATACGGCACGCCCGCTGGGTCTCGTCATCGAGGCCGGGGTCGGGCCCGGGCGCCTCATCGTGTGCGGCTTCGAGCTGGATGGTCCGGCGGCGGGCGACCCCGTGTCGCGCCAGCTGCGCCGCAGCCTCGCCGCCTACGCCGCATCCCCACGCTTCACACCACGGACGGCATTGTCCGGGGAGATGGTCAAGGCGCTGGTCGCCTGACGAGTTTTACCCACCAAAACATAAAACGGAGACGGAAACAATGTTGACAACGAAGACAAGCAAGACCGTATTGGCCGCCCTGATCGCGGCGCTCTGGCTGCCGGGAGGCGCGTTCGCGCAGACGACGGCCGCGCCACCGGCCAGCGACGCGGTATCGACGGTGGTGGTCAGCGGCATCCGCGCCTCGCTGTCGTCGTCGCTCACGACCAAGCGCATGCAGGATGGCGTGGTCGACGCGGTGTCGGCCGAGGATGCGGGTAAATTCCCCGATACGAATATCGCCGAATCGCTGCAGCGCGTGACGGGCGTGCAGATCGACCGCAACAACGGCGAAGGCCGCAGCATTTCCGTGCGCGGTCTCGGGCCGGAATTCAATAATGTCCTGATCAATGGCCGCACCATGACCAGCGACACGGGCGGCCGCAGTTTTTCCTTCGACCTGCTGTCGTCCGACCTGATTTCGAAAGCCCTCGTGTATAAAACGTCGCAGGCCTTCCTGCCCGAGGGCGGCATCGGATCGACCGTGGACATCCAGACGACGCGTCCGCTGTCCGGAAAACCGGGCAAGTCGTCGGTCATCAACGTCTCCGATTCCTACGATTCGAATTCGAAAAAGAATACGCCGAACATCAGCGGGCTGTTCTCGTTCGCCAATCCGGACCGCACGTTCGGCGTGGCGGGATCGCTGTCCTATACCGACCGCGCATCCAGGCAATACAAGGCCATCAACGACGCCTGGAACTACCAGGACGTCACCATGATCAACGGCGACATGAATTCCAGGGGATTGACGCCGGCCGACGTCACCAGGAAAAAACTCTATATTCCGCAAAGCTACGGTTTCCAGGAAGAGAATGAACGCCGCAAGCGCCTCGTCTCCAGCGCCACGGTCCAGTACAACCCGTCGTCCACCTGGAAGCTGACGGCCGACGCCCTGTATTCGCGCCTCGACCAGCGCAATGCCGTCATCGCCATCAGCGACTGGATCGTGCCGACGCAGCTGAACGTCAAGTACAACGAGAACAATCAGATCACGAGCTTCGAGCGGCCGGGCGCGATTTTCGCCGCGAACAATCCGGCACTGGTGAAGGCCGGCATCCTGGATGGCGCCAATTCGAACGACATGATCCAGAAAGGCGATTCGCGCCTGTCGGTCAGCCAGGGCTATGGCCTGAATTCGAAATGGATGCTGTCGCCGGACTGGAAACTGGATGCGGATCTGTGGACGTCGCGCACGAAAACCAAGTCGCCGACGATGTGGGTGGTGGCCGGCATGATCCCGCAGAACAGCGACGTGCTCACCTACGGCCCCGTTCCCACGCTGACGTTCGGCGACGGCATCACGGATCCGAACGCGGTGCGCGCGCACGCCGTCTCGTACGGCGATTCGCGCCATTCCGATACGGTGCACGAAGGCCACCTGAACGCCGCGTGGACGCCGGATATGGGCGTGTTCAAGGGACTGGATACCGGCGTCGCGTACTCGACGCGTAAATTCGAAAGCATTTCGTGGCAGGCCGATTCGTGGAACGCGTTCAGCGGCTACCACCTTCCGCTGCCGTCGTCGCTGTTCACGGTGAAACCGCTCGGCAATCCGTTCGGCAGCGGCGGCCAGGTGCCGCCGGCCTACCTGAGCTTCGACCCCGTCGCCTACATGAATTACCTGAACCAGCCGTCGGTGCTGCCCTATTCGAACGACCCGGCGCGCTATATGGACCGCACGCAGTTCCCGAACGGTCCGATGGCGATCGATTACACGAAGCCGTCGATGTCCGGTGTGACGGAAAAAGTGACGAACGCATTCGCGGAAACGAAATGGGAGGGCGACCGCTGGGCCGTCGACGCCGGCGTGCGCCTGATGCACGTGAATTCGACGTCGGTCGGCATCAGCCGCATCCTGCTGGCGGCCGTGAAGAGCCCGAACGACACGACGTTCATCCAGACCTGGGGCCCGATGACGACGAATTCGGTGAGCAACAGCTATAACGCCGTCCTGCCGTCGATGAACGTGAAATTCGACCTGACGTCCGATATGCTGCTGCGCCTGGGTGCTTCGAAAACGCTGACGCGCCCGAACCTGGGCGACATGGGCGTGGACAGCTGGTACGGCGGCCGTGTGGGTTATGTGACGTCGGGCGGCGGCAATCCGTACCTGAAACCGATGCGCTCGAATAACTACGACGTGTCGTACGAATGGTATCTGTCGAAGACGAACTACGTCAGCGCCGCGCTGTTCATGAAAAAGCTGTCCGATTTCATCGAGCAGGAACTCAAGGACGTCCAGAGCCCGCTGTTCACCGAAACCGTCCACGACACCCGCTGGCGCAACGGCCAGAAAGGCACGATCAAGGGCGCGGAACTCGCCGGCCAATACGCATTCGACGACCTGCACCCTTT
>JBJMVU010000392.1:0-16410 GCA_045810485.1 Massilia sp. | reverse complement strand
GGCGCCCACATTGCACTGCATGTGGGCGGCCAGCAGGGCCGGAGAAAACGCGTCGGGCTTGTCGTATTCGAACAACGACGCGTTGTTGACGATGCAATCCAGCTCGCCCAGCAGGTGCACGGCCTGGCCGGGCAGCGCGCGCACGGCCGCCTCATCGGCGAGGTCGGCATGCAGCGCGACGGCGCGCCGGCCCAGCGCACGGATGGCCGCCACGACCTCGTCCGCCTCGGCAGCGGACTGGCGGTAGTGCACGGCGATGTCCCAGCCGGCCTCGGCCATGCCGAGCGCGATGGCGCGTCCGATGCGCCGGCCGGCGCCGGTGACGAGGGCCACGCGCGCGCGTCCCGCGTGCGGGCGGTCGGCGGTGGGTTGAGAATTCGAATCTGTCTGTGTCATCGTGATGTCTTGCGCCGTTTGTGGGTCCCTGCCGATTCTCGCTACAATGGCCGGATGTCCTTACCTCTTCCCTCCAGCGACGCGCTGGCCGCGTCCCAAGCCCTGCAGCGCATGATCGCTGCCGAGATCGCCGACCAGGGCGGCGCCATCCCGTTTGCGCGGTTCATGGAGCTGGCGCTGTACGCGCCGAATCTCGGCTATTACAGCGGCGGTGCGGCCAAGCTGGGCCGCGACGGCGATTTCACCACCTCGCCCGAGATCAGCCCGCTGTTCGGCGCCACGCTGGCGCGCGCGGCCGCCGCTATTATGGCCCAAAGTGCCCCTAACATTATCGAATTCGGCGCCGGCACGGGCAAACTCGCCCACGACGTCCTGACGACGCTGGCCGAGCTGGGCGTGCATATCGACAGTTATACGATCATCGAACTGTCGGGCGAATTGCGCGCGCGCCAGCAGGAAGCCCTGAAGGATTTCCCGCAGGTGCGCTGGGTCCACGACTTTCCCGACGCGTTCCGCGGCGTCGTGCTCGCCAACGAGGTGCTGGATGCGATGCCGGTCGAGCTCGTCCTGCGCGACGGCGGCCGCTGGCAGCGCCAGATGGTGACGGTCGAAGACGGACGCTTCGCCCTCGCACCAGGGGAGCCCGACGCGGCCTTGCTGGACCAGATCGCCCGCCAGATCCCCGATGCCGGCACCCTGCAGGATGGCTATCTCACCGAAGTGCACACTATCGCCTGCGGCTTCATGCGTTCGCTGGCGCAGATGTTCGAGAAGGGAAAGGGCGCCGCGATCCTGATCGACTACGGCTTCCCGGCCCACGAATATTATTTCGACGAGCGCACGAGCGGCACGCTGATGTGTCATTACCGCCACCATGCGCACCCGGACCCGTTTTATTTGCCTGGCCTGCAGGACATCACGGCGCACGTCGATTTCACGGCGATGGCGCTGGCGGCCCACGGCGCCGGGCTGGACGTGCTGGGCTATATGAGCCAGGCGGCATTCCTGCTGGCGGCCGGCATCGGCGAGCTGCTGCTGAAGACGGATCCGGAAGATGCGCTGCGCTACCTGCCGCAGTCGAAGGCCGTGCAAAAACTCGTGTCGCCGGCCGAAATGGGGGAATTGTTCAAGGTGCTCATCGTCGGCAGCGGCGTCGCGCTCGAACCCGCCGTCGAGCGCGCCGATCGCAGCCACAAGTTGTGATACTGACATCTTGCGCGGTGGACACAAACCCGGCTATGCTGTAACGCCGCCCGTACGGCAGGCTGTCCTGTACCTCTGCCGTTACAGAACGAATCGGCTACTATGCAAGTAGCTGGCGCCCTGTGCAACCCGACCCTGACCCATGGCCAAGATCCACACCCATTATGACAACCTGAAGGTGTCGCGCCACGCACCGCAGGAAGTCATTCGCGCGGCCTACAAGGCCCTGAGTCAGAAATATCACCCCGACAAGAATCCGGGCGACGAGCGGGCCGCCCGCATCATGGCCATCGTCAACACGGCCTACAACATCCTGTCCGATCCCGTGCGCCGCAAGGAGCACGACGAGTGGATCGCGTCGGAAGAGTGGGAAGTCGAGTGGCTGGAAAGCTCGCATGGCGAGGATGGCCGTGAAAGGCCGCGCGGCGACCCGCACTGGGAGCCGCGCAAGGTCGAGGCGCCGTCGCGCTGGCGCGTGCTGCGCGACCCGCGCTGGTGGGGCCTCATGCTGGCCTCGTTCGCGGGCGGCGGCGCGCTGGTCATCGTCCTGCTCGATCCGCCCAGGATGCTGCCGAGTGCGCTGGCCTGGCCGGGCAAGGCTCAGTCTGCGGCCGTGGCGGCGGCGCCGGTGGCGTCGTCCGCTTCCGCCTCTGCTTCCGCTTCCGCATCCACGCCGAACACGCCGCCGGACCCGCTCGGCAGCGACGCCAGCGCCGACGGCTGGGCGCGTCCCGCCGGGCAGGCCGATGCGCCGCCCGACATCAAGGCCCTCGGCGTGACGCAATTGATCGTGCCGGCCCGCGCCCCCGATTGCGACACCGACCTGCAGGCCCAGGTCGCGCCCACGGGCGATCCGTGGCCCGCGCAGTCCGCCTACATCGACGGTTATCCGCTCGGCAACCAGGGCGACGATATGCAGGTGCTGGTCGACAACAGCAACAATCCGTCGCCCGTACTGGTAAAAATCTACGACCTGGACCGCCGCTCGAACGTACGCCACGCCTACGTGCTGGGCCGCGCCAAGTTCCTGATCGATAAACTGGCGGCCGGCAAGTACGAAGTCCGTTACCAGAACATCATGATCGGCGGCGCCCGCCCCGAATGCGTCAACGGCCGCCATGCCCCGCTGCGCCAGGCCGCCGCGCGCCAACCCGGCGCCTGACAACCGGAAGTGTGGTTTTTTGCGACATTTCACCCGGCTCGATGCGGGTGAAATTCAAGAATTTTGTTCCCTGGACGTAATATACTCGGTAGACCAACGGGCCTATGCAGCCCACGCGGCCCATCGCAGGCACACACGGAAAAAAACCGGGACATGAACGAACTTGACGGCCTCAACGCCTTGATCATCGAGCCGCACGCCGGTATGCGCTCGACGATCCACAACATGCTGAACATGTGCGGCCTGAGCAAGATCGACCACGTCGGCAGCTCGAACCAGGCCATCAAGCACCTCGGCCTGAAGCACTACGACCTGATCCTGTGCGAATACGCGCTGGAAGGCGGCCAGGACGGCCAGCAACTGCTCGAGGACGTGCGCCACCACAAGCTCATGCCGCTGTCGACCATGTTCTTCATGGTCACGGCCGAGGGCGATTACGGCAAGGTCGTCAGCGCCGCCGAACTGGGCCCCACCGACTACGTCCTGAAACCGTTCACGGCCGACCGCCTGCTGGAACGCATCGCGCGCGGCCTGGAGCGGCGCAATGCGCTGCTGCCCGTGTACGAGCTGATGGAGGCGGGCAGCCAGCGCGAGGCGATCGGCGCCTGCCTCGAGGGCGAAGAGCGCCATCCGCGCTATCTCGTCGATTTCATGCGCCTGCGCGCCGAACTGCACATGTTCCTCGGCGAGCCGCACGACGCGGAGCCGGTGTACCGCAAGCTGATCGAGACGAAGGCCATCGCCTGGGCGCGCCTGGGCCTGGCCAAGACGCTGTTCCTGCGCGAGCGCTACGACGACGCCCGCGAGATGCTCGAAGACCTCGTCGACAGCAACAAGAACTTCCTCGACGCCTACGACTGGCTCGCGCGCACGCACGAGGCGGCGGGCGCGCTGGACGCGGCGCAGGCCGTGCTGGCGGAAGCCGTGGCGGTTTCCCCGCACGCGGTGCGCCGGCTGCGCAAGCTGGGCGAGACGGCGCTCGAGGCGGGCGACCACGACACGGCCGAGAAGATCCTCAAGCAGGTCGTCAGCAAGGCGAAGTATTCCGAATTCAAGGACCCGCAAGACCACGTGCGCCTCGTGCAGACACTCGTGCGCAAGGGCGATCCGGTGCAGGCCGCGGCCGTCATCCGCGACCTCGACAAGTCGATGGCGTTCCAGAAGCACACGCCGCTGTGCAGCGCCATCGCGTCGAGCCTCGTGCACGAATACACGGGCAACGAGGCGCGCCTGGCCGAATCGCTGGCGGCGGCCCTCGCGGGCAGCCAGGAGGCGCCCGAACTGCGCCCCGAGATCAAGCTGGAACTGGCCCGCACCTGCATCGAGAACGGCATGGAGGAGGGCGCCGCCGAGATCGTGCGCGACGTGATGCGCAATGCGCCGAACGGCGCCGCGGTGGCGCGCGCGATGGCCGTGTTCGAGAACGCGGGCCAGGCCGAGACGGCGCAGAAGCTGGCCCTGGAAAGCCGCCAGCAGGTCGTCGACCTCGTCGCCACCGGCGCCGCCAAGGCCAAGAGCGGCGACTACAAGGGCGCCGTCGTGCTGATGCAGGAAGCGGCGACCAAGCTGCCGGACAATCCGCAAGTCGTGTTCAACGCCGCGCTGGCGACCTTGAAATGCCTGGAGCACGACGGCTGGGACGAGCGCCTCGGCCAGCAGGCCCAGGGCTTCATCGCCGGCGTGCGCCGACTCGATCCGGTCAACCCGAAGCTGGCGGCGCTGGCCGGGCTGCACCAGCAGATCCTCAAAAAATACGACAAGGGCCCGCGCCTGAAGAAGGCCGGCTGAGCATCATGACGACCCCGACTCCCCACCCCGGCCCGCCGCCGGACGGACGCCGCGTGCGCGCCGCGCTGCTGCAGAAGGTCTGCGGCGACGACGACATGTTCGCGCTCGGCAGCGCCATCGCGCGCGTCGTGCAGATGGCCACGTCGGAGGACCAGGGCACCCACGACCTCGCGCACTACGTGCTGTCCGACGTCGCGCTCACGCAGCGCATCCTGCGCCTGGCCAACACGGTCCGCTACCGCACGGCGGCCGGCACGGCCGTCACGACGGTGTCGCGCGCGATCTCGCTGCTGGGCTTCGACAATGTGCGGACGGTCGCGCTGGCGATGCTGCTCGTCGACGCGCTGGGCAGCAGCGACCATGCGTACAGCGTGCGGGTGGAGCTGGAAGCGTCGCTGTGCGCGAGCCTCGTCGGACGCGAGATGGCGCGCCACAGCTTTTACCAGGGCGCGGAGGAAGCGTCGATCGGCGCGCTGTTCAAGAATCTCGGCGCGCTGCTGGTGGCGTCGCACGAGCATGACCGCTACCGCGAAGTCCAGGCCCTCCTCGCCACCGGCAAGCACACGCCCGCGCAGGCCGCGCAGATGATCCTCGGCTGCAGTTTCGACGCGCTGGCCGAGGCGGCGCTGGCCGAGTGGAAGATCCCGGACGTGATCATGCGCGCCCAGCGCCCGCTGGAAACCGGCTCCGGGGCGCCGGTCGCACTGAAGCTGGCCGTCAACCGCGGCGAATGGATGCGCCAGGTCGCGTCGTTCAGCCTCGACGTGGCGCGCCTGATGGGCGGGACCGCCACGCCGTCCGACACGCCGGAAGCGCAGGCGCTGCTGGCGCGCTACGGCACCGCGCTGAACCTCGGCGCGTCCGAGCTGGACGAGCTGTTCGAGGCGGTGGCGTTCGAAATGACGAGCCTCCTGCAAAGCATGAACCTGCAGCCCATGCCGCGCCGCGCGCCGGAACAGGACAAGGGCGGCCTGCCCAACGTGCTGCTGCTGGCGACCCTCGGCGCCGGCGAGAAAGAGGACAAGGGCTGCTACCCGAGCGGCAAGCCGAAGAACGCGCGCGACCTGCTGCTGGCCGGCGTGCAGGACGTCACGCAGATGCGCGCCTCCGGCCGCCACAAGGTCAACGACGTCGTCATGGCCGTGCTGGAGACGCTGTACACGGCGCTGGGCTTCCGCTTCGCGACGGTCGTGCTGAAGGACGTGCGCGCCGGCCAGTACCGGGCCCGCGCGTCGTTCGGGCTGGCGCAGGCGCGCGTGCAGGAAGGCTTCACGTTTCCGCTGGCGCCCGAAGGCGAGAAGGGTGCGCGCGACCTGTTCTGCCTGGCGATGGAAAACGACGCCGACCTCGTGATCTCGGACGCGCGCAGCGCCAAGATCCGCGAACTGCTGCCCGCCTGGCACAAGGCGCTGCTGCCGGATGCGCAGAGCTTCATCGTGCTGCCGCTGGTCGTCGGCAAGGTGCAACTGGGCCTGTTCTACGCCGACCGCACGGAGCTGGCGCCGGAAGGCGTGCCGCCCGACGAGACGGCCCTCATCAAGGCGCTCAAGGGCCAGGTACTGGCTGCGCTTGCGCCCTGAAGAACTCGCGGAATTCGCGCGCCGGCATCGGCCTCCCGAACAGATAGCCCTGGGCCTCGTCGCTGCGGCGGTCGCGCAGGAAGCCCCATTGCGCGTGCGTCTCCACGCCTTCCGCGATCACGCCCAGCCCGAGCGCGTGGGCCAGGCCGATGGTCGCATCGACGATGGCGGCGTCGTTCGGATTCGTCTCGATGTCGCGCACGAAACCGCGGTCGATCTTGATGCGGTCGATCGCGAACAGCTTCAGGTAGGCCAGCGACGAATAACCCGTGCCGAAGTCGTCGATGGCCAGCTTGAAGCCGCGCGCGCGCAGCTGCTGCAGCAGGCTGCGGGTGTTTTCCGGGTCGCGCATCGCGGCCGTTTCCGTGATCTCGAGCTCCATCCGCGCCGGGTCGATCGCGTGCTCGGCGAGCAGCTCGTCCAGGCGCGACAGCAAGGCGCCGCCGCTGAACTGGCGCGCCGACAGGTTCACGGCCAGGCGCAGGTGCGCCATGCCGTCGTCGCGCCATTCGGCCAGCAGGGCCATCGCGCGCGCCAGCACCCAGTCGCCGAGCGGCAGGATCAGGCCGGATTCCTCGGCGATGGGGATGAAGCGCCCGGGCTCCACGCTGCCCAGCTCCGGATCGTGCCAGCGCAGCAGCACCTCGGCGCCGATCACGCGTCCCGTATCGAGCTCGACCTGGGCTTGCAGGTGGACGTCGAAGCCGCCGTTCTCGAGCGTCGCCCACATGCGGTTTTCCAGCAGCAGGTGCTCGTGCGTGGCCGCGTTCATGGCGGGTGAGAAGAACTGGAAATTGCCGCGGCCCTCGCGCTTGGCCGCATACATCGCCATGTCGGCGTGGCGCAGCAGCGTGTCCGGATCCTGGCCGTCTTCCGGGAACAGGGCCACGCCCACGCTGGCGCCGCTGTGCGCCGTCGTGCCGGCCAGGCGATAGGGCTGCTGCAGCGACGCCACGAGGCGCACCGCCACCGCGCTCACGCTGTCGGGAGAGAGGGGGCCGCCCAGCACGATGATGAATTCGTCGCCGCCGAGGCGGGCGAGGGCGTCGACGTCGCGCAGCAGGTCCTTCATGCGCGCCGCGGCGCCCATCAGCAATTCGTCGCCGGCCTGGTGGCCGAGCGAATCGTTGATCTTTTTAAAATGGTCGAGGTCGATGAACAGCACGGCCAGCGACTGCCGGGCGCGGCGCGCCTGCGCGAGCTGCTGTTCCAGGCGCATGCCGAGCGCGTGGCGGTTTTCCAGGCCCGTCAGCGGGTCGTGGTGGGCCAGGCGGTGGATGCTTGCCTGGGCGCGCTGCTGCTCCGTCAGGTCGCGCAGGATGCACACGTACAGGCGCTCGCCGGCCAGGTCGACGATGGACACCGCCACGGCGAGCGGCATCGGTTCGCCGCTTGCATTCAGGCCGTCGAGCTGGCGCTCCTCGGGCCGGCTGTCGGCCAGGCGCGCCAGCAGGCCCGGGCCGTCCTCGCTGCCGTGGCCCGGCACCAGCGTGGTGAACGCGAGGCCGGGCAGGTGCGTCGGCGCGTAGCCGAACAGCGCCGCCGTGGCGCGGTTGGCCGACAGCACGGCGCCGCGCGCGTCGACGGTGACGATGGCGTCGGCGGCATTGTCCAGGATGGCCTGCAGGCGCGCCGTGCGGTCCGCCACCTGGGCCTCGATCTGCGCGCGTTCGCCGCTGACGATCAGCATCAGCGCGCCCAGCAGCGCGGCCAGCAGCAGGCCCGTCGTGATCACGATCCAGCTGGCGAGTCCCCGTTCCCCTTCCATGTAGGCGGCCGTCGGTGAAAAGCGCAGTTGCAGGGTGCGCCCGCCGAACGTGAGCTGGACGGTGTAATCGCCGTTGACCGCGTGCCGGACGGGGTCGCCCACCAGCGTGAGCGGGGCGCCGCGGGCGGTGGTATCCGCCAGGCTGATATCGAAACCCGAGAAGTTCGCGCGCAGTACCGCCTGCCGGACGAACAGATTGGCATCGAGGATCAGGGCCAGCACGCCCAGCGGCGGCCGGCCGGGCGTGCCGACCGCGCGGAACAGGCCGATGCCGTTGCCGCCGTTCGCCACCAGCTGGATCGGGCCGGTGGCCACCGCGTCGGTGCTGCCGAGCGCCAGCGACACCGCTTCCGTGCGTCCCGGCGCCGTCAGGAAGTCCATGCCCCGGATGCGCGCGTTGGACGGCGGCCAGGTGTACAGCAGGGGCAGGTAGGTCGACCGCGGGCCGGCCGGATGCAGGCCTTGCGCCCGGGTCACGTCGCGTACGCCGGCGAATTCCGCGTCGATGTGCGTGCGCACCCATGTCTCGAATTGGGCGCGTTCGGCCAGCGTGACGGGCACCAGCCAGTTGATGGCGGCGATCTCGGGCCGGCGGTCGACGTAGCCGCTGGCGATGTTCAGGAACCGGGCGCGGTCCATGAACCGGTCATCCGCGGCGAGCGTGCGCGAGAACGTGCCGACGAACCGCTCGTGCTCGCGCAGCTCGGCCTGCAGTTCGTCGGCCACCTGCTGGGCCTTCAGGCGGTAGGCCTGCAGGTATTGCTGGTGTTCCCACTGCACGGTCTGCTCGTACGCGGCGATGACCACGCCGGCCGCCAGCAGCAGCGGCAACGCGACGAGGCGCGCACGCCGGCGCCACAGCCGGCGCGGCCTGCCGCACACGATCCAGACGAGCGGAGCGGCCAGCAGGACGCCCACGGTGTCGCCGGCCCACCAGTTGATCCAGTTCGGCGCCCGTTCGGCCGCCGTCACCACGCCCAGCCGGTACAGGGTGGCCACATTGGCGGTCGCGTTGATGAGGCAGAACACGGGGGCCAGCGCGAGGAAGCGGGCGACGTCGCGTGCCGTGCCGAGCGCCGGATCGACGACGCGGCGAAACCAGAGGGCGCCGAGCCAGGCCTGGGCGAGCGAGCCCAGCGTGGCGACGGCCGCCGCGACGGCCGCGATCCAAGGTGCGGTGTCGGCCTCCATCCAGCCGTTGGGCAGGTGGGACAGGAGCGCGCCGATGGCGATGCCGGGGAGCGCACGCCAGCCGAACGCGACGGTCAGGGCGAACCCGACGCCGGCCGGCAGGTACACCGGCGTGGCATATCCCGCGGGGAGGGCAAGCGCGTGGCTGAGAAGGACGGTGCCGATGTAGACGGCGATGGTCGCCAGGTTGGCCAGCCACAGCCGGAGCCCGTGCCGTTCGCGATTGCCGGTGCGATACTGGTCCATGGAATGGCCCTCTGACGTCAATACAGTGTACGCGCAAACCCCTGGCCGGACCGCTCTGCTGCGATTCTTGCAAACAGCCCTTGCGGACTTGTACTTCGGCCGTTACAATCACGCCCCGAAGCAACGACACTATGTGAGTTAGATCAGTTCTAACAAAACTAGTTGACAGTAGTTTGTCCGTGCTTCATACTCTGCGGTTCTTCGCGGTGGGGTGGCCGAGTGGTTAAAGGCAGCAGACTGTAAATCTGCCCTCTCTGAGTACGCTGGTTCGAATCCAGCCCCCACCACCAGTAAGCGTTGATCGTGTTGTGAATCGAATGAGTTGAGCTGAGATGTGCCTCGCGCGGGTGTAGCTCAATGGTAGAGCTGAAGCCTTCCAAGCTTATGACGAGGGTTCGATTCCCTTCACCCGCTCCAGTTTCAAATCAGCCCTTGTAGCTCAGTGGTAGAGCACTCCCTTGGTAAGGGAGAGGCCACGTGTTCAATCCACGTCAAGGGCACCAGAATTTAGTACGGCAGTCGTAGTCTTCGACCGTCAGGCGTGCCTGGTAATTTCAAACATCGTTAGGATCTTAGGAGTCAAGAATGGCAAAAGGTAAATTCGAACGGACCAAGCCGCACGTCAACGTCGGCACCATTGGTCACGTTGACCACGGCAAAACCACCCTGACGGCTGCAATCGCAACCGTTCTGTCGAAGAAATTCGGCGGCGAAGCCAAGGCCTACGACCAGATCGACGCGGCTCCGGAAGAAAAAGCACGCGGCATCACCATCAACACCGCGCACGTCGAGTACGAAACGGCCAACCGCCACTACGCTCACGTCGACTGCCCGGGCCACGCCGACTACATCAAGAACATGATCACCGGCGCCGCGCAGATGGACGGCGCGATCCTGGTGTGCTCCGCCGCCGACGGCCCGATGCCGCAGACCCGCGAACACATCCTGCTGGCTCGCCAGGTGGGTGTTCCGTACATCATCGTGTTCCTGAACAAGTGCGACCTGGTCGACGACGCGGAACTGCTGGAACTGGTCGAAATGGAAGTGCGCGAGCTCCTGTCGAAGTACGAGTTCCCGGGCGACGACCTGCCGATCATCAAGGGTTCGGCACGTATGGCGCTGGAAGGCCAGCCGGGCGAAATGGGCGAAGAGTGCATCACCCGCCTGGCTGAAGCCCTGGACACCTACATCCCGACCCCGGAACGTGCCGTTGACGGCGCCTTCCTGATGCCGGTGGAAGACGTGTTCTCGATCTCGGGCCGCGGTACCGTGGTGACCGGTCGTGTCGAGCGCGGCATCATCAAGGTCGGCGAAGAGATCGAAATCGTCGGCATCATCGACACGGTCAAGACCACCTGCACCGGCGTGGAAATGTTCCGCAAGCTGCTGGACCAGGGTCAAGCTGGCGACAACGTCGGCCTGCTGCTGCGCGGTACCAAGCGTGAAGACGTCCAGCGTGGCCAGGTCCTGGCCAAGCCGGGCTCGATCAAGCCGCACAATCACTTCACCGGCGAGATCTACGTGCTGTCGAAGGACGAAGGCGGTCGTCACACCCCGTTCTTCAACAACTACCGTCCGCAGTTCTACTTCCGTACGACTGACGTGACCGGTTCGATCGAACTGCCGGCCGACAAAGAGATGGTCATGCCGGGCGACAACGTGTCGATCACCGTCAAGCTGATCGCTCCGATCGCGATGGAAGAAGGTCTGCGCTTCGCAATCCGCGAAGGCGGCCGTACCGTCGGCGCCGGCGTGGTTGCCAAGATCATCGCCTAAGCAGTACACGTAGTACCTCCGGGCGGAACGATTCTGTTCCGCCCAACAATAGAGCGTTGCGCGAAATACCCAAGTAGCGTATAATGCTCGATTCAACTAGTAGTTTTTGTAGGGGCGTAGCTCAATTGGCAGAGCGTCGGTCTCCAAAACCGAAGGTTGGGGGTTCGATGCCCTCCGCCCCTGCCACCGAATTCGGTGCCAGGCACCCGAAAGTAAATTAAGTATGTCTAATCAATCCGTGCAAACCGTCGGCACCTCGAACGACAAGTTCAAGGTCGCGCTGGCAGTGGTTGCTACGATTGCAGGCGTGGTCGGCTTTTTCATCCTGAAAGGCCAGAACAAACCAGCCCTGATGTGCGCAGGCGCACTCGTGGCTGGTTTGGCTATTGCCGTCCTGCTGTTGTGGACTTCCGCTACCGGTCGTGATTTCCTGAGCTTCGCGAAGGAATCCGTACGTGAAACGAAGAAGGTTGTATGGCCTACCCGCAAGGAAGCGACCCAGATCACCGCCGTGGTGTTCGGGTTCGTGCTGGTGATGGCAATTTTCCTGTGGGGCACGGATAAGATTCTCGAATTTTTGATGTACGACGTGATCCTGGGGTGGAAACAATAATGAGCGATAACGTTCAGCAAGATAACGTGCCGGGTGACGCCCCGGCACAAGACGCTGGTGCGCCGCTGAGTACTCCGGTCAGCAACAAGCGCTGGTATGTCGTGCATGTCTATTCCGGCATGGAAAAGAGCGTGATGCGTGGCCTGACCGACCGCATCGAGCGCGGCGGCATGCAGGAACAGTTCGGCCGCATCCTGGTTCCGACCGAAGAAGTGGTCGAAGTCAAGAACGGCAGCAAATCGGTGACCGAGCGTCGCTTCTTCCCGGGTTATGTGCTGGTCGAGATGGAAATGACCGACGAGACTTGGCACCTCGTGAAGAACACGCCGAAAGTCACCGGCTTCATCGGCGGCAAGAGCAACAAGCCGACCCCGATTCCGGCGCGCGAGATCGACAAGATCATGCAGCAGGTCCAGGAAGGTGTCGAGAAGCCCCGCCCCAAAGTGCTGTACGAAGTGGGCGAGCAGGTGCGGATCAAGGAAGGCCCGTTCACCGACTTCAACGGCAGCGTCGAGGAAGTCAACTACGAAAAATCGAAGGTGCGTGTGTCTGTCACCATCTTCGGCCGCGCGACTCCGGTGGAACTGGAGTTCGGGCAGGTGGAGAAAGTCTAAAACGCCGAATCGGAGCGTCGCAGCAGCAAGGCGGAATCCGATAAGAGGAGCTCCGCCGGATAACTGGGCACTCCGAGCAAGCGTAGCGAGCGGCGGCAGGTTTGACCGAGAAGCGCAGCTGTACGACTGTACAGCGAGCATCGCAGGTCGAAAATGCAACGCACAGTAGCTTGATCGGGGCGCCCGTATCGGTGGAGCGCTACCACTCAATAATCGACACAGGAGCCAATCATGGCAAAGAAAATCGTCGGTTTTATCAAGCTGCAAGTGCCGGCTGGTAAAGCAAACCCGTCCCCTCCGATCGGCCCGGCCCTCGGCCAGCGCGGTCTGAACATCATGGAATTCTGCAAGGCCTTCAATGCCAAGACTCAAGGCATGGAACCGGGCATGCCGATTCCGGTCGTGATCACCGCCTTCGCGGACAAGTCCTTCACCTTCGAGATGAAGACCCCGCCGGCAACGTACCTGATCAAGAAGTTCTCGGGCGTCACCAAAGGTTCGCCGAAGCCGCATACCGACAAGGTCGGCACGCTGACCCGCGCCCAGGCTGAAGAAATCGCAAAACTCAAGCAGCCGGACCTGACCGCCGCTGACCTGGACGCTGCTGTGCGCGTCGTGGCCGGCTCGGCACGTTCGATGGGCATCACGGTGGAGGGTATCTAAATGGCTAAGCTGTCCAAGCGCGTCAAAGAAATGAAAGCCAAAGTCGACCGTAACAAGTCCTACGCTTTCGACAACGCACTCGCAATCGTCAAAGAATTCGCCACCGCCAAGTTCAACGAGTCGATCGACGTCGCCGTTCAACTGGGCGTGGATCCGAAGAAATCGGACCAGGTCGTTCGCGGTTCCGTCGTTCTGCCGGCTGGTACCGGCAAGTCGGTGCGCGTCGCCGTCTTCGCACAGGGCGAGAAGGCCGAGCAGGCGAAAGCCGCCGGCGCCGACATCGTCGGTATGGAAGACCTGGCAGAGCGCGTCAAGGCCGGCGACATGCCGTTCGACGTCGTGATCGCTTCGCCGGACACCATGCGTATCGTCGGTACCCTGGGTCAGATCCTGGGCCCGCGCGGCCTGATGCCGAACCCGAAAGTCGGCACCGTGACCCCGGACGTCGCTGGCGCCGTCAAGAACGCCAAGGCAGGTCAGGTCCAGTACCGTACCGACAAGGGCGGTATCATCCACGCTACGATCGGCCGCAAGTCGTTCAGCGACGAACAGCTGAAGACCAACCTGGTCGCGCTGATCGACGCCCTGAACAAGGCCAAGCCGGCTTCGTCGAAAGGTATCTACCTGCGCAAGGTCGCGATCTCGTCGACCATGGGCGCCGGCGTGCGTGTCGATCACGCTACCCTGGCTGCTTAATAGCAAGGAATTAAGTCCTCACTGAACATCGTGGGGCGGATCTTTGGGCTGGCGGATTGAACCCCGCCAGGCAATCAAAGACCGTTGGGCCGAAGGCAGAGGTTGAGCCTTGGGTTAATAGATAAACCCAACGCAGATGGCGAACCCGAACAAGTTTTGTAGTCGATGCTTTTGTCGTACTTCTTAACTTCGGACGCCGTGTTCGAACCGATGCGGGGGACGTCCCTCACATCATTTAAGGAGATTGACCGTGGGTCTTAATCTGAATGACAAAAAGGTCGTCGTCGAAGAAGTTAGCGCGAAAGTAGCAACCGCGCAAACCATCGTCGTCGCCGAGTACCGTGGCATCCAGGTTAGTGCTCTGACGAAACTCCGTGCAAATGCTCGTTCGCAGGGCGTGTACCTGCGTGTTCTGAAGAACACGCTGGCTCGTCGCGCTGTGGAAGGCACCCAGTTCGCGCCGCTGGCCGACACCATGGTTGGTCCGCTGATCTACTCGATCTCGGACGACGCCGTGGCAGCCGCCAAGGTGCTCAGCGACTTCTCGAAGACCAACGACAAACTGGTGGTCAAGGGCGGTAACTACGCTGGTAAGAATCTGGATGTCGCCGGCGTCAACGCGCTGGCAAGCATCCCGAGCCGTGAAGTCCTCATCGCCCAGCTGCTGGGCGTCATGCAGGCTCCGGTGTCCGGCTTTGCACGAGTTCTGGCTGCAATCGCAGCACAAAAAGGCGAAGGTTCCGCAGCTCCGGCAGCGGAAACCGCAGCGGCTGAATAAGCCCGTCTTTTTGCTCAAGTACTAACTACACAACATATATTTGGAGTTTCAAATGGCAATTAGCAAAGAAGAGTTCCTGGACGCAGTTGGCGCAATGTCGGTCATGGAACTGAACGACCTGGTCAAGGCTTTCGAAGAGAAGTTCGGCGTGTCGGCAGCTGCAATGTCGGCACCGGCAGCTGGCGGCGGCGCCGCTGCAGCAGTCGTTGAAGAGCAGACCGAATTCAACGTCGTTCTGACCGAAGTCGGCGCGAACAAGGTCGGCGTCATCAAGGCCGTCCGCGAAATCACCGGCCTGGGCCTGAAAGAAGCCAAGGACGTCGTTGATGGTGCACCGAAGACCGTCAAGGAAGCCCTGCCGAAAGCTGACGCTGAAGCCGCCAAGAAGAAGCTGGAAGACGCTGGCGCCAAGGCCGAGCTCAAGTAATACATATGCAAAGGGCGCTGAATCAGCGCCCCGCGCCGGAGTCAAAGCGCGCAGATCCCCGCCGGAAGGTGGGGTATGCGGCTTTGGCTCTTTTGTCGTCCCTACGACAAAGATGCAGTACCCTGTTTTGGAAGCACCGCAGCACCGCATTATCGTAACACAGCAGCACCGGTTCCCAATCACCCGGCGGAATGCGGCGAGATTTGAGGCCTTGCATGTGGTGGCTTAACCACTGGCAATTCCTGAATTCTCATCCTTTCTGTCACTCACGGAGTGTCCATGCACTACTCATTTACTGAGAAGAAACGCATTCGCAAGTCGTTCGCGAAGCGCGCCAACGTTCACAACGTTCCCTACCTCCTCGCTACGCAGCTGGAGTCTTACGAGAATTTCCTGCAAGCGGATGCTGGGCCCTCCGTACGCAAGAACGAAGGTCTGCAATCGGCTTTCACCTCCATCTTCCCGATCGTGTCGCACAACGGTTTTGCGCGCCTCGAGTTCCTCTCCTACGTGCTGGGTGACCCCGCTTTCGACGTCAAGGAATGCCAACAACGCGGCCTGACCTTCGCGTCGCCGCTGCGCGCCAAGGTACGCCTGGTGATCCTGGACAAGGAATCGCCGACCAAGCCGGTTGTGAAGGAAATGAAGGAACAGGAAGTGTACATGGGCGAACTGCCGCTCATGACCGCCAACGGTTCGTTCGTGATCAACGGCACCGAGCGCGTGATCGTCTCGCAGCTGCACCGTTCGCCGGGCGTGTTCTTCGAGCACGACCGCGGCAAGACGCACTCGTCGGGCAAGCTGCTGTTCTCGGCACGTATCATTCCTTACCGCGGCTCGTGGCTGGACTTCGAGTTCGACCCGAAGGACATCCTGTTCTTCCGCGTCGACCGCCGCCGCAAGATGCCGGTGACGATCCTGCTGAAAGCCATCGGCATGACGCCGGAGCAGATCCTCGCCAACTTCTTCGTGTTCGACAATTTCAATCTGCGTTCGGAAGGCGCGGAACTCGAATTCGTGGCCGAGCGCCTGCGCGGTGAAGTCGCGCGCTTCGACATCGTCGATCCGAAGTCGGGCAAGACCCTGGTGCAGAAAGACAAGCGCATCAACGCCAAGCACGTGCGTGACATCGAAGCCGCCGGCATCACCTACATCTCGGTGCCGGAAGACTACCTGGTCGGCCGCGTGCTGGCCACCAACGTGGTCGACGGCGAAACCGGCGAGATCATCGCCAACGCCAACGACGAGCTGACCGACGAGCTGCTGGGCAAGCTGCGCGACGCCAACATCGAGGCGATCCAGACCCTGTACACCAACGACCTGGACCAGGGCGGCTACATCTCGCAGACCCTGCGCACCGACGACACCGCCGACCAGACCGCCGCACGCGTGGCGATCTACCGCATGATGCGTCCTGGCGAACCGCCGACCGAAGAATCGGTGGAAGCGCTGTTCCACGGCCTGTTCTACAGCCCGGAGCGCTACGACCTGTCGGCCGTGGGCCGCATG
>JBJMVU010000391.1:0-2966 GCA_045810485.1 Massilia sp. | reverse complement strand
GTTCCCGCCTCCGCGGGAACGACGTTCGATGGTGGTCAACCGACGATACGCAACGAATAATCCGTCGCCTTGACGTCCTTGGTCAGGACGAAAAAACACCGTCGCTCCCGCGCAGGCGGGAGCCTAATCTAACATGACTGATCACGCAAAACCTCGGTTCCGCCTCCGCGGGAACGACGTTCGATGGTGGTCAGCCGACGATACGCAACGAATAATCCGTCGCCTTGACGTCCTTGGTCAGGCCGCCGATCGAGATCCGGTCGACGCCGGTCTCGGCAATCGCGCGCACGGTCTGCATATTGATGCCGCCCGACGCCTCCAGCAAGGCGCGCCCTTCGTTGATGCGCACCGCGTCGCGCATCATGTCCAGGTCGAAGTTGTCGAGCAGGACGGACGTCGCGCCCGCGCCGAGCGCTTCTTCCAGCTCGGCGATCGACTCCACCTCGATCTGGATCGACACGCCCGCGTCCAGGGCGTTCGCCGCCCGCAGCGCGGGCGTGACGCCGCCCGCGGCCGCGATGTGGTTTTCCTTGATCAGGATGCCGTCGTACAGCGCCATGCGCTGGTTCGCGCCGCCGCCCACGCGCACGGCGTATTTCTGCGCCTGGCGCAGGCCGGGCAGCGTCTTGCGCGTGTCGAGGATCTGCGCCTTCGTGCCGGCGATGACGTCGACATAGGTGCGCGTTGCCGACGCGACGCCGGACAGCAGTTGCAGGAAGTTGAGCGCCGAACGCTCCGCCGTCAGCAGCGAGCGCGGCGATCCTTCGATCGTGCAGACGACGCTGTCGGCCGCCATCACGTCGCCTTCGGCATACTTCCAGTCGATCTCGATGTCCTGGTCGACGGCAAGCATGACGCCTTCGAACCACGGCGCGCCGCACAGGACGGCCTGCTCGCGCACGATCACGCGCGCCTTCGCGCGGGGCGCTTCGGGCACGAGCTTGCCCGTCAGGTCGCCGGTGCCGACGTCTTCCAGCAGCGCGGCCAGCAGGTTCTGTTCGAACGCGGCCTGTAGTTTCTCGTCGAACTGCCCGTCTTCAGCGAATGGGTTGCGGAGGTTGCTCATGCGGGGCCGATGCCTTTGAAGAGGTTGGTTTCCTGTTCCAGCGAGCCGCTCGGCAGCGCCTTCGCCTTCTTGGCGGCGGCGAAGTCGAGCATGCGGTCGATGGCGCGCTTGGCCTGCCGTCCGATCTCCGGGTCGACGAAGATTTCGTTCTTGCCGTCGGTGGTTTCCAGCACGTCGGCCAGGTTCTGCAGGCCGTTCATCGCCATCCACGGGCAGTGCGCGCAGCTCTTGCAGGTGGCGCTGTTGCCGGCCGTCGGGGCCTCGATCAGCGTCTTGCCCGGCGCGGCCATGCGCATCTTGTGGAGGATACCGTTGTCGGTGGCGACGATGAAGTGGGTTGCGTCCATCGTCTGCGCCGCGTTGATCAGCTGGGTCGTCGAGCCGACGACGTCCGCCTGGGCGACGACGTTGGCCGGCGATTCCGGGTGCACGAGCACCTTCGCGTGCGGGTATTCCGCGCGCAGCAGGTCGAGTTCGACGCCCTTGAATTCGTCGTGCACGAGGCAGGAGCCCTGCCACAGCAGCATGTCGGCGCCCGTCTGCTTCTGGATGTACGAACCGAGGTGGCGGTCCGGCGCCCACAGGATCTTCTTGCCCTGGTCGTGCAGGTACTTGACGATGTCCAGGCCGATCGACGAGGTCACCATCCAGTCGGCACGCGCCTTCACGGCGGCGGACGTGTTGGCGTAGACGACGACCGTGCGGTCCGGATGCTGGTCGCAGAACGCGGCGAACTCGTCGGCCGGGCAGCCCAGGTCCAGCGAGCAGGTCGCGTCCAGGTCCGGCATCAGGATCGTCTTTTCCGGGCTGAGGATCTTGGCCGTCTCGCCCATGAAGCGTACGCCGGCGACGACCAGCGTCTTCGCGGGGTGGTCGCGGCCGAAGCGCGCCATTTCCAGCGAGTCCGACACGCACCCGCCCGTTTCCTCGGCGAGGTCCTGCAGGTCGGCATCGACATAGTAGTGCGCGACGAGGACGGCTTCACGCTCCTTCAGCAGGCGCCGGATGCGGTCCTTCAGCGCGGTCTTCTCGGCGACTTCGAGCGGCGACGGGGTACGGGCCCAGGCCTCGGCGGTGGAACAGACACCGCCGACCGGGCGGTCGTATTCGAAGACTTTAATGGGGGCTATAGTGTTCATAGGTAATATGATCGAAAAAGGCGGACAGGCCTGCCGGGGCGGGCCGATGGCGCCGATTGTACTCTCCGAAACAAAGCAGCGTAGGGTGGGCACCCTGTGCCCACGCGTAACGTTCGCATTACGCCAACGCCTGCGTGGGCTCGGGGAGCCCACCCTACGACATGCGCAACAACACGATGTGTCGCGTCACGAAAAATCAGTCGAGACCCTGGCTCTTCAGGTAATCCTCGTAATTGCCCTGGAAGTCGATGATGCGGTCTTCCTTGATCTCGAGGATGCGGGTCGCCAGCGACGACACGAATTCGCGGTCGTGCGAGACGAAGATCAGCGTGCCGGCATACTTGTCCAGCGCGATGTTCAGCGATTCGATCGATTCCATGTCCATGTGGTTGGTCGGTTCGTCGAGCAGCAGCACGTTGTGACGGCCCAGCATCAGCTTGCCGTACATCATGCGGCCCTTCTCGCCGCCGGACAGCACGCGCACGGACTTCTTGACCTCGTCGCCGCCGAACAGCAGGCGGCCCAGGATCGAGCGGACGGCCTGGTCGTCGTCGCCTTCCTTCGTCCAGTTGCCCATCCAGTCGGTGAGGTTCAGGTCGGTGGCAAACTCTTCCGTCGGATCCTGCGGCATATAGCCCGGGTTCGCATTTTCCGCCCACTTCACGCGGCCGGTGTCGGCGTCCAGGCCCGTGATCGGGGCGCTGCCGATGCAACGCAGCAGCGTGGTCTTGCCGGCGCCGTTGGCGCCGATGATGGCGATG
>JBJMVU010000390.1:0-24459 GCA_045810485.1 Massilia sp. | reverse complement strand
TGCCGGGCAGCGCGGCGCCGAACGCGCGGGTGGCCTCGAGCGCCTGCGGTTCAATGTCGGTATGGGTCAGGTGGCGCAGCGCGGCGCTGTAGCGCAGCTCGATGCGCACCTGGCGCAGCAGCGCGTGCAGGGCGGTGTCGAGGGCGTGGGCGACGTGGAAATCCTCGCTCTCCTCGCGCAGGTCGGGCGGGCCCAGGCGCAACGGGAACAGCACGCCCTTCAGCTGCCCGACGATCGTCGCGAGCGCTTCGCGCGATGGGAATTCGATGCCGCGCACTTCCCCGGCCGGACGATGCGCCTGGCGCCATTGCCGGCGCGCCTCATGGAGGTCGCGCACGATCGCGCCGATGTCGAAGTCGGCCATCAGTCGTGCTCCCGGACGCGATGTTTGTAGGAAAGATGTGGCGTCACGGTGCCTCCGGTGTGCTGATGGACGAGTGTTCAATATACGAGCCCGTCCATGGGGAACCCAACGAATTTTTCGACACTAGCTCATGGTGAAAATGTCTAAGGCCGCTGCGGCGGGTCATGATGATCGTCATGATGAATTGTCAAAGCGGTGTGAACCCGCGTAGAATGCGGGCAACGCGGGTGTAGCTCAATGGTAGAGCAGAAGCTTCCCAAGCTTACGACGAGGGTTCGATTCCCTTCACCCGCTCCAGTCTCCCGCATCTCCCCCCAAAAATGAAAAATGCCTGCACGCGGCAGGCATCGTGACGTGGCGCGAAAGCTGTCAGCCCTGGCGCTTGCGGCGCAGCGCGCCAAGGCCGGCCAGGCCGAGGCCGAGCAGCGCCAGCGATGCCGGTTCCGGAACAGCGCGTGCGACGTGATCGACGACCACGTTGTCCAGCACGTTATAGCCGGGGTCGTTGCGCGTGATGAAGCTCAGCGTCGCATTGTCGGATGCGGCGATGAACGACGTCGCGACGTGGCCGGTGGTCGGCGTGCTCAGGAGTTGCGTGCCGTCCAGTGCCACGGTCATCGAGCCCCAGCTCACCGTGGTGTCGAAACTGATCGAATAGGTTTCGCCGGCAATCGTGGCGATGACCTGGCTCAGGAAGGCGTCGCTGCCTACCGCGCCATCTTTCCAATAGCCGCCGAAGCTCGCATAGCCGGTGTTGCCCGACAGCGTCCAGCCGGTGCCGCCGGCGGAGAAATCGCCGTTCGTGACGAGGTTGGCGCTCGCGGACGCGCTGGCGGCGAGCATGGCGATGGCACAAAGCAGTTTTTTCATGAAATCTCTCCGGACGTAGTCGCTATGAAACATTGGTTATGAAACGGTATAGCATCTTTCGTGCCAGAAATTTCTTTCCTAACGTTTACAAGAGCTTATCCAATAGGAAAACTTAATTTCTAATATGCATGTAAAAAAAGCCGACACGGCGAAGGCCCTGTTGAGCTGCATCAAAAAACATGCTGGTCTTCGCCCGTAGGCGTTCGTCCGGCCGTGCGCGCCTGCGGCAGGCCCTTATGGCACACTGGCATCGTCGCTCCAGCCAGTATCAACCATGCAAGAAGACGGACCACAGTCTGACGAACGCAACACGCATTCCAGCCCGCCCGACCAAGCCGGCGCCCTGATGTTCCTGAGCGGTGGCGGCCAGTTGGGCGCGATGATGCGCGCGCACGACTGGTCCACGTCGCCACTGGGCCATCCGCGCACGTGGCCGCAGGCGTTGCGCACGGTCGTCGGGCTGATGCTGAATTCGAAGTTCCCTATGTTTGTCGCCTGGGGCACCGAACTCGGCTTCCTGTACAACGATTCCTATCGCGAGGTCCTGGGCGACAAGCATCCGGCCGCGCTGGGTGGCCGCTTTCACGATATCTGGTCCGAGATCTGGCACGACATCAATCCGCTGGTCGAGCGCGCCCTGCGCGGCGAGGCGACGTATGCCGACCGCCTGTACCTCGTGATGCACCGCCACGGCTACGACGAGCCGACCTGGTTCACGTTCTCGTATTCGCCCGTGCGCGACGAGGATGGGGCCATCGCCGGCATGTATTGCGCCTGCGTCGAGGTCACCGACCAGGTGCTGGCCGAACAATACCGCAACGAGGAGAACGAACGGCTGCGCGGCCTGTTCGCGCAGGCGCCCGGGATCATGGCCGTACTGCGCGGCCCCGAGCACGTGTTCGAGCTGACGAACCAGTCGTACATGCAGCTGGTCGGCCACCGCGCGATCGTCGGCAAGCGGGCGCGCGAAGCGCTGCCCGAAATCGTCGGCCAGGGCTTCCTCGAACTGCTCGACCGGGTGTACGCGACGGGCGAGCCGTTCGTCGGCCACGCGCTGCCCGTGCGCCTGCAGCGCGAGCCGGACGGGCCGCTGGAAGAACGCTACATCGACTTCGTCTACCAGCCGATCCGCGACGCGAACGGGGCCGTCAGCGGCATCTTCGTGGAAGGCAGCGACGTGACCGACCGCAAGCTCGTCGAGGACGAACTGCGCGCCGCCAACCGCCAGAAGGACCAGTTCCTCGCGATGCTGGCGCACGAGCTGCGCAATCCTCTGGCGCCCATCATGACGGCGGCCCAGCTGCTCAAGCTCGGCCGGCTCGACGGCAAGAGCGTGGCCAACGCCAGCGAGATCATCATGCGCCAGGCCGAGCACATGACGGATCTCGTCAACGACCTGCTGGACGTCTCGCGCGTCACGCGCGGCCTCGTCACGCTGGAGAAGGAAGACCTCGACCTGAACGTGATCGTGTCCGCCGCCGTCGAGCAGGTACGGCCGCTGATCGACGCGCGCCGCCATGCGCTGACCCTGCAGCTCTCCGGCCAGCCGGCGCACGTGACGGGCGACCGCACGCGCCTCGTGCAGGTCATCGCGAACATCCTCAACAACGCCGTCAAGTACACGGCGCCCGGTGGCCGCATCGTGCTGGCCGTGACGGTGGGCGACGGGCACGTGACCGTGGCCGTGCGCGACAACGGCGTCGGCGTCGCGCCGGAAGTCCTGCCGTACATCTTCGACTTGTTCACCCAGGCCGAGCGCACGCCGGACCGGTCGCAGGGCGGACTCGGGATCGGCCTGGCGCTCGTGAAAAGCCTCGTCACCCTGCACGGCGGCGCCGTGCACGCGCGCAGCGACGGCCTGGGGCAGGGCAGCGAGTTCTCCATCAGCCTGCCGTGCGCGGCGCCGCCCCCGGCGGCGGCGGCCAGGGACGGCGGCGGCGCGGTGGCGCCGGACAGCCTGCGCGTGCTGGTCGTCGACGACAATGCCGACGCCGCGCAGATGCTGGCCGCGCTGCTCGAAGTGCAGGGCCATGACGTCAGTGTCGAATACGACGCGCGCGGCGCGCTGGCGCGGGCGCGCAGCGAGCATCCGGACGTCCTGCTGCTCGACATCGGCCTGCCCGACATGGACGGCTACGAACTGGCGCGGCGCCTGCGCGCGCAGCCCGAGAACGCGGGCGCCACGCTCGTCGCCCTGACCGGCTACGGCCAGAACCAGGACCGCGAGGAGGCGCAGCAGGCCGGCTTCGATCATTACCTGGTCAAGCCGGCCGACCTGAACGAAGTCAACGAGGTGCTGGCGCTGGCCGAGGCGCGGCGCTGAACGTTCTATCGTGTGCGTATTGCCGGGCGGAACCAGGAGCGCTATCCTAGGTGCATGCCATCCCGCGTGCGTTGCGCGCCGGGACGGCTTATTTTCGTACCATGGTCAATGCGGGCGAATACTGGAACGAGCGTATGTACGAAACCATCGAAGAACCGCAGGTGAACAACCTCCTCGAACGGCGCGGCGGGCAGGCTCCCACGCAGGGCGCGGGCCCGGACATGGGGGGCGCGGCGGCGTCCGTGCCGGCCGACGCCGCGCGCGGCTCGGCGGCGCGGCCGGGCGTGCGGCGCGTGCTCGTCGTCGACGACAACGCCGATGCCGCGCAGACCGTGGCGATGTTGCTGGAGGTGCTGGGCCACGAGACAGCCATCGAGTACGACCCGCTGCAGGCGCTCGCCGTCGCGCGCGAACAGTCCTTCGACGCCTTCGTCCTCGACATCGGCCTGCCGGGCATGGACGGCCACGAACTCGCGCGCCAGATCCGCGCGCTGCCGCGGGCGGCCGGGGCGCTGTTCATCGCGCTCACGGGCTACGGCCAGCAACAGGACCGCGACGCCTCGAAGGCGGCGGGCTTCCATTACCATTTCGTGAAGCCGGCCGACGTCGATGCGCTGGCGCAGGCGCTGGCGAAGGGCACGCCGTCGTGACGTGACTTGCGCGTCATATTGCCTTGCGGTCCTGTCATCATCCTGTCACTTTCATTTCTTACACTGCGAGTTGCTGAACAGTAACTGAGCGTGCATCCCCGCACGCCTCTCTGACGGAACTCGCATGTCCAAGTCCAGTGCGCACACCGCCCCGCGCACCCACCGATTCCTCGCGCTGCTGTGGCCCGCGCTGGCCCTGCTCGCCTGTGCCGCCCTCTGGACCGCCACCATCCTGCACGCCGGCGCCGAACGCCGTCGCGCCGGGGAGCAGGCGTTCAAGGAAGCCGACGCGTATGCCGAGGCCTACGAGCAGTACGTCACGCGCTCCGTCGCCCAGGTCGACCAGATCACCATGCAGCTCAAGCACAGCTGGGAGCACGCGCACGACCGCAGCCTGATCGAGAACCTGCGCCGCGACGGCATGTTCACCGACGCCGCCTTCGTCAACGTGAGCGTGATCGGGGCCGACGGCGCGGTCCGCTCGTCGAGCCGCATCCACCCGCGCGGGGTGAACCTGGCCCGGGCCGACTTCTTCGTCCAGCACCGCAACGCCATCTCGACCGCGCTGCGCATCGGCACGCCGCCGCCGGAACTGGACGCGACGCTCGGTTCGATCCTGCGCGGCACCATCCTGTTCACGCGCCGGCTCGACACCCAGGACGACGGGTTCGATGGCGTGCTGCTGATGGCCGTCGACGCCGCGTATTTCACATCGTTCGTCAGCTCGCCCACGCTGGGGCCGGGCAGCCTGCTGGCGCTGGTCGGCACCGACAACCTGCTCCGCGTCGAGCAGGACGCCAGCGGCGGCGTGAGGACGATGGGCGCCGGCTCGCTGCTGCCCGCGAACGCCGACCGCTGGCCGGTGGCGCGGGGCGTGCAGCTGGTCGAGGGGGCCGGCGGGTTTGCCGACGGCGAGGCGCGCGTGCTGGGCTGGCGCCGCTCCGGCGCGTATCCGCTCGTGGCCCTCGTCGCGCTGTCGCACACGGCCGTGCTGGAAGCGGCCGACGCCTACTGGACCGACAGCCGCAACCACACGCTGGTGGCGACCGCCGTGCTGACGCTGCTGGCGCTGGGCGCGAGCATGCTGTCGCTGCGCGCGGCGGCGCGGGCGCGCGAGCGGGCCGAGATCCAGCGCGCCTACCGCACGGCCACCGAGAGCGGCAACGACGGCTTCTACATGGTCGCGCCGGTGCGCGACCGCAAGGGGCAGATGGTCGACTTCCGCATCGTCGACTGCAACGAGCGCGGCGCCTTCTTCTACGGCGCGACGCACGTGCAGCTCGTCGGCAGCCTGATCTCCGAACTCCATCACGGCAGTTCGTTCGATGACCTCGTCGCCAACTACCGCACGGCGCTGGCCGTCGGCTTCCACCAGGAAGACCGGCGCATGCCCGACAACAACCGGCTGAACATCCGCTGGGGCCACCGGCGCATCGTGCGCGTGGGCGACAACCTCGCCGTCACC
This sequence comes from Massilia sp., assembly GCA_045810485.1. Taxonomy (GTDB): domain Bacteria; phylum Pseudomonadota; class Gammaproteobacteria; order Burkholderiales; family Burkholderiaceae_D; genus Telluria. The sequence continues at coordinate 18,787 of JBJMVU010000390.1, read as the reverse complement.
CTGCAGGACATCAGCGAACGCAAGCAACACGAATCGCAGCTCGCGCGCCTGGCCAACGAGGACAGCCTCACCGGCCTGCCGAACCGCCACTGGTTCCTGAATTTCGTGCCGGTGGCGCTGGCGCGCGCGGAGGACGGCGACCACGGCGCCGCGCTGCTGTTCATCGACCTCGACGAATTCAAGCAGGTCAACGATTCGCACGGCCACGCCGTCGGCGACCGCCTGCTCCAGCTGGCGGCCGAGCGCCTGCTGTCGCAGCTGCGTCCGGGCGACAGCGTGGCGCGCTTCGGCGGCGACGAATTCGTCGTCCTCCTGAGCCCTTTCGACAGCGACCAGCAGGTGGCCATCGTCGCCGCGCGCATCGTCGACGCGTTCAGCAAGCCGTTCCCGATCGCCGACGACCAGCACATGATCGGCGCCTCGGTCGGCATCGCCGTGTACCCGCGCGACGGCCTCGATGCCGCGACGCTGATCCGCCACGGCGACATCGCCATGTATGCCGGCAAGGCCGAAGGCAAGGGGCAGTACCGCTTCTTCGACCCGGCACAGTCGAACCTCCTCAAAAACCGCACCCAGCTGCGCCAGCGCCTGCTGGAAGCGATCGACAAGCGCCAGTTTGTGCTGCACTACCAGCCGCGCGTGGACACCCGCACGGGCGAACTCCTGAGCATGGAAGCGCTGCTGCGCTGGGAGCATCCGCAGCTGGGCATGATCCGTCCGGACGAATTCATCCCGCTCGCGGAATCCAGCGGCCTGATCGTGCCGATCGGCGCCATCGTCATCGACCATGCCTGCGCCCAGCTGGCCGCGTGGCGCGCGCAGGGCGCGGCGCCGGTGCCGGTGTCGATCAACGTCTCGCCCAAGCAGTTCCTGCGCGGCAGCGTGCAGCGCGAGCTGGCCGACGCGCTGGCCCGCCACGGCGTGCCGGCCGGCCTGCTCGAAGTGGAGATCACGGAGTCCGCGATGATGGGCGACCAGGCCGAGATCCTCGCCGAGCTGGCGGCGATCCGCGCGCTGGGCGTCAAGCTGCACGTCGACGATTTCGGCACCGGCTACTCGTCGCTGTCGCAGTTGCAGCGCATGAAGATGGACGTGCTGAAGGTCGACCGCTCGTTCACGGCCGAACTGGGACGCTCGCGCGAAGGCACCGTGTTCTTCCAGGCCATCGTGTCGATGGCGCATGCGCTCGGGATGGAGGTCGTGGCGGAAGGTGTCGAGAACGCGGAACAGCTGGCGATTCTGCGGGCGCTGAACTGCAACGAGGTGCAGGGCTATTTTGTCGCGCGGCCGCTGCCGGCGGCGGGTATCGCGCCGTTGCTGGCGCAGAGGTTCCTGTTCAAGGAGGCCATGGCCGCCTGAGTCTCCGCGGAGGCGGGGACCCAATTTTGCCGGCGCTGACGCAACGCATGAAACTTGGGCCCCCGCCTTCGCAGGGGCGACGTTCATGCGTTCCCGGTCAGGCGCCGAGCAGGCTCCCCGTCCGCCACGCATCCGCCCCCGCGATCTTACAGACGTGCATCCCGCGCAGCAGGTGACGATGCGCCGTGCTGGCGAACAGCACGCCCGATTGCGTGGGCCGCAGCGTCGTCGTCCGGCCGCTGACCGGGTCGACGATGTCGGCGACGGCATCGCCCGCCCGCACCTTGTCGCCCAGCTGTTTCAGGAACACGAGCACCCCCGCATGCGGCGCGTGCAGCGGTTCCACGCCCTCCAGCGGCGTGGGTTCGCACAGCGGCGCCGGCAGCGGTTCCACAGGCAGGTCGACGACGCCTTCGCGCGCCAGGTACTGCAGCAGCGCGCGCGCATCCTGTTCCGCCAGGTCGTAGCGCACGTCGTTCTCGCCGCGCAGTTCGATCGTCACGCCCACGCAGCCGGACGGGATCGGGAACCGGTCGCCGAAGTGTTCCGCCAGTTCCCACCACACGCGGCTGCAGGCTTCGTCGAACGGTTCGCCGCCGGATTCGGTCGCCAGCAGCACGGCGTGCGCGCCCATCAGCGCGGCCAGCGGTTTCACCCGTTCGGCCAGCGGCGTGCCGGTGTACATGTGGAGCACGGCTTCGTTGTCGCAATGGAGGTCGAGCATGATGTCGGCGTCGATGGCCATGCCCAGCAGCGTCTTCTTGAGTTCTTCCGTTGCGTTGTTCGGCAGCCAGGCCGCCACCTCGCGGCGCGCGTGCTCGCGCACGAGGGCCGCGTTGGCGGCGGGCTCAAGGCCCAGCTGGTCCTGCAGCGACGTCTTCAACGCCGCGGCCACGTGCCGGTACGAGCGGTTGAAATTGGTGCCGGTGGCGAGGTCGAAGCGCCCGAACGGCGCGCCGTGGATCACCTGCGACAGCCCGATCGGATTCGCGGCCGGCACCAGGATGATCTCGCCGGTGACCTTGCCCTCCGCATCCAGCCGGTCGAGCTCACGGCGCAGGACGTGCGCGACCAGCATCGCGGGCACCTCGTCCGCATGGAGCGAGGCCTGGATGTAGACCTTCCTGCCGCTGCCTTGCGTGCCGTAGTGGAAGGAAGTCAGGCGGTAGGCGGCGACGTTGTCCTCGGTGGCGATCGGGTGGGTGTGCTGGCGCATGCGTGGCTCCTGGTTGCAACAGGTGCATTATGTCGGAGATCGGCGCGCGGAAGCGCCGGGTTATAATGGCCGCCGTTTTTTCCACACTCTTCACCTGATTCCCATGTCTTCCGATACGCCTACCAACGAGCAGGGCCGCGCCATGCTCTACGACCCGACCGAACGCCGCATCCGCAGTTTCGTCACCCGCGCCGGCCGCCTGTCGACCGGCCAGGCGCGCGCGCTGGAAGCGTACGGCCCGCATTACCTGATCGAGTACCGCAAGGCGGAGTACGATTTCCACGCCCCGTTCGGCCGCACCGCGCCGCTGATCCTGGAGATCGGCTTCGGCATGGGCGACACGACGGCGCACATCGCGAAGGCGATGCCGGACAAGGATTTCGTCGGCGTCGAAGTGCACACGCCGGGCGTGGGCAGCCTGCTGAAACTGGCCGGTGAACAGGAGATTTCGAACCTGCGCCTCATCCAGCACGACGCCGTCGAGGTGCTGAACAATATGATCGCCGACGGTTCGCTGGCCGGCGTGCACATCTTCTTCCCCGACCCGTGGCACAAGGCGCGCCACAACAAGCGCCGCCTGATCCAGCCGCCGTTCGTGCAACTGCTGTGCCAGAAGCTGGCGCAGGGCGGCTACATCCACTGCGCGACGGACTGGGAAGATTACGCGGTGCAGATGCTGGAAGTGCTGGGCAATGAGCCCGCGCTGCGGAACACGGCCGAGGCCTATGCCGAGAAGCCGTCGTACCGGCCGCTGACCAAGTTCGAGAACCGCGGCCTGAAACTGGGCCACGGCGTGTGGGACCTGGTGTTCACGAAACGATAACGTGAACGCATGATGGGCACGGGGTGCCCATCCTACAATATTGGGTAGGGTGGGCGCCCCGCGCCCACGGGTAACGCTACACCATCTCGCTGATGATCCCGACGATCTCGTCGCCGTAGGATGTCAGCTTCTTCTCGCCGACGCCCGAGACGCCGCGCAACTGGTCGAGCGACACCGGCTTGACCTTGGCGATCTCGCGCAGGGTGGCGTCCTGGAACACGACATAGGCCGGCACGCCGTGCGCGCGGGCCGTCTCGACGCGCCACCAGCGCAGCTTGTCGAAGATCGCCTGTTCCGACTTCGACAGTTCGACTTCCTCGTAGCTGCCGCGTGGCGTGGACGTGCGCTTGGGCTTGACCGGCTTCTGGTACTGGCGCAGCTGCACCTTCTGCTCGCCTTTCAGCACCGCGCGCGCCGCTTCCGTCAGTTTCAATGAACTGAACGCGTCGTGGTCGACGGTGACGAGGCCGAGGGCGATCGTCTGGCGCACGATGGCGCGCCACTCCTGCTCGCCGCGCTCGGCGCCGACGCCGAACACCGTCAGCTTGTCGTGGTGCCACTGGTTGATGCGCTCGGACGACACGCCGCGCAGCACGTCGATCACGTGGCCTGCCGCGAAGCGCTGGTCGACGCGGTAGATGGCCGAGAGCAGCTTTTGCACGGGCACCGTCGCGTCGAACGAGGTGGGCGGGATCAGGCATGTGTCGCAGTTGCCGCACGGGCCGGAGCGCTCGCCGAAGTATTCGAGCATGCGCATGCGCCGGCAACTGAGCGTTTCGCACAGGCCCAGCATCGCGTCGAGTTTCGACGACAGCACGCGCTTGAAATTCTCGTCGGCCTCGGACTCGTCGATCATGCGCCGCTGCAGCACGACGTCCTGCAGGCCATAGGCCATCCAGGCATTCGAGGGCAGGCCGTCGCGGCCCGCGCGGCCCGTTTCCTGGTAATAGCCTTCCAGCGATTTCGGCAGGTCGAGATGGCAGACGAAGCGCACGTCCGGCTTGTCGATGCCCATGCCGAATGCGATGGTCGCCACCATCACGATATGGTCTTCGCGCAGGAAGCGCGCCTGGTTGTCGGCCCGCAGCGAATACTCCATGCCCGCGTGATAGGGCAGGGCGCGGATGCCGTTCTCGTTCAGGAATGCCGCCGTCTCCTCGACCTTCTTGCGCGACAGGCAGTAGACGATGCCCGAGTCGCCCGCATGTTCCGCCGAGATGAAGTCGAGCAGCTGCTTGCGGCCGTTCGTCTTTTCGACGATGGCGTAACGGATGTTCGGGCGGTCGAACGACGATACGAACTGGCGCGCCTCGTCCAGCTGCAGGCGCTGGGCGATCTCGGCGCGCGTGACCTGGTCGGCGGTCGCCGTCAGCGCGATGCGCGGCACGTGCGGGAAGCGCTCGTGCAGGATCGACAGGCGGATGTATTCGGGCCGGAAGTCGTGGCCCCATTGCGACACGCAGTGCGCCTCGTCGATGGCGAACAGCGAGATGTGCGCGGACTCGAACAGTTCCAGGCAGCGTGGCGTCATCAGGCGCTCGGGCGCCACGTAGACGAGGTCGAGCTCCCCGGTGCGCACCATGCGTTCGATGCGCAGGGTCTCGTCGAACGTCTGCGTCGAGTTCAGGAACGCCGCGCGCACGCCGACTTCGGCGAGGGCGTCGACCTGGTCCTGCATCAGCGCGATCAGCGGGGAGACGACGACGCCGACGCCGTCGCGCAGCAGCGCGGGAATCTGGTAGCACAGCGACTTGCCGCCGCCGGTGGGCATCAGCACGAGCGCATCGCCGCCGGACGCCACGTGCTCGACGATGTCGGCCTGCTGCCCGCGGAAGGCGGGATAGCCGAAGACCGTCTGCAGGATTTGCAGCGCGCGTTGCTCGATGTCGCTCGTCATGGTTTCTACTGTACTGCCTTGAAAATTATTCGGCCCAGACAACCCAGCCGAAATGGGCGGTGACCAGGATGACTACACCGAATACGATACGGTACCAGGCGAAGCCCGTGAAGTCGTGCGTGCTGATGAAGCGCAACAGCCAACGTACGCACAGGAAGGCGGAAATGAACGCCGCCACGCCGCCGATCAGGAACAGCGGCAGGTCGGACGCGTGCAGGTCGTGGCGCGCCTTGAAGACGGAGTACACGGTCGCGGCCAGCAGGGTCGGGATCGCGAGGAAGAACGAGAACTCGGTCGCGGCCGTGCGCGACAGGCCGAACAGCATGCCGCCGATGATCGTGGCGCCCGAACGGCTCGTGCCCGGGATCAGCGCGAAGCACTGGGCGCAGCCGACCTTGAACGCGTCGAGCACGGTCATGTCGTCCACGGTCTGGACGCGATGCGCACCCGGCAGCACCTTGTGGCGGCGTTCCGCCCACAGGATCACGAGGGCGCCGACGATGAACGCGGCGGCCACGGGCACCGGTGCGAACAGGTGCGCCTTGATCGCCTTGCTGAACAGGAAGCCCAGCACGGCGGCCGGCAGGAACGCGACGATCAGGTTGACGACAAGCTTTTGCTGGCGCGGATCGGACGTGATGCCGCCCAGCACCGCGCCGAGGCGCGCACGGTATTCCCACATCACCGCCAGGATCGCACCGGCCTGGATCGCGATCTCGAACACCTGAGCCACTTCACCCGTGAAATTGATCAGGCTACCGGCCAGGATCAGGTGTCCAGTGGACGAGATCGGCAGGAATTCGGTGAAGCCCTCGACGAGGCCCATGATGATCGCTTTCAGGGCGAGAATGATATCCATTGGTGTATGCAGTTCGGTAGGGTTGGGGACGCGTGCGCTGCAGGAATTGCGCGGGCCGCAAGCTTACCATGAGGAAGGGGGCCGCCGTCGAGTTACCGTGCAGGTAATGTCAGGCTGTCAAGCGTTCCAGTTCGGCCAGGAAGAACATCGCCTGCTCGCGCGTGTCGCCGCACATCTCGCGTGACGGCGGCAGGCTGCCGCAGACGCGGGGCCGGCCCGGCTGCCCGAAAATCCGGCAGCCGTCGTGCTCGTCCAACTGCACGCAGCGCACGCCGGCCGGCTTGCCGTTCGGCATTCCGGGAATCGGTGACGTGATCGAGGGCGCGATGCAGCAGGCGCCGCAACCGGGGCGGCAGGAAACGATAGAAGACGGGACGCTCATGTAAAGACCGGGGACAGGCAAGCTACCAGTATACTACCGACACGGGCCGCCGTTCTTGACTGGCCCTATCCCCAGGTCTATATTTGCTGACTCAACAGTTAGTTGTCGGACAGAAGCATGCCATGCCCTTTTGACACCAAGCCGCGCTGGGAGCGCCGCAAGGACGCGCGGCCCCAGGAGTTGCTCGAGGCGGCCATCGACCTGTTCGTCGAGCGTGGCTATGCCGCCACACGCCTGGAAGACGTCGCGCGCCGCGCCGGCGTGTCGAAGGGCACTTTGTACCTGTATTACGAAAACAAGGAAGAACTGTTCAAGGCCGTCGTGCGCAGTAATATCGTGCCCGTGATCGGCGAGGCGGAAGCGTCCGTCGCCGGGTTCGACGGCCACAGCGCCGACCTGCTGCGCCAGCTGATCCACTCCTGGTGGCAGCGGCTAGGCGCGACCAAGGCGTCGGGCATCATCAAGCTCGTCATGGCCGAAGCGGACAATTTCCCGGAACTGGCCCGCTTTTACCAGGACGAGGTCATCACCCGCGGCACGAGGGCCATGGCGTCGATGCTCGAACGCGGCATCGCGCGCGGTGAATTCCGCAAGATCGACGTCAATACGATGACCCAGGTGCTCGTCGCGCCGATGCTGACCCTGATCATCTGGAAGCATTCGGTCGGCCCGTGCCCGCGCGCGGAACTGGAGCCGCAGGCCTTCCTCGACACCTTCCTCGACATGGCGCTGCATGGCCTTTTACCGGCGGCGCCTCCTGTTTGACCCTGTTTTCCTACGTCAAGACGCTGTTTTCCGGGGTTCATGCCCCGGAAACTGCAGACTGTCGCAATTTCCCCTGGCATTCAGACGCATGTCGCTAAGATATGTTTGCTGAAGCCGTTCAACGATAAAATATCGGATTATTTATTTTTCCACCGAGTCTAGAGATGAATATCGAACAAGCCCGCTTCAACATGATCGAACAGCAGATCCGTCCGTGGAACGTGCTGGACCAGGATGTGCTCGACCTGCTGCACGTCGTCAAGCGCGAACAGTTCGTGCCGGCGGCGTACCAGAACCTGGCGTTCGCCGACGTCGAGATCCCGCTGCCGGGCGGCGACGTCATGCTCGCGCCGAAGTTCGAAGCGCGCATCCTGCAGGAAACCGGTGTGAAGAAGCACGAGACCGTGCTGGAAATCGGTACGGGTTCGGGCTATATGGCTGCCCTGCTGGCGCACCGCGCCGCCAAGGTGACCACCGTGGAAATCAATCCGGAAACGGCGGATCTGGCGAAGAAGAACCTGGCCAACGCCGGCATCCATAACGTGACCGTGGAAACGGGCAATGGCACCCAAGGCTGGGAGAAGAATGCGCCGTACGACGTGATCGTGATCTCGGGCGCGCTGGAAGTGCTGCCGGAAGCCATCCTGAAGCAGGTGAAGGTGGGTGGCCGCATCGCCGCCATCGTCGGCCAGGCGCCGGTGATGGAAGCATCGATCATCACCCGCACCGGTGAAGACGCGTACAGCACGGTCAAGGTGTTCGAGACCAACGTGCGCTACCTGACCGGCGCCCCGGTGCCGTCGCACTTCCAGTTCTGAGCGAAACGGAGACACAAGGATGCAGCACATTACCGCACCCGAGTTGGCCGCCTGGCTGGCCGACCCGTCGCGTCCGAAGCCGTTGCTGCTCGACGTCCGGGAAAACTGGGAATTCGAAACCTGCCACATCGCGGGCTCGACCCAGATTCCGATGAACCTGATTCCGATCCGCGTGAGCGAACTGGATGACGGCCAGGACATCGTCTGCGTGTGCCACCACGGCGCACGCAGCATGCAGGTGGGCGCCTTCCTGGAACGCAACGGATTCAGCAACATTACCAACCTGACAGGCGGCATACACGCCTGGGCCGTGCAGGTCGACCCTTCGATGCCGAAGTATTGACGCTGCGTCCTTAACTATTGATGACTCCGACGGAGAAAGTAATGCAGAAGCCCCTCATCGCCGTACTGTTGGCCAGCGCGTTTTCGCTCAATGCCCAGGCGGCCGATCTGATCCAGGTGTACCAGCAGGCATTGGCGAACGACGCCTCCTATGCCAGCGCCCGCGCGTCCGCCGCGGCGGGTCGCGAACGTATCACCCAGGGGCGAGCCGGCCTGCTGCCGTCCGTCGGCGTCAGCGGCGACATCACGAAGAGCAACAATGACTTCACGTCGTGGAACAATGACCCCGCACTGGGCGGCGGCACCAACCTGCGCACCAACCAGATCCAGGTGACCCTGCAGCAGCCGCTGTTCCACTGGGACCGTTGGGAAACCTACCAGCAGAGCAAGCTGGCGCAAGCCATCTCCGAAGCCCAGTTCGCCCAGGCCCAGCAAGACCTGATCACGCGCGTCGCCCAGGCATACTTCGACGTGCTGGCCGCGCAGGACACGCTGGAATCCACGCGCGCGCAAAAGGTCGCCGTGACCGAGCAGCTGGCCTCCGCCAAGCGCAACTTCGAAGTCGGCACGCAGACCATCACCGACACCCACGAAGCCCAGGCCGCGTACGACCTCGTGGTGTCGCAGGAAATTGCTGCCGTCAACGATCTGGAAACCAAGAAGACGGCGCTGCAAGCCATCATCGGCACCGCGCCGGCCACGCTGGCCATCTTGCGCACCGGTGTGAACCTGACGGCGCCGCAGCCGATCAACGTCGACCAGTGGGTGTCGGCCGCCGAGAACCAGAACTACGCCGTGACCGTGGCCCAGCTGCAGCTGGAATCGGCCAAGCGCGACATCTCGAAGAACCGCGCCGGCCATTATCCGACGCTGGACCTCGTCGCATCGTCGCTGCACCGTGACGTCAATGGCCAGGTCACTGGCTCGTCGGGCAAGACCAACAGCAACTCGATCGGCATCCAGTACAGCATTCCGATCTTCAGCGGCTTCGCCGTGACGAGCAAGGTGCGCGAGTCGATCGCACTGGAAGACAAGGCCCGCAACGACCTGGAAGCGAACCGCCGCAACGCCGCGCTGGTGGCGCGCCAGTCGTTCCTCGGCGTGAACAGCGGCCTCGCGCAGGTGAAGGCGCTGGAAGCGGCCGAGGTGTCGAGCAATTCCGCGCTGGAATCGAACAAGCTCGGCTACCAGGTCGGCGTGCGTATCAACATCGACGTGCTGAATGCCCAGCGCCAGTTGTACCAGACCCGCACCGACCTGGCCCGCGCGCGCTACAACACGATCCTGGCCGGCCTGAAGCTGAAGGCCGCCGCGGGTTCGCTGCGCGAGGAAGACCTGCAGCCGATCAACGCGCTGCTGCAACAGCCGTAACACCGGGGTCAGACCCCATTTTTAGGCAATTTCCCAAAACTGGGGTCTGACCCTAATGCCAGTCAGTTAAGGGTGAAAAACCGTCATTCCCGGCATTGCCGGAAATGACTCCCCGCGCAGGCGGGGATCCAGGCTTTGCATCCGTAGCCCGGAAAATTGGGTTCCCGCCAAGGGGGGCGCCTAGCCCGGGAACGACGAGTTTGTGGCTTAAGTGACCGGCATTGGGGTCTGACCCCGGTTTGAGGCAACGGCGCTCGATGCGCCGTTTTTTATTGCCCTCGAAAATCTCGCTTGAGACGCCCCAAGCAAGCTCTTCATTCATCGAACTCGCGCGACACGCACTCCTACACTCAAGCGTGAACCATTCGAAAGCGAGGTCGCCATGTTCACGTTCTCCCGCGCATCCGCATCCGCCGCTGCGCTCGCATTGACACTGACGCTGTCCGCCTGCGGCGGCGGCCACCATCACGGCAATCCGGGCGGGCCCGGGCCAGGACCCGGAGGCACCGGTCCCACCTACGACGTCATCCCGATCGGCCTGCCTGGCATCACGTACGGCGAGGTCACGCGCCGCGGCATCGCGAACGGCGGCGTCGTCGCCGGCACGTCGCGCGGCACGGACGGCATCGCGCACGCGTTCCTCTACAACGGCAGCAAGAACATAGCGCTGGGGACATTGGGAGGCGATTTCTCGCAGGCCCTCGCCGTGAACGCCTGCGGCCATGTGACGGGCTGGTCGGCGACAAACGCCGGCGCCGCCCACGCCTTCCTGTACGACGGCACGATGCACGACCTGGGCACGCTCGGCGGCAGCGATTCCGAAGGCTATGTGATCGCCCACTGCGGCCAAATCGCGGGCTGGGCGGGCACGGTCACCGGACAGACCCATGCGTTCCTGTACGACGGCAAGAAGCTGAACGACCTCGGTTCGTTCGGCGGCAATTCGTTCGGACTCGGGCTGAACAACCTGGGCGTGGTGGTGGGCTATTCGTATGGACCGGGCAACGCGTGGTTCCACGCCTTCCTGTACGACAGCCGCACCGGCGGGCCGTTGCAGGACCTCGGCTCGCCGCTCGGCAATTCCATCGCCGTCGACATCAACGACGCCGGCCAGGTCACGGGCTGGTTCCGCAACGGCGACGGCCCGACCGGCGCCTTCCTGTACGAACTGGGCAAGATCCGCGACATCGGCACGCTGGGCGGCGGCAGCGCGGAAGCCGTCCAGATCAATGGTGCGGGCCTCGTCATCGGCAACGCGACGATCGCCGACGGCAGCGGCCGCGGCTTCGTCTACGACGGCACGACGATGAGCAGCCTCGGCTCTCTCCCGAGCGGCAATTTCTCGGCCGCGGAAGCGATCAATGGGAGCGGCCTCGTCGTCGGCTCGGCCGCGACGGCGACCGAGGAGCACGCGATTTCCTGGACGCGCAGGGACGGCATCGTCGACCTGAACGATCGGCTCAATGCGCCGCCGGCCGGCCTCGTGCTCGTGCGCGCGCTGGCCGTTGCGGACGACGGCTATATCGTCGCCCGCACCAACCAGGGACTGGCGCTGCTCAAGCCCGGGAAGTAACGGTCTTACGCGGCTTTCTGCTCGTTGCGCGTGCGCCAGGCGATCAGCTCGGCGATGGTGAGGATCGGGAAGCCGCGTTCGCGCGCGAAGCGTTCGATGGCGTCGCCGCGCATCATCGTCCCGTCCTCGTTCATCAGCTCGCACAGTACGGCCGCGGGCTGCAGGCCGGCCAGCACGGCCAGGTCGACGGACCCTTCCGTGTGGCCCTTGCGGCCCAGCACGCCGGCCGGGTTGGCGCGCAGCGGGAACACGTGACCGGGGCGCACGAGGTCGGACGGTTGCGCATCCGGCGCGATGGCCGCGCGGATCGTCGTCACACGGTCCGCCGCGGAGACGCCCGTGGTCACGCCTTCGCGCGCTTCGATCGAGACGGTGAACGGCGTGCCGTAGCGGCTGCCGTTGTCCGCGGCCATCGGCGGCAGGTCGAGCGCGCGCACCTTGTCGGCGGACAGGCACAGGCAGACGATGCCGCTGCATTCGCGAATCATCAGCGCCATGGATGCCACGGTCAGTTTTTCGGCCGCGACGATCAGGTCGGCTTCGTTCTCGCGGTCGAAATCGTCGAGCAGGATCACCGGAACGCCGGCGCGCGTGGCGTCGAGGGCGGCGGCGATGCGGCCGTCCAGGTCCTCGCTGTACAGAGTAAAAGTATGGGTGGTCATTGAGACGCTCCTCGCAAAAAATTAGCGCACAAAGGCGCAGCGAAAAACGCATCAGGGCAAAGCGAAACGACGCGCACGCCCATGCCTGGCGGCACGGCGTACGCATGATGACGCACATCTTCTTTCATCCGGACTATACCGTCGGCCCTGGCTTCTCACCAGGTCTGCTGACCCTGCAACCGCAGGCGCTCGCGGGCTCGGCCATCGTGATGGCCATACCGCCGGTGGGGAATTTCACCCCGCCCCGAAGACGTAATTACATTGTCGCCCGCTGAAAAACGGGCGCGGTGATTGTAGCAGGGTGGGGAATTAGCTGCCGAGGCCGCCGCCGCCGGCGTTGTCGGCGCGCTCGATCAGCTCGACCTTGTAGCCGTCCGGATCGGTGATGAAGGCGATCACGGTCGTGCCGCCCTTGACGGGGCCCGGCTCGCGCGTGATGTTGCCGCCGGCCGCGCGGACTTGGTCGCACGTCTTGTAGATGTCGTCGGCCGAGATCGCGATGTGGCCGTAGGCCGATCCCATGTCGTACTTGTCGACGCCCCAGTTATAGGTCAGTTCGAGTTCCGCGTGGTCCGGATTGTTGCCGTAGCCGACGAAGGCCAGGGTGTATTTGTATTCCGGGTTCTCGCTCGTGCGCAGCAGTGTCATGCCAAGCACCTTGGTGTAGAAATCGATGGAGCGCTGGAGGTCGCCGACGCGTAGCATCGTGTGCAGGAGGCGCATTGTTGTCCTTGTTGGTTCGTGGGGAAAGCAGGAATTTTATGCGCTCGTGCGGATTCGTGCAGGCGGATGGTGGGCGGAGGCCGCCCACCCTACGTCCTCCGCGTGGGCTCCCCGAGCCCACGCGCAGGCATCAAGCCGTAGGGTGGGCTCCCCGAGCCCACGCGCAGCCGCATCAAGCCGTAGGGTGGGCTCCCCGAGCCCACGCGCAGCCGCATCAAGCCTGGAGCTTGGCGTCCAGCGTGATGTTCGCATTGAACAGCTTCGATACCGGACACCCTTCCTTGGCCTTGCGCGCCGCTTCCTGGAACGCTTCCTCACTCGCGCCGGGAATCGTGGCGACGAGTTCGAGGTGCACGGCCGGGATCGCGAAGCCGCCGTCGACCTTGTCCAGCGACACGGTGGCCGTCGTCTCCAGCTTCTGCGCCGTCATGCCCGCCTCGCCCAGTTGGGCCGACAGGGCCATCGTGAAGCAGCCGGCGTGCGCGGCCGCGAGCAGTTCTTCCGGATTCGTGCCCGCGCCATTTTCGAAGCGGGTGTTGAAGCCGTATTGCGCCTGGTTGAGGACGCCGCTCTGCGTGGACACGGTGCCCTTGCCGTCTTTCAGTCCGCCGCTCCAGACGGCGCTTCCCTTACGTTTGATCATTTAGTGACTCCCTGGTTGGTGGCGGCCGGCGTGATCCGCCAGACGATGTTGCCGACGTCATCCGCCAGCAAAATGGCGCCGGTCTTGTCGACCGCGACCCCGACCGGGCGCCCGTACGCGTGCTCGTCCTTGCCGAGGAAACCCGTCAGCACGTTCTGCGGCGGACCGCTCGGTTTGCCGTTGGCGAACGGGACGAACACGAGCGCGTAGCCCGAATGCGGCTTGCGGTTCCACGAGCCGTGCTGGCCGATCAGCGCGCCGTTTTTGAATTGCGGCAGCAGGTCGCCGTTGTAGAACGCGAGGCCCAGCGAGGCCGTGTGCGCACCCAGCGCATAGTCGGGCGGGATCGCCTTCGCGACGAGATCGGGGTTCTGCGGCTTCACGCGCGTGTCGACGTGCTGGCCGTAATAGCTGTACGGCCAGCCGTAGAACGCGCCGTCCTTCACGGCCGTCATGTAGTCCGGCACGAGGTCGTTGCCGAGCTCGTCACGTTCGTTGACGGCGGCCCACAAGGCCTTCGTCTGCGGCTGGAAGTCCATCCCGTTCGGATTGCGCAGGCCGCTCGCGTAGACGCGCGACTTGCCGCTGGCGATGTCGTATTCCCAGATCGCGGCGCGGCCCTGTTCGATCTCCATGCCGTTCTCGGCCACGTTGCTGTTCGAGCCGACGGTGATGTACAGCTTCTTGCCGTCGGGCGCGGCGACGACGTTCTTCGTCCAGTGGTGGTTGATCCCCGACGGCAGGTCGAGCACCTTGGCGCCCTTGGCCGTGATGCTCGTCGCGCCGGTCTTGTATGGGAACTTCCACAGTGCGTCGGCATTCGCGACGTACAGGTCGTTGCCGACGAGGGCCATGCCGAACGGCGACGTCAGGCCCTGCATGAACGTGGCCTTCGTGTCGGCCGTGCCGTCCGGTTTGAAGCCGCGCAGCAGGATGATGTTATCGGGCGAGGCGACGCCCGCGCCCGCCTCCTTCTGCGCCAATCCCTGCACCTTGGCCCGGATGCCTTTTTCCTTGGGCGCGTTGCCGGGCTTGTTGCTCTCGGCGACGAGCACGTCGCCGTTCGGCAGCACGTACAGCCAGCGCGGATGGTCGAGGCCGGTTGCGTAGGCCGTAACAGCCAGGCCGGCGGCGGGAGTGGGGCGGGTGCCTTGCGGCCACGCGTCCGCCTTGGCCACGTTGATCGTCGGGATCAGCGATTTCTCGGGAGCCGGCAGGGTGGGATTCGGCCCCCAGCCGACGGGATATTGCTGGGCGTGGGCGATGCCGGCTCCCAGCAGAGAAAGGGGCAGAAGCGGGAACAGGAACGCAAGCCTGGCAGGTGTTCTCATCGATTCTTCCCTCCATCGGGAATGGTCGAATCGTGGTCGCGCATGTCGCGGTGGCGGTCCGGCTGCGGGTTGGCCTGGCCGGTGGCGCCCGGCGCCGGATTCACGGCTTCGCTGGCGCCCGGGGTCGCGCGTGCATCGGTGTCGACGAGGCCCTGTTCGAGGTCTTCCGCCGCCTGCTTCATGATGCCGCGCGGCCTGACGCCCTGGCCGTCCGGCGATTCGTCGCGCTCGTGCGGCTCGCGCTTGTAGCTCTGCTCTTCGATCTTCCGGTCGGTATTCACGACGCGGTCTTTTTCTTCCTGCACCATAGCAACCTCCTTGGATTCAATTGCTTAAATCCTAATCCTTCGAATCGAACGCGGTCGCGCAATTGGAAGATGCATTTTTGCAATGAACTGTTTAACATGCTGGTTCATATGACAAACCTTTCTCACCACACCGCCAGCGACTGCCCGAATTGCGGAGCCGTCGTTTCCGGGCACTTTTGCCACGAATGTGGCCAGGAAACCATCCTGCATCCGCCCAGCACGCGCGAGTTCCTGCACGAGTTCATCGGCCATTACGTCGCACTGGAAGGCAAGCTTTGGAAGTCATTGCTGCTGCTTTTGTTCCGGCCGGGGCAGCTGACTTTGGAATACATCAATGGCCGCCGCGTGCGCTATATCCAGCCGCTGCGCCTGTACCTGACGTTCAGCCTGATCTTCTTCGCCGTCGCGAAATACGGCGGCCACGACCAGGTCCTGGCGCCGGCCGGGCAGGACCATGCGCCGGCGGCCGCATACGGCAAGGCGGACAAGCAGGGCGGGCTGATGCGCGAAGACGCGCCGGGTGAAATCGCCGAGGGCACGGTCGACCTGCGCAAGAGCATCGGCAAGGTCAATGCGCACTGGGGCGAGCAGGCGGACCGGTTCAGCAACATGTCGCCGGAGGAGCGGGACAAGGTGATGCGGACGGCCTTCGGCAGTTATGTGCCGTATGCCGTGTTCCTGATGATGCCGCTGTTCGCGTTGTACCTCAAGGTGCTGTACCTGGGATCGGGCCGGCGCTACGGCGAACACCTGCTGTTCGCCCTGCACGTGAACGCCTTCGCATTCCTGGCCCTGACCTTGCTGATGCTGGTGCCGGATCTCTTCGGCATCGTATCGTTCGTGCTGTGGCTGTGGCTCCTGCTCTACACGCCGGTCGCGATGCGGCGCGTGTACGGCGGCTCGCGCCTCGTGACCGGCGTACGCTGGCTCGTGCTGATGGCGCTGCACGTGACCGGGGTGGGGCTGGCGATCGGCGCCGCGTTCGCGTTCGGCATCCTCCATTGATCCCGGCACCGAGGCCGGCACTGAGGCGGACACGACCGTACGCTTGCCGGAAGTCCATCCGCCCAACTATACTGTGCGTTTGTACAGTATTTGCTGAGTTGCGATAGTGCAGAAGCCGGGCGAATCGGTTAATCTGCTGTCTCCCTGATACCTGCTGCCGAGAGTCGTATGCCCGTGACGCCTGAACCGCAACAAACCATCGCGCTCGTCGTACGGCACAACACGGCCGGGATCGACGAGCCCGTGCAGGCCATCGTCGACTTCCTGCAGGGCGCCGGCTACCGCGTCGTGTTCGAGGAACAGACAGCGGGCCACGTGAAGGTCGCCGGCCTGGACGCGATGTCCATCGACGAGATCGGCGAGCACTGCGGCACCGCCATCGTCGTCGGCGGCGACGGCACGATGCTCGGCATCGCCCGCCAGCTGGCGCGCTACCGCGTGCCGCTCATCGGCATCAACCAGGGCCGCCTGGGCTTCATGACCGACATCCCCATCGACCGCATGCTGCCCGCGCTGGGCGAGATCCTCAGCGGCAAGGCCAGGGCGGAGGAACGCTCCCTGCTGGAAGCGCGCGTCGTGCGCGACGGCGTCGAGATCCACTGCTCCGTCGCCGTCAACGACGTCGTCGTCGCGCGCGGCACGGGCGCCGGCATGGCCGAGCTGAAGGTCATGGTGGACGGCACGTTCATGTACAACCAGCGCTCGGACGGCCTGATCGTCTCGACGCCCACCGGTTCCACGGCGTACGCGCTGTCGGCCGGCGGTCCGCTGCTGCATCCCACGCTGGCCGGCATCGTGCTGGTGCCGATCGCGCCGCATGCGCTGTCGAACCGCCCGATCGTCGTGCCGAACACGAGCGACATCGTCGTCGAGATCATCAACGGCCGCGACATCAGCGTGAACTTCGACATGCAGACTTTCACGAGCCTGCAGCATGGCGACCAGATCATGATCTCGCGCTCGCCCAACACCATCACCTTCCTGCATCCGGAAGGGTGGAGCTACTACCACACCCTGCGCGAGAAGCTGCACTGGAACGAATATCCGTCCGGTGACGGCAAGCTCAAGTAAATCAGCATCCATCAGGAGATGAGTTTCTTCATGTTGCGCACATTGACCATCCGCGACTTCGTCATCGTCGACACGATCGAGCTCGAGTTCTCGAACGGCTTCACGGTGCTCACCGGCGAGACCGGCGCCGGCAAGTCGATCCTGATCGACGCGCTCCAGCTCGCGCTGGGCGGCCGCGGCGACGCGAGCATGGTGCGCGAAGGCGCGGCCAAGGCCGACATCAGCGCCGACTTCGCGCTGACCCAGGCCGCGAGCATCTGGCTGGAACAGAACGAGTTCGAGACCGACGAGGGCGGCGCGTTGCTGCGCCGCGTGATCGACAACGCCGGCCGTTCCAAGTCCTACATCAACGGCATCGCCGCCACCGCCAGCCAGTTGCGCGAACTGGGCGAGCTGCTCGTCGACATCCACGGCCAGCACGCGCACCAGTCGCTGTTGAAACTCGACGCGCAGCGCGCGCTGCTCGACAACCAGGTCGCCGTGCGCGACCCGGGCGCGAGCGCGCAGGCGCAGGAAGTCGCGAGTACCTACAAGGCGTGGAAGGCGCTGGCGCGCCAGCGCGAGGAATTCGAGACGAACGCCAAGAACGTGCTGCTGGAACGCGAGCGCCTCGAGTGGCAGGTCGGCGAACTGGATAAACTCGCGGTGAAGCCGGGCGAGTGGGCCGAGATCACGAACGAACACAGCCGCCTGTCGCATGCCGCGAGCCTGATCGAAGGCGCGCAGGAAGCGTTGGAAGCACTGTCGGAATCGGAGCAGCCGATCCTGTCGCAACTGTCGTCGCTGAACCTGAAGCTGTCCAAGCTGGCCGGTGTCGACGCCGACCTGCAGGCCGTGCTCGACTGCATGGAGCCGGCGCGCATCCAGCTGCAGGAAGCCGTCTATGCACTGAACACCTACGTCGACAAGGTCGAGCTCGACCCGGACCGCCTGGCGGAGGTCGACGCCCGCATGGACGCCATCCACAGCACGGCCCGCAAGTTCCGCGTGACGCCGGAAGAACTGCCGGAAGAACACGCGGCCCTGAAGGCCAAGCTGAGGCAACTGGCCGACGCCAGCGACGTCGACGGCCTGCGCAAGCAGGAAGAGAAGGCGAAGGCCGTCTACCTGGCGGCGGCGCAGAAGCTGTCCGCGACGCGCGCGCAGGCGGCGCAGCGCCTGTCGTCGCAGGTGTCGGAAGCGATGCAGGAACTGTCGATGAGCGGCGGCCGCTTCGTCGTCGCGCTGAATCCGTGCGAGCCGGCCGTGTACGGCTGCGAGCAGGTCGAATTCCTCGTGGCCGGCCACGCCGGCGTGGCGCCGCGGCCGCTGGCCAAGGTGGCGTCGGGCGGCGAGCTGGCGCGTATCTCGCTGGCGATCTCCGTCATCACGGCCAATGCGACGACGGTGCCCACGCTGATCTTCGACGAGGTCGACACGGGCTTCGGCGGCGGCGTGGCGGAAGTCGTGGGGCGCCTGCTGAAACGCCTGGGGCAGAGCCGGCAAGTGCTGTGCGTCACGCACCTGCCGCAGGTGGCGAGCCAGGCGAACCAGCACTTCCAGGTGGCCAAGGGCACGACCTTCGAGGGCAAGACGGTCTCGCGCATCGACGTGCTGGACAACAAGGCGCGCGTCGAAGAAGTGGCGCGCATGTTGGGCG
>JBJMVU010000389.1:0-5623 GCA_045810485.1 Massilia sp. | reverse complement strand
CGCGGGGGCGACGGATCATCTGATTACTCACCCAGGCGAATCATACCCGCCGCGACCGTCTGGTGGGTCACTTCATCGATCAAAATGAACGCCCCAGTCGCCCGAATATCTTCGTAAGCATCCGCCGCCAGCGGCTGCTGCACGGTCAGTTCGATCTGCGCGATGTCGTTCAGCTTCAGGCCTTCGGCCGGGTTGTCAACCGTACGGCGTTGCTGGGTGTTGACGTCGAGGATGGAGTCGATCGCCTTCACCTTGGCCATCGTCTGGCGCGTGCCGTGCTTGATCCAGTACTTGCGGCGCACGTCCAGGGGCTCGTCGGCCATCCAGCACACGTCGGCTTTCACCTGCTTCAGCAAGGTGGCCGGTTGTTCGGCCGGGGCCAGCACGTCGCCGCGCGAGATGTCGACGTGTTCGTTCAACGTGATCGTGACCGACTGGCCCGCGACCGCCTGCTGCAGCGGGCCGTCGAACGTGACGATTTCCTTGACGGTCGCGCTGTGGCCGGACGGCTGCACGACGAGCTTGTCGCCCACGGCGACCTTGCCCGACTCGATGCGTCCCATGTAGCCGCGGAAGTCGTTGGCTTCGTGGCCGTTGTGGCGTGCGACCAGCTGCACCGGGAAGCGGAACGGGGCGGCGTGGGTCTCGTCGTAGACCGACAGGCCTTCCAGCAGCTCGATCAGGGTCGGGCCTTCGTACCACGTCATGTTGTCGCCGCGCTCGACGACGTTGTCGCCCGCCAGTGCCGACAGCGGGATCGCGGTGATGTCCTTCAGGCCCAGCGTGTCCGCGAACTTCGTGTATTCCGCGACGATGCGGTCGTACACGGTGCGGTCGTAGTTCACGAGGTCCATCTTGTTGACGGCGACGATCACGTGCTCGATCTGCAGCAGCTTGGCGATGGTCGAGTGGCGCTTGGTCTGCACCAGCAGTTCGACGGAACCGTCATCGCCCAGCTTCACTTTGGACACGTCGACGAGGATGATGACGGCGTCCGCGGTCGATGCGCCCGTCACCATGTTGCGGGTGTACTGCTCGTGGCCCGGGGTGTCGGCGATGATGAACTTGCGCTTCGGCGTGGCGAAGTAGCGGTACGCCACGTCGATCGTGATGCCTTGCTCGCGTTCCGCTTCCAGGCCGTCCGTCAGCAGCGACAGGTCGATCGTGTCGCCCACGGTGCGCTTGTGCTTGGAGCGCGACACGGCGGCCAGCTGGTCGGCGAAGATGCCCTTGCTGTCGAACAGCAGGCGGCCGATCAGCGTGCTCTTGCCGTCATCGACGGAGCCGGCGGTGATGAAGCGCAGCAGACCGGCCTGGCCGCTCTGGTCGTTGTTGTGATTGAGTTGGTCGTTCAGGGCGTTCATCAGAAATATCCTTGTTTCTTGCGCTTTTCCATCGAGGCTTCCGACGTCTGGTCGTCCATGCGGGTCGCGCCGCGCTCGGTGATCTGGGTGATCGCCGTCTCGGCGATGATGGCGTCGACGGTCGACGCATCCGATGCGACCGGGCAGGTGCAGGAGATGTCGCCCACGGTGCGGAAGCGCACGACGCGCGTCTCGATTTCCTCGCCGTCGCGGGCCGGGGTCAGCGGCGTCAGCGGCACGAGCAGGCCGTTGCGCGGGATCACCTGGCGCTCGTGCGCGAAATAGATCGGCGGCAGCTCCAGCTTTTCACGGGCGATGTATTGCCAGACGTCGAGCTCGGTCCAGTTCGAGATCGGGAACACGCGCATGTTCTCGCCGGCGTGCACGCGGGTGTTATACAGATCCCACAGTTCCGGACGCTGGGCTTTCGGATCCCACTGGCCGAACTCGTCGCGGAACGAGAAGATGCGCTCTTTCGCGCGCGCCTTTTCTTCGTCTCGGCGGGCGCCGCCGATGCAGGCGTCGAAGCCGTATTCGGCGATGGTTTCCAGCAGGGTCACGGCTTGCGCGGCGTTACGCGAATCCGTCTGCGGGTTGCGCAGGCGGACGGTGCCCTTCTTGATCGAGTCCTCGACGGAACCGACGATCAGGCGCTCGCCCAGTTCGGCCACGCGCGCGTCGCGGAAGGTGATCACTTCGTCGAAGTTGTGGCCCGTGTCGATGTGGACGAGGGGGAACGGGAATTTACCCGGACGGAACGCCTTTTCGGCCAGGCGCAGCAGCACGACAGAGTCCTTGCCGCCCGAGAACAGCAGCGCGGGGTTCGAGCATTCCGCCGCGACTTCGCGCAGGATGTGGATGGCTTCGGATTCGAGCGCGTCCAGGTGGCGCGCATTCACGTCGCTGAGGGCGAGCGGGGTGTCACTAAAAATCGTCATTTGCTGTGCCTGATGTCTATTGGGGCTGCTCACGCGGCCACGGATTTGATTCGGATGAGCTTGCCGTCCACGAGGTGCAGGCCGCATTCCTTGGAGTCGGCGTTTTCCCACCACCAGCGGCCGGCGCGCACGTCCTCGCCCGGCTGGATCGCGCGGGTGCAGGGTTCGCAGCCGATCGACGGGTAGCCGCGGTCGTGCAGGTCGTTGTACGGCACGTTATTGGCGCGGATGTATTCCCATACGTTCTCCTCGCTCCAGTCGGCCAGCGGATTGAACTTGGCCAGGCCGTGCGTCGCATCGTCTTCCTGCACGGGCAGGTCGGTGCGCGTCGTCGACTGCGCACGGCGCTGTCCGGTGATCCACGCCTTGTTGCCGGCGAGGGCGCGGCCCAGCGGCTCGACCTTGCGCACGTAGCAGCAGCCCTTGCGCATCTCGACGCTGTCGTAGAACGCGTTCAGGCCGTTCTTGGTCACGTAGTCGTCGACCAGTTCCTGCTTCGGACGCATCACGACGATGTCGTAGCCGTAATGGGCCTTGACCTTGTCGAACATGTCCAGGGTTTCCTTGTGCAGGCGGCCGGTCTCCAGCGAGAAGATGGTGATCGGCAGGCCGGCCTTCAAGATCAGGTCGGTGAGGACCATGTCCTCGGCCGCCAGGCTGGAAGCGAACACGGCAGGCGAAAAATCGCGCGCAATGCGCTCCAGGATGCCGCGGGTTTCATTTACCCGCGCGTTCAGGTCGCTCATGGGGTTCCTTGTCTGCTCGTCAGATGCCGGCGCCGATGTCGCTGTGCTCGGGCAGCGCGCCGCGCGGGTGGCGGCGGAACAGCGGCAGCGCGTCGTCGACGGATGCCTGGTACGTTTCCGAGAACACCGTCAGGCCCTTCAGCGCGTCATGGATGTTGCGGTCCTGGCGCGTCGCGTAGGCGTTGAAGCCGCAGCGGTACATCTGGAACAGCTGGTCGCGCAGCACGTCGCCGATCGCGCGCAGCTCGCCCTGGTAACCCAGGCGCTTGCGCAGGTTGTAGGCGATCGAGTAGCCGCGGCCGTCGGAAAACTTCGGGAAGTCGACGGCGACGACGGCGAACTGGTCGAGGTCGTCCTTGACCGTTTGCGCCAGCTCGTCCGACGCGAACCACACGCCGATTTCCTTGCGGGCCGCACGGCCCAGCAGCTGCTCGCGCTGCGCCAGCCAGACTTTCAGCGGGACGATGATCTTGCCGGCAGGAACTTCCACAGTGTCCGGGGTGCCGTCCTCGACGAGTTTCAGCACGCTCCAGTCGTCATCCACCACTTCGCGGTGCTTGATGATCTGCTTGTGCGAGTGCAATTCGAAATTAGGCATATTCGTCTTCCCCAACCAGTGCGCCGGCCGGGATCGGCGTGGCATAAACATGTTCCTTGAACGGTGCGACCCCGAGGCGCTGCGCCACGTCGACGAAGCGTTCGCCTTCGACGCGATGCTTGACGTACACCTCGAGCAGGCGGCCGACGACTTCCGGCATCTGCGGTGCGGAGAACGACGGGCCGATGATCTTGCCGATGGCCGATTCATTGCCCTGGGCGCCGCCGATCGACACCTGGTACCACTCGGCGCCGTCCTTGTCCACGCCCAGCACGCCGATGTGGCCCACGTGGTGGTGGCCGCAGGCGTTGATGCAGCCGGAGATGTTCAGCTCGATCTCGCCGATGTCGTGCTGGAAATCGAGGTTGTCGAAACGCTCGGCGATGGCGGCCGCGATCGGGATCGATTTCGCATTCGCGAGCGAGCAATAGTCGCCGCCCGGGCACGCGATCATGTCGGTCAGCAGGCCGATGTTCGGCGTCGCGAGGCCGCGCGCCTTGGCCTGTTGCCAGATCTCGAACAGCTTAGCCTGCTCGACGTCGGCCAGCACCAGGTTCTGCTCGTGCGTCACGCGCAGTTCGTTGAAGCTGTACTTGTCGGCCAGGTCGGCCACGAAATCCATCTGCTCGGCGGTCGCATCGCCCGGCGGCACGCCGGTCTTCTTGAGCGACAGCACGACCGATGCATAGCCCGGCACCTTGTGCGGCTTCACGTTACGCTGCAGCCAGTTGGCGAACGCCTTGTCGCCGGCGTGCTCCGCGCGCGGGTCGATGTTCGGCAGCGTGAGATAGGGCTTCGGATTGAACCATTGGGCCACGCGTTCGACTTCGTCGCGGGTCAGGGTTTCCGGGCCGTCCTTCAGGTCGGCGAACTCGGCCTCGACCAGGCGTGCGAATTCCTCGGCGCCCACGGCCTTCACGAGGATCTTGATGCGCGCCTTGTACTTGTTGTCGCGGCGGCCGAACTGGTTGTACACGCGCATGATCGCTTCCGTGTACGTCAGCAGGTGCTGCCAGGGCACGAACTCGTTGATCACGCTGCCGATGATCGGCGTACGGCCCAGGCCGCCACCGACCATGAACTTGAAGCCGACTTCGCCCGCGTCGTTGAGCACGGCGGTCAGGCCGATGTCGTGGACGGCGATCGCGGCGCGGTCTTCCACGGCGCCGTTGATCGCGATCTTGAACTTGCGGGGCAGGGCGATGAATTCCGGGTGGAACGTGCTCCACTGGCGGAGGAGTTCGGCGTACGGGCGCGGATCGACGATTTCGTCGGCGGCGACGCCGGCGTATTCGTCCGTCGTGGTGTTACGGATGCAATTGCCCGACGTCTGGATCGCGTGCATCTCGACCGAGGCCAGGTCGGTCAGGATGTCCGGCGTCTGTTCCAGCTCGATCCAGTTGAACTGGATGTTCTGGCGCGTCGTGAAGTGGCCGTAGCCGCGGTCGTACTTGCGGGCGATGTGGCCGAACATGCGCATCTGGGCGGAGGACAGCAGGCCGTAGGGCACGGCGATGCGCAGCATGTAGGCGTGGCGCTGCATGTACAGGCCATTTTGCAGGCGCAGGGGCAGGAATTCGGCTTCCGTCAGCTCATCGTTGATGCGGCGCTCTACCTGGTCGCGGTATTGGGCGATGCGTTCCTTGACGATGAGGTGGTCGTATTTGTCGTAGCGATACATGTGTCATCCTGTTTTTTCGGTCTTGGTGCAGGGCAAAAGCCATAGACTCCCCCCAAACTAGACCCAATGGTAATAAACTGCTTCTTTATTCCAAACGACTAAGAATTTATTTGCTTATATGCGTATCCGGCATAAGCATTCTTATAAAATGCCCATAGCCACCAGAACCAGAGAAAAACAGGAATGAACCTTCACCAACTGCGCTTCGTGCGCGAAGCCGTGCGCCAGAATTACAATCTGACCGATGCCGCCAAGGCCTTGTTTACGTCGCAGCCGGGCGTGTCCAAGGCCATCAT
>JBJMVU010000388.1:0-2190 GCA_045810485.1 Massilia sp. | reverse complement strand
GCGCGCAAAATTGACGTACGCATCGACGGCGAAGCGCACGCCGGGCACCACGTGCCGCTGCGACCACAGCGCCTCGCGCGTGAGCCCGACGGCCTCGCCGAGCCGGATCCACGCCTCGATGCCTCCCTCGTTATCTCCCCAGCCGTCATGGTCGAGGATGCGGCGCACCCACCGGCGCCGCGTGGCGCGGTCCGGGCAATTGGCGATGATGGCGCCATCCTTTTGCGGGATATTCACCTGGTAATAGAACCGGTTGGCGACCCAGCCGCGGATCTGGTCCGGATTCAACAGGCCTTCGTTCATCCTCACGTTGAACGGATGGTGGATGTGGTAGCCGGCACCCCGTGCGCGCAATTGCGCCTCGAACTCGTCGCGGCTCCATGCTTCGGTACTCATATGGTGATCTCCATGCCGTCGAACGCGACCTCGATGCCGTGGCGCGCGAGCAGGGCGCGCTCTTCCGAGTCTTCGTCCAGGATTGGATTCGTGTTGTTGATGTGGATAAGCACCTTGCGCCGCGCCTTCACGCGGTCGAGCACGGCGATCATGCCGTCGTCGCCCGATTGCGGCAGGTGGCCCATGTCGGCCGCTGTCTTCTTCGAAAATCCCAGCGCGATCATTTCGTCCGCGCGCCAGAACGTGCCGTCGACGAGCACGCAGTCGGCCCCGCGCAGCGCGGCCTCCACCTGCGGGTCGATCGCGCCAAGGCCGGGTGCATAGAACGCGGATCGTCCCGTCATGGTGTCTTCGATCAGCAGGCCAATGTTGTCGCCCGGGTGCGGATCATGCCGGTGGTCGGAATACGGCGGCGCCTTGCTGGAGAGCGCCAGCGGCGAGAAGCGAATCCCGTCGATCCCGGGCACTTGCACCCCGCCTTCCATCGACATGTCGTGCCAGCGCACGCCGCAGTAGTGCGACAGGACAGGCACGAGCGGCAGCGCGCCGTTGAGTTCGCGCCACACCGGCGCCGTGCAGTACAAGGGCAGTTCCTTCCCCTCGCGCAACATCAGGAGACCGGTCACGTGATCGATCTGCGCATCCATCAGCATGACGGCGGCGATGCCGGAATCGCGCCGGGCGCGCGCCGGCTGCAGGGCGGACGTGGCGCGGATCTGCGGGAGGATGTCCGGTGACGCGTTGATCAATACCCAGTCGGTCCCGTTGCCGGACACGGCGATCGACGATTGCGTGCGCGCCGTCGCGCGGACGGTGCCGTTGCGCAGTCCGGCGCAATTGCGACAATTGCAATTCCACTGAGGGAAGCCGCCTCCGGCTGCGGAGCCTAATACGACGATATGCATGACTGGGGCCGGTAAGCCCGCGGCACTGCCGCGGGCGTGTGGTGCATCAACGATTTGCGATGTACATCGTGATTTCGAAGCCAAAACGCCAGTCGATGAATTCAGGTTTGGTCCAGGCCATGGTTGTCTCCTTGTTGAATAAAAGTCCTTGTCGATTGATCGAACCGGATTCTTTCGAAATAAATAAACGGTCTCTTGATCGCTTAAGATCTATTAGCGTCTCATCGTCTAAACAGCGAATCAATACACAGTTATTAAATCGTATTTTCGCCTTTAAAAAACTTCGCACGATATGATAGAAAATTGCGCCCTCATTGCTAAGGCGATAACTTTTCCGGTTCTTTTGATCAGGTTTCGCGCCATAGCTGGCTTTTTTTCGTGCAAAAAGTATGTTCGGCGAGTTGAGTGCTGCGTTCAGCACTCCCGGCATTCAAGCGCAGTTGGAGCAAGCTGCAGCATGAGTTCACGCATTCTCCCGCGGCAAGCGGTCACGCGGCGGCGTAAGCACGTCGGCCGCCGAGGTCATGCGGGTCCGACCGTAGCAGATTTTTCGCAAACGTTTCTGTCCAAATCCGCGGCGTAAGCTGATGCACGGGCGACGCCGGTGCTGGCCAACGCTCTGCAGCACGTCCACGAAGTAATCGTAGGGGTTGATGCCGTGCAGCCGGCAAGTGCACTATGGCTTGTCCGTCGCAGGTATACATAAAGGCCATGCCATGGCGAGCGTAGTAGATGATATGAGCAAAGTTACAAGCCCAGACAAGTCGGCCGTCAAGAGGCTTTTCGACGACGCTCGAAAACGTCTAACGGTAGTTTGTTAAATGCGAAGGTAGAGGTTGATTCCCTGGCTGGCGACCATGGCCTCGATCAGGGCCATAAGTTCAGGGGG
>JBJMVU010000387.1:0-9454 GCA_045810485.1 Massilia sp. | reverse complement strand
GCTGCCCCAGGCCTACGCGTTCGCCACGCAATCGCGCGGCTGGCTGACCCTGTCGAGCACGGTGGGCGCCGGCACCACCATCGAGATCTACCTGCCGCGCTCGCTGCAGCCGCTGTCCGCCGTGGCGGCGCGCGCCGACGGCCAGGCGCCGGGGCGCGGCAGCGGGCGCGTGCTGTTCGTCGAGGACGATCCGCTCGTGCGCGAAGCGGTCGTGCGCGGCCTGGAAGACTGCGGCTTCGACGTGATGGTGGCGCCGGACGGCGACAGGGCCCTCGCCATGCTCGATGCCGGCCTCGATGCCGACGTCGTGTTCTCCGACATCGTCATGCCCGGCAAGGTGAGCGGTATCGACCTGGCCGGCATCCTGCACGAGCGCCGCCCCGGCCTGCCGGTCGTCCTCGCCACCGGCTATACCGACCAGCGCGCCGTCATTCCGGGCGTGCAGGTGCTGGCCAAACCCTACGAGATCGACCAGCTCGTCGAGCTGCTGTCCAGCCTGTCCGGCGGCCGCTGAACCCGTTACAGCGTCAGCGTCACCCGCTCGCCGCCCACGGCGACCAGGCACGTGGTGCCGGACTGGCCGCCCGCCGCTGTCGAGCAACTGGCGCTGACTGGCTTGCCCTGCCAGTCGCCGCCGAAGCGGCCATCCCCGTGCAGCAGCGAGATCTGGTCGTCGATCACTTTCGCGCCATTGACGAAGATGCGGAGGTCCGAATTGTCGAGCAATTCTCCGTGGATATCCAGCTTGCCGTCGCGGCTGGTGTAGTGACTCCCGGTCACCGGCGCCAGCGCGCCGCAGCCGGACAATGTGACGGCCAGCGCGGCCGCGATCGTGAATTTCGTTGACATTTTTGTGTAATCTCCGCGTATCGTCGCGGATCTCTTCAGGAAAGCCAAAATCATAAGCGTATTGACCATGACCTGGCCATTAAAAAATTGCAACAAACGTTGATTTCTTATAATGACAAAGAAATAGCGTTCGAAATTTCCATGTGGAAACTTTTGGTTGCATGACCGGCGCGCGTCCGGCGTAGAATGAATACCTTCATGGAGGACAAACACATGCAGACCCTGCCCCTGCGGATCGGCGCCCACCAGGACCTGCGCGCCGTGCTCGACGCCCTCGTCGCGCAGCACCAGATCGAAGCCGCCTTCGTCCTGCAAGGCATCGGCAGCCTGTCCGTCGCCCGGCTGCGCTTCGCGGGCCGGTCCGAGTTCACCGAATTGCGCGGCGATCTGGAAATCCTCACCTTGGGCGGCTCGCTGTCGCCCGACGGCCCGCACCTGCACGCGACCGTCGCCGACGACGGCGGCCGCGTCATCGGCGGCCACCTCGGCCCGGGCTGCATCGTGCGCACGACGGCCGAGGTCCTCGTGGCGCTGCTGCCCCGTCACCGCTTCCGGCGCGAGTTCGATCCGGCCACGGGGTTCGACGAGTTGTTCGTGAAGGCCTGACGGTCTTGCGGAAACGTCCGGTTTGCTACGGCATCCGGAAACCCGGATTGCGCATCCAGTTCGCAAACTCCCGGGCCGGCAGTGGCGGCGCAACGTAGTAACCCTGCGCTTCGTCGCAGCCGTAGCCGACGAGCGCGTCCCAGATCTCCCGGCTGGAAGTGCCCTCCGCGACGACCGCCATCCCAAGGTCATGCGCCAGGTCGATGGTCGCTTTGACGATGGCCGCCGCACGCTTGTCGGTGAGCATGGTCGTCGTGAAACCATGATCGATCTTGATGACGTCCACCGGCAGCATCGTCAGGTAATTCAGGGAGGAGTATCCGGTCCCGAAATCGTCGATGAAGAGTTGAAAGCCGAGCTGGCTCAAGGTATTCAACTGCGCGATCGAGGCGCCCGGGTCCACGATGAGGCTGCTTTCCGTGATTTCCAGCCCGATCCAGTCCGGTGAACCGCCCCAGTCCGCCAGGAGGGTTTGCAGGTGATCTGCGATGTTGCCTGCGTTGAGGTTTCGGGTCGACAGGTTGACGGCGATCGGCACCGCCATGCCCTCCTGGCGCCACGCATGCGACTGGCGCACGGCTTCGCGCAGCATATGCGCCGTCAACGCATGGATCAGTTCAGTCGATTCGATCAGCGGGATGAATTCCGAAGGTGGCACCAGCCCGCGCGCCGGGTGCCGCCAGCGCACCAGCGCCTCGGCGCCGATGACCGCACCGGTCGCCATCGCCACCTTGGGCTGGCAATACAGCTCGATCTGCCCCGCCCCGAGCGCATGGCGGAATTCGCCCAGGAGGGCCAGCCGCTTCGGATCGTAAGGGTCGGCGGCAGGCGCATACATCATCGTGCTGAGCCCGTTCTGGCGGGCCTGGAACACCGCGACGTCGGCGTTGCGCAGCAGGCCGGTCGGATCGCCGGCATGCTGCGGCGCCATCGCGATGCCGACATGGGCGCCGATCTCGTAGCGCACGCCGGCGATCAGGAACGTGTTTTCGAATGCCTTCACGATGGCGTCCGCGGCCTGTTGCGCGGCGCGCGCGTGCGCGCCCTGCAGCAGCGCGGTGAACTGCGCATTGGCAGTGCGCGCGAGACAGGCATCGTCGCCCAGCAGCCGGGCGATCCGCTGCGCCACGTCGCGCAGCAACTGGTCGCCGTTCAGGTGGCCCAGGGCAAGGTTAGTCTGCCGGAAATGGGCCAGATCGACGGTGAGCACCGCCAGCGGCAATGCCAGCGCGCCGGCGTCGAACGCGGCCGCCAGGTGCCGCTGCATCGAAACGCGGTTCGGCAAGCCCGTGATCTCGTCGAAGAACGCAAGCCGCCTGACCTCCTGCTGCGCGCGCCGGACTTCGGTGACGTCCTGGATCACGCCGACGATCCGGGCCGGCTTGCCGTCGGCGCCGGGCGCGGCGTCGGCCAACGAATGCACGTGCCGGACATCGCCGTCGCCGGCGCCCATGACCCGGTATTCACAGTCGTAGCGCGCCCCGGGAACGTGCAGCGCGCGGTCGACTGCGTCGAGCACGCGCGGCAAGTCGTCCGGATGTATGTGCTGGAACAAGTCGTCGACCCGGATCGGCTTGCCGTCCTCGCGCGCGTGGAATATCCGGAAGGTCTCGGGCGAGGTGGTCTCGACGATACCGGTACGCATGTCCGCGGCCCAGATACCGAGGTGGGCGATTTCCTGGGCGTGGCGCAGGTCGGCCTGGGTCCGCAGGAGTTGCTCGTGCAGGGCATGCGCCGCATCCGGCGCGGCCTGCAAGATCAACAGGATGGCGGTGCCGCCCTCGTCGCCGTCGATCCGCAGGCAGCGTGTGTCCCCATGCGCCGGCAGGCCGTCGTGCCGTTCCGGCTGTATTCCATGTAGCGTCGCCGCGCCGGCGCGCAGCGTGCGCTCGAGCGCGGCACGCACCCGCGCATGGTGTTCGGCGGCGTACAGCGACAGGATGCCGGCCCCGTCCTGTCCGGCACAGCCGGCGCCGAACAGCCGCCGGGCGCAGGCATTTGCCCCGAGCAGGCGGAGCGTGGCGCCATCGCACGACACCATCGGCACCGGAGCATGCTGGAACGCGATACGGTAGCCGTCGCACTTGCGCACATCTTGCATGGAACTACTCCCAGCCGGCACGGCCGGCGGTACACCTCATGGTGTTTACTATGGAACAAGTGCCAGCCGGCGTCCACCCTGGATACGAATCGTCGGCGTCACGGACATGCCCGCGCGCAACTGCGCCGCCAGCGCCTGGCCGGGATCGATGCGGATGCGGATGGGCAGGCGCTGGACGATCTTCGTGAAATTGCCGCTGGCGTTGACGGGCGCCACGGCGGCATACGTGGCGCCGCTGGCCGGCCCCAGGCTGTCCACCGTGCCCTTCAGCGTCGCGCCGGGCAAGGCATCGACCGCGATATCCACGGCTTGCCCCGCCTGGATCCGCGCCAGCTGGGTCTCGCGGAAGTTGGCCGTGATGTAGACCTGGTCGAGCGGAACGATCGCCAGCAACGGCTTGCCCGCATTGACGAATGCGCCCACCCGCACGGACTTCTGGCCGATCGTGCCGCCGACCGGCGCCCTGATCCGGGTGTACGACAGCTTCAGTTCCGCCGCGGCCTGCGCGGCTTGCGCCTGGACCCGCGCCGCCCTGGCCTTGCCGAGATCGGCCTTCAGGATATCGACCCGCTGGCGCGCGGCCTGCAGACCGGCCTGGCTCTTTGCCCTTGCCGCCGACTGGATACCCGACTGGGCCTCGGCCTGTTGCAATGCCTGCACGGAGCCGGACCCGTCCGCGGCCAGGTTGCGATACCGGGTATGGTTTGCGCGCGCCAGCGTGAGCGCGGCGTCGTCCGCCGCGACGCCCGCCTGCGCCTGGCGGATCGCGATGTCCTGTTGCACCAGCTGCGCTTCCAGGCTCGCGATGCCGGCATCGGCGGCGGCAACCTGCGCCTTCGCCGCATCGACCGCGATGCTGAAATCGCGGTCGTCGATGATCGCGAGCAGCGCGCCTTCCTCGACGTGTTCGTTATCGTGGACCAGGACGGCATTCACCGTGCCCGACACCTGCGGGGCCACCACCGTGAAGTCGGCTTGTACGTAGGCATCGTCCGTGGATTGGACCGGCCCGCTGGATTCGGGACGGTCGAGGTAGAGGATCAGGCCGGTGGCCGCTGCGAGCAGCACTGCGGTGGCGGCGATCCTGGCTTTCTTGGGGAGGGACATGATGGTTACTCGTGTGTCGAAGTTGAGGTGGAGGAAGGCGCCGGGATGCGGGTCAGCCGCAGCGCAAGCGGGATCAGCAGGATGGCCAGGACACCCAGCACGCGGTAGGCGTCTGCCAGCGACAGCACCTGTGCCTGCTGCCCCACGACGCCGGCCAGCTGGAACGGCTCGGGCTCGGGCGCGAGGGCGTTCATGACGAGTCCCGCATGGTCCAGCAATGCGTCCGCGTGGAAGCGGCCGCGCACGGTCACGAGCTGTCCGACCGCCGCGGCGCCGAGCAGCGAGCCGAACGCGCGCAGCGTGTTGACCACGCCGGACACGTACGGACCTTCCGGGGGTTGCACGACGCTCGTGGCCAGGAACAGCATCGACACCACCGCCATCGGCTGGCCGAACGCCTGCAGCGCCTGGACCGCGGCGAACTGGCCCGCGTTCCAGTCCGGGGTCAGCCGTGCACCTGCAAAGCATGCCAGCGCGATCAGCAACAGACCGGCGGCGAACACGATGCGCGCATCGGCCCAGCGCTGGTACAGCAGCAGCGCCACCAGCGGCCCCAGGATCAGCTGCGGCAGGGCGACGTCCATGCCGATCGACGCCATCTGCAAGGGCCGGTCGTCGTGGATACGCCCGAGATAGCTGATCGGCAGCAGCGAGCTGGACATGAGCGCGACGAGCAGGAAGACGAAGATGGTAAAGCCGAGCCCCAGGTTGCGGCGGCCGAGGATCTGCAGCTTGACGAACGGCGCCGGGTGATACCACTCGGTCAGCAGGTAGACCGCCAGCAGCGCCAGCCCCGCGACCAGCGCGCCCGTGATCACGGGCGAATGCAACCAGTCCAGCCGCACGCCCTGGTCCAGCGCGACGGCAATCAGGCCGAGGGCCGGCACGCCGAAGGCCATGCCCGCCCAGTTGGCCTGGCGCAGGCGGTCGGGCTGGCCCGGTTCGCGCGGCAGCCCCCACGCCACCAGCAACCCCGCCACGACGGCGAGCGGCACGCTCTGCCAGTACACCCAGTGCAAGCCGGCGCCGCCGGCCGTCCACTGTCCGGCCAGCCAGATCGAGACATTCGGCGCGAACGTGGCCGTCATGGCATACATTGCCAGCCCGTACAGCCGGACGGGCGCCGGCAGCGATTTCAGCGCCACCATCATCAAGAGCGGGATCATGGCGCCGCCGGCGATCCCCTGCACGAAGCGCAAGACCAGCAGCAGGCCGACGTCGTGGATCGACGGCAGGATCGCGGCCACCAGCGTGCACACGGCCAGCATCCACAGTTCGAGGCGGCGCACCGAGAGGGTGACGGCGAACCAGGCCGCGAACGGCATGGCGATCAGTTCGCCGGCGTTATAGGCCGTCGTCAGCCAGGAGGCGTCGTCGAGGCCGAAGCCGAGCGCGCCGCGCACGTCCGCGAGGGCGATGGCGCCGACACGGTTGTTCATGCCCGCCATCATCGCGGCAATGAAGATGCCGAGCAATCCCGCCATCGGGCGGCCGGTCGCGGCGGCGCTCATCGGGCGTCTCCCGCTTGCGGATCCCAGCCGCCGCCGAGCGACTTGTACAGGTTGACCAGCGCCAGCGTGAGGCCCGTCGTGCTGTCGTCGAGCGCGCTCTGGCTGGCCAGCACGTTGCGCTGCGCGGTGAGCACGGCCAGGTAATCGACGGCGCCGTCCCGGTAGCCGCGCTCCGCGGCATGCAGCGCCCGGCGGTTCTGCTCATCGGCCTCCGCCAGTGCCCCATGCTGCTCCTGTCCGGCCGCCCAGGCATCCAGGGCGTTGTCCACTTCATGCCAGGCCTGCAATACCGTCTTCCGGTAAGCGAGCGCGGCCGTTTTCTGGCCCGATTCGCTCAGGGCCAGCCGCTGCGTCAGGCGGCCGCCCTCGAAGATCGGCAGATAGACCGTCGGGCCGACCGAGAAAAAGCGCGCATCCCAGCTGGCCAGATCGCCGCTGTCGAAGGCTTCCAGGCCGAACCGGCCTTTCAGGGCGAGGCGTGGATAAAAGTCGGCCTTCGCCACGCCGATGGCTGCCGTGGCGGCATGCAGTTGCGCCTCGGCGCGCAGGATGTCGGGACGCCGGCGCGCCAGCGCCGACGGCAGGCCGAGCGGCACGCCGGCCGGCAGCGGCGGCAGGGAGCGGGCCTCGCCCAGCGCCGAATCGAGCGCGCGCGGCTTGTCCCCCAGCAGCAGGGCAAGCGCGTTCAGCAAGCCGTTGCGGCGCTCGACCAGCTTCGGAACGATGCCCCGCGTGGCCGCGAGCTGGGCGCGTGCGGACGCCATCTCGAACTCTGTCGCGACGCCATTGCGCCGGCGGCTTTCCGTCAGGCCGAGTACCCGCTCGGCGACCGCCAGGTTTTCCCGTGCGATCGCGAGCTGCGCCTGGGCGCCGCGCAACTGAAGATAGGTGCGGCCCACTTCGGCGGCCAGGGCCACGCGTGCCGCCTCGTGTTCGTACACGGTGGCCTCGAGCGCCGCCGCCGCGCCTTCGCGGGCGCGCCGCGCACGCCCCCACAGGTCGATCTCCCAACCGGCATCGAATGCCACCTGCCAGAAATCGCTGGGGCTGGACGGCGCGCCGAGCGCGGCAAACTTGCCGTGTTCGCTCAGCGCTTCCCGCGCGACGCCGGCGCCCGCCCCGACGGTCGGCAGCAGTTGCGCCGACGCGATGCCCAGCTGCGCCCGGCCTTGCTCGATGCGCTCGATGGCCATTTTCAGGTCCAGGTTGCCTTCCTGCGCGCGCACTTGCAGTTCGGTCAGCACGGGATCGTTGAACAGCACCCACCACTGCGCGGGCACCGCCGCATCGGTGGCCGGGACGCCGGCGGCGTAGCCGGGCCTGGGCGCCAGCACCGCTTCGCCCAGGCCGCTGTCCGGCTGCACGAAGTCGGGGCCGGTGGCGCAGCCCGACAGCAGGAGGGTGCCCAGCACCGCGCCGGCCAGGCGCCGTGGCGTCAGGGTGTTCATGGCGGTCAGGACAGGCCGGACTTGTCGACGCCGAACGCCTTGTCGTAGGTGCCGGGTACGAGGCGGAAGCCGACGTTGACGCGGTTCCAGGCGTTGATGGACATGACCAGGAAGGTCAGATCGGACAGTTCCTTCTCCGACAGCACCGTACGCACCTGCTCGTAGACGTCGTCGGGCACGCCGTCGGCAGGCATCCGGGTCAGGATCTCGGTCCATGCCAGGGCGGCGCGTTCACGCGGGCTGAACAGTGTCGATTCGCGCCAGACGGCAACATGGTGCAGCCTGAGCGGCCGTTCGCCGTGCTGGGTCGCCTCCTTGACGTGCATGTCGACACAGAAGGCGCAGCCGTTGAGCTGCGAGGCCCGGAGGTCCACGAGATCGCGGATCGTCTCCTCGATGGCCGATTGCCTCAGCGCCAGGCTGAAGTCGACGAATTTCTTGAACAGCTCGGGCGATTGTTTCTGGTAATCGATGCGTTGCGACATGATGGATCTCCTTTAAAAAACCTCGGGTAACGATGCGGTGCGGCGCTCAACCCTGTGCGAGCTTGCGGCTGAGCCAGTTGTGAAAACGGGTCGGTCCCTTGAGCGCGGTCTCGCTGGCCACCAGCGAGCGGTCGTCCAGTTCGCTGCCGAAATAGCGTGCGTGCACGTCGGCGACGACCGGGCGCTTGTCGTGACGCGCGGCAAGGACCTTGCGTCCCAGCTCATCGAGCGGGAAGCGATCCGGTCCGCCGATGTCGACGGTGCCGTTCAACGGCGCACCGACCGCGAGATCGGCCAGTACGGCGCAGATGTCATCCGAGGCGATCGGCTGGATCAGCGCCGGCGACAAATGGATCGTGCCCCCGACGTCGCCTGTCTCGACAATGCCCTCGACGAACTCGAAGAATTGCGTCGCCCGCAGGATGGTGTAAGGCAGCTTCGACGCCTTGACCAGCGCCTCCTGGGCCACCTTCGCACGGAAATAGCCGCAGTCAGGCAGGCGGTCGGCGCCGACGATGGACAACACGACATGATGTTCCACGCCCGCGGCCGCTTCGGCGGCGAGCAGGTTACCGCTGGACGTCTGGAAGAATTCCATCACGGCCTGGTCTTCGAACGACGGCGAGTTCGCCACGTCGACGACGACCTGGGCGCCCTCGAGGGCTGCGGCGAGGCCTTCGCCGGTCAGCACGTTCACGCCCGTGGAAGGCGATGCGGCCACAGTTTCATGTCCATTCAGACGTAGCCGGTTTACAATATTCGCTCCGATGAGACCTGTCCCGCCGATCACTACGATTTTCATGTTCCGCTCCTCGAATGAGTGTCGACCGTCGTCATGGCGCTCGATGGACACAGTATGGTTGCCGGCCGGCCGGAAGACTTTGCCTTCATCTTGGAAATTTCTTGGTTTTCGCGTGGGTCTTCATTCAGGACACGCGGCAGGGAGCCGACCATGCTGCTAGTCTTCGAAGACTGCGTGCTCGACCTGGACCGGCGCGAGCTCGTGCGGGCCTCCCGGGTCGTGCCGACGGCGCCCCAGGTGTTCGACCTGCTGGCCTATCTGGCGAAATGCCACGAGCGTGTCGTCAGCAGGGACGAGCTGGTCGATACGATCTGGGCGGGCCGGATCGTCTCGGAATCGACGCTGGCCAGCCACATCAATGCGGTCCGCAAGGCGGTCGGCGACAGCGGCCAGCAGCAGCGCGTCATCCGGACCATTGCCCGCAAAGGGTTTCGCTTCGCCGCCGATCTGCAGGAGCGCACCGCGCCTGAAGGGATTGACGCCGCCGTCGCCGAGCCGTTGCAGGCGCCCGCACCCGCGCCCGCCCTGCCCGCCAAGCCGTCGAT
>JBJMVU010000386.1:0-17580 GCA_045810485.1 Massilia sp. | reverse complement strand
TCCGGCGCGGGCAACGGCGCCGTGGCGCAGGCCGTGTACTACGTCCACCCGGGCTTCCTGGGCCAATGGCAGGAATCGGGACGCGACCAGGGCCACAACACGCTCGGCATCGCGCTGATGGGGGCCATGTGCGAAATGGCCTGGAACCAGGGCGTCGACCTGTACGGCTACGACAACAACCGCTTCCTGATGGGCGCGGAATACGTGGCCAAGGCAAACCTGATCCAGTCCGGCACGACGTATTACACGGTGCCCTACGTCCCGTACAACAACGCCGACAACGTCAACCAGACCGTGTTCGCGACGGGCAGCCAGGGGAACGTCCGGCCCTGCTGGGCGCTCGTCTACCACCATTACGTGAACCGGAAAGGCCTCGCGGCGCCCTATTCGAAGATGTTCGCGCTGCAGATCCAGCCGGAAGGCGGCGGCGGCAACTACGGCTCGACGAGCGGCGGCTACGATCAACTCGGCTACGGCACCCTCACCTGCACGCGCGACCCGATCGCCGCGGGCGTGCCGCCCAGCGGCCTGAAGGCGCGCACGCCGGCCGGCCAGGTGGAGCTGTCGTGGTGGGGCAGCGCCTACGCCACCAGCTACAACGTCAAGCGCGCGACGTCGACGAGCGGCCCATGGACCACCGTCGCGAGCGGCATCGCCGACCTGCTGACCTACACCGACAATCCGGGCGCGGGCACCTGGTACTACGTCGTCAACGCCGTGACGCCGGGCGGGGCGACGGCCGACTCCAACCGCGCCACCGCCAAGGTCGGCAAGACGCTCCACACTTACCTGGCCTGCAATGAAGGCGCCGGCACGACCGTGTCCGACGCCAGTGGCCAGGGTCACGCCGGCACGCTGACGGGCAGCGCCGCCTGGGGCGCCGGCAAATCCGGCAGCGCGCCGGCGCTCAACGGCAGCACGGATTACGTGAGCCTGCCGGCCAACCTCGTCACGGACCTGAGCGACTTCACGGTGGCCTGCTGGGTGTACTGGAACGCGGCGCGCACCTGGGAGCGGATCTTCGACTTCGGCGCGGGCACGGGCCGCTACATGTTCCTGACGCCGCGTTCCAGCAGCGGCGGCATGCGCTTCGCCATCACCGTCGACGGGGGCAAGGGCGAGCAGGCCGTGACGGGGACAGCCGCACTGCCGACGGCGCAATGGGTCCACGTGGCCGTCACCCTGTCGGGGCGGCTCGCCACCCTGTACGTGAACGGCGCCGCGGTCGGCTCCAACAGCGCGGAATTCCTGCCGCCGTGGCAACTGGGCGGCACGGCCCAGAACTGGATCGGCCGCTCGCAGTACTCCGGGGATCCTTACTTCAACGGCCGCATCGACGAGTTCCGCATCTATCGCGGGGCGCTGACGGCGGCCGACATCGCCGCGCTGATCGCCGCCAGCTGATCGTCCGACCTGTCACACCCGGCGCCGGCGCGCAAGCGCCAGCGCCGTCAAGCCGATCCCCGCCAGCAGCATCCCCGCCGGTTCCGGCACTGCCGTCACCGCCGGATCCGACAGCGTGCCGCCGATCGTGCCCTGCCCCTGCATGCTCGCTGCCGGCGTCCAGGTAAAATCGGCCAGCGCGCCCGTGAACGGATCGGTGTGACCGAGCGGCGCGAACGCGTCGTCGAACGCCGCGACGACGAAGTGCGATATGTAGCTCGTCAGCGGATCCGGCGCGCCCGCGAAGGTCAGGTCGAACGACAGCGTGGCGCCGAAATCGACTGCGTGGAACAGGTCGTTCGACGTGTCGTTGCGGAACACGTACCCGCCTGCGATCGGGCTGACGCCCCACGAATCGATGAACGCCGAGCTGTCGAAGCCGACCATGTTGCTGACGACGGCGGTGGCCAGCGGCACGCCGCTGCCGGCCGAGAGCTGCATGTCGACGTAGCCCGTCGCCGCGCCGAACGTCGACGTGTCGATCGCGACGTGGATCGTTTCGGCCGACGCCGCGCCGGCGCCCGCCGCCAGCATCAGGGCCAGGGCGGATACAAGCTGTTTGAATCGGATTTGCATGGCTGTCCTCAGAAATGGGGTTGGTAGAGCGCCGGCACGTAGCCGATCGCGCTGCGGTTCGGATTGGTGAACGTCAGCGGCACGGTGACCGTCGCGCCCGGGTTCAGCGGACCGGCGACAAGCACGTACGGCGCGCCACTGGTCGTGCCGCCGGCGTTGTCGAGCGTGACGCCGGCCGTCAGGCCGTTCAGCGTCAGCCACAGCGGACCGGCAAGCGCGGTCGAGCCGGTGTTCGTGACGGTCACGCCGCCCACGTACTTGCCGGTCGCGCGGTTCAGCGTCGCGCCCTGCTGGGTCATCTTCACGCTCGCGCCGACGTCCGCCGGTGCGATGTTGACGGCCAGCGTGTGCTGCGCCTCGGCGTTGCCGGCGGCGTCGACGCTCCAGTAGGCCACCGCGTGGCTGCCCGTCGTGTTCAGCGCCACCGTCGTCCCGGCCTGGCGCGCGCCGCCGTCCACCGTGTAGTACGTCGCCTTGACGCTGCCACCCGTGTCGGTGGCGGACAGCGTCACCGTCACGTTCGCCGCGGGTTGCGCGCTCGTGCTGGCGGTCGTCACGGGCGGGGTCGTGTCCGCGCCGTGCAGCGAGCCATGCAGGCGCACCTCGGACAGGTTGCCGAACCACGTGCCGCCGTTATACACGCGGATGTAGCGGTAAGGCGTCGGGTCGGTGACCGGGAAGGACTGCCAGTCCAGCGTCGCGCCGGCCGGGGTGGTCAGCGTCGTCCACGTCGTGTTGTCGTTCGAGCCCTGGATCACGGTGCCCTTGATGCGCGCGTAATTGTTGTCCTGGCGCGGCGCCAGTTCCACGCCCGTCAGGTTGACCTGGTTGCCGGCCTTGAAGTCGAACGTGACGAACGCGCCCACGCCCGAGTTGTTGCTGCCGGTGCGGAAGTCCGAGATCGAGCCCAGGTTGGCGTCGAACAGGCTCGCGACGATGGCCTGCGTGGTGGCGGCCGGGCGGTTGACCGTGGAATCGATCAGCGTGGCGACGGTCGGCACGTTACGGATCGTGTCCGCCTCGTCCACGAGGGTCAGGCCCGTGTTGTCGGTCGTGGTCGTGCTCGTGAAGCCGGGCTGCCCGTTGGCCTGCGTGTAACCGATCGCGAACTTGACCGCACCCGCCGCCACCCCCTGGGCCAGCGTCGCCGTGGCCGTGAAGTTGATGTTGTCGGTCGTCGTCACGGTGGCGGGCACGCCCTGGATCGTCACGCCCACGCCGCTGATCGCCTCCTTCGCCGTGAACATCAGCTTCACGGCATTGCCCGGCACGATGCGCGTGCGCAGCGCCTGCGCGGCGCTCATCGACACGGTCGCGATCTTGTTCGACGATGCGGCGATGCCGTACAGGCGCAGTTCTTCCATGTTCCCGTACCAGTTATTGCCGTTCGTGATGCGGATGTAGCGGTAAGGCTGCGGGCTGGCCACGCTCAAGGTCTGCCAGTCCGCCGTGTTCCCGGCCGCGTTGGACATCGTCGTCCACGACGCGTTGTCGTTCGAACCCTGCACCACGGTGCCGTTGATGCGCGACGCGTACTGGTCCTGGCGGCCGATCACTTCCGCGCGCTGGATCGTGGCCTGGCCGCCTTCCTTGAAGTCGAACGTCACCCAGGCGCCGTAGCCGCTGCCGTTCACGCGGAAATCGGTGCCGGTGCCCAGGTTGCTGTCGAACAGCGTGTTCACCGTCGCCAGCAGGTCGGTCGCATTGCGGCCGCTGGAATCCTGCAGGCTCGTGATGGCCAGCAGGTTGCCCAGGAGGTTCGTCTGGTCCGCGATGAACAGCGACGTGCTGTCCGTCGTGAACAGCACGGGTTCGGCGTCGGCGCCGGCTCCGGTCTTGTAGTTCAGCGTGAACTTGACTGCGCCCGGCCTGGCGTCGCCCGGCATGACGGCGGTGGCCGTGTAGTTGACGTTGTCTGCCGTCGTCACCTGTGCCGGGACGCCCTGGATCGTCGCGACCACGGTGTTGATCGGCGCCGTCGCCTGGAAGGCCAGCTTGACCGTATTGCCCGGCACGATGCGCTTCTTCAGGGCCTCGTCGGACGCGATCGACACGGAGGACAGCAGGTTGACCGTCTCGTGGCGCGTGCCGAAGATCCGGAATTCGCCCATCTCGAACATGGAGCTCGACGGCTGGACCATCTGCACCTTCATGAACCGGTACTGCTGGTTCTTGAGGTCGTCGCTGACGGCGAGGGTCTGCATGTCTTCCGTCACGACCGTCATGCCCGGCGTCAGGCGGACCCAGTTCTCGTTGTCATTCGAGCCGAAGGCGACGGCCCCGCCGCCCCGTTCGGGGAAGGACGTGCGCGCCTGGATGCCGAACGCGGTGGCATTGACCTTGTAGCCGGGGCCGAAGTCGAAGTAATAGGTGAGGTTCTGGGCCAGGTAGTAGCCGACGAACGAATCGGGCGTGCCGTCCAGGGCATTCGGCACCTGCGTGCCGAACGTGGACGAGACGAACATGTTCGAGTAGTTGATGCTGCCGTCCGCCAGCAGCGGCGTCAGCTCCGAGAGCCCCTTCAATGCCGTCTGCAGCGCGCCCAGCTTCTGGTAGAACTGGTCGTCGGTCGCCGTCGCCACCGCATTGGCCACGTCGGCGTACGCCGCGTTGTAGGCGGCCAGGCTCGGCGTGGTGTACAGCGTATCGGGCTTGTACGCGGCCGTCACCGCGGCGATGGCGGACGGGCGGTCAGCGCTGACCACGACCCGCACGGCCTTCGACGTCACCACCGTGCCGTCGGTCGTCGTGACGATGAAGTTGAAGGTTCCGGCCTGCGTCGGCACCCACGAGAACGCGCCCGTGGCCGTATCGAAATGCGCGCCGGGCGGCAGGTTGTCGATCTTGTACGTCAGGACGTCGGTGGCCGTGGCGTCCGTCGCCGCGAAGCTGTACGACACGGTCGCCGTGGAGCCCGCGTTCGTGGTCAGGCTCAGGTCCGCGTCGCCACCCGTGAAGACCGGCGGCGTGATCGAGGCGCCCGGATTGACGTTGATGTGGTCGATATCGACCGTCGTGCCGGCGCCCTTGACCGTGAGTGGCAGGTAGTCGCCCAGGCCCTGGTACTGGTTGAAGTCATAGCTCACGTAGCGCCACTGGCCCTGCGTGTCCGGCAGCAGCAGGGTGTCGCCGAACGCGTCCATCGACGCTTCGCCGTTGGTCCGCACCCGGAACGCCACGCTGCGCGTGCCGTTGCCGTAGCCGACGACGGCCAGCCTGCTGCCCGCCCCCGTGGCCGCGACGCGAACGAACGATGCGGTGTCGTCCTGCATGGCCGTGCCGAAGCCGTCCAGCGACGTGAAGCGGTCTTCCACTTCGCGCACCGGATCGACGATGGGCTTGATCAGGAACTGCGTGCCCTCGCTCTCCGCGGCGGACGGCATGAACAGCCAGAAGTCGCCTCCCCCGTCCACGCCGTCCCAGTTGTAGACCGTGCGGTCGGCGAACATGCGGGTGTAGTTGGGTGCGCGCTGGTTCATGTCCATGCCGCGCGTGTACTTGTAATAGTAGTAGGGCTCCCACGTGTTCTGCGTGAGGCGGCCCCGGTAGCCGCCCTGCAGCGTCTTGTAGACGACGGTCGGCGCGCCGTTGCCGTCCGTGTGCGCGGCCGTCGGCACCCAGGGCGTGTCGTAGCCCAGCATGAAGCCGGCGAAGTATTCGGTCGCGTCGAGGATGCGGTCGTTCAGGAATTCATACGGGCCCACGGCATCCGCCGCAGCCGACGGCGTGCCGTTGACGGGATCGACCTTCTGGCCCTGCGACATCAGCAGGCGCGCCAGGATGCTCGTGTTGGTGACGTCGCCGGCGCCGTGCGCCTGGTCGCGCCCCATCTCCACGTGCTCCACCATCGGCGTGACGGCTTCACCGGTCAGGTCGTTCTTCGTCACGAGGCGGAACAGCTGCTTGATGGCCCCGTTCTGGCCCTGGTCGACGGCCGTCCTGTTAATGGTGAACCACTCGACGCCCTCGTTCCAGCGCGCCCGGTTGCCCGTGAAGATGTAGCCCGACATGGACCCCAGCAGCGCGTACAGGTGCTGGTTCATGAAGTGGTCGGGACTGTGGTTGAACGTCTCGGTGACGGGCACGATCAGGTTGTTCGTCAGGTTCACCGTGTCCTGGTCGGTCCAGGCCAGCGCCGCCGTCTGGCAGGTCGTCGTGCGCATGATGTCGGCCGCCGCCATCATGCGGCTCATCGGAATACCCGTGTGGATGTGCGCGTCCGTGTAATAGACGTACTGGGTGGGATCCATCTGCGCCCAGATGCGGATCAGGCGCATCGCGTTGGCGCGGTAGGTCTCGTCGCCCGTCACGTAGTACAGGATGGACTGGGTGTAGGCGGAGAGCGCGTCGGCGATGAACTTGGATTCCACGCCCTGGCTGTTGAACGCGACCACCCCCGGCTTCGTCGGATCGGCGCCGCTCTGGTTCTTCGATGCCACCGTCTTCGACGCCGCGCCGGACAACAGCATCATGTTGAAATAGGTGTTCCAGGGTTCCTTCTGCGCCTGCACTTCCGTGCGCATGTTTTCCAGCACCTCCCTGGTCAGGCCGACGCCGGGGTGCTTGAACCCGTTCGCATCGACGAACTCGTTGATGACGGGCTGGTAGTTGGTGACGATGGTCTGGATCGTGTCGGCCGCGACGGCGTCGTGCGCGGCGGGTACGAGGCTCGCGACGGCTAGCGACACGGCCAGCGCCGCTGCCCGCAACACGGGCGTGCGGGTACCGGATTTACGCATTGTAGTCTCCTGTTCGGTTTTGTTTTTACGGGATCGCCGACAACCAGAATGTTATCGATACCCCGAGCCGAGTCTAGCATGCGTAAACCACCGGAAAACCTGCCATTCCAAAATAATTGTGATCGATAACTGATTCGATATCAGTCGGGCACCACGGCCGTCGCTTCGATTTCCACGCGCGCGCGGTCCTCGATCAGCGCCCGCACTTCGACGGCCGTCATGGCGGGATAGTGGGCGCCGATGATCTCGCGGTACGCGGCGCCGAGCGCGCTGCCGGCGGCCAGGTAGTCGCGCTTGTCGACCACGTACCACGTCATGCGCACGATGTGTTCCGGCCGCGCATCTGCCTCGCGCAGCACGGTCACGATATTGCGCAGCGCCTGGCGCGCCTGCGCGGTGAAATCGTCGCTGTCGAACCGTCCGTCCGCGTTCCAGCCGATCATCCCGCTCACGAACACGAAGCGGCCCCGCGCCGCGATGCCGTTCGCGTAGCCGCGCGGGCGCGGCCAGCCGGGTGGTTGCAGTACTTCCATCATCATTCTTCCTTTGCCTCGCGCAGCAGTTCGCGCGCGATGATCAGTTGCTGCACTTCGGTGGCGCCCTCGTAGATGCGCAGGGCCCGGATCTCGCGGTACAGCCGCTCGGCAGGGTGGCCGCTCGTGACGCCGAGGCCGCCGAACATCTGCACCGCCGCGTCGATCACCTGCTGCGCCGACTCGGTCGCCGTCATCTTCGCCATCGCCGCTTCCTTCGTCACCTTGCCGCCGCGGTCGCGCTGCCAGGCTGCACGATACGTCAGCAACGCGCTCGCATCGATACTCGTCGCCATCTGCGCGAGCTTCGCCTGCGTCAGCTGGAAGTCGGCGAGGGTCTGGCCGAACATCCGCCGCCGCGTCGCATGGGCCAGCGCCTCGTCGAACGCGCGCCGCGTGAACCCGAGGGCCGCCGCCGCGACGGAGGTGCGGAACACGTCCAGGGTCGCCATCGCCACCTTGAACCCCTGCCCGGCCGCGCCGATCCGTTGCGCCGCCGGCACCCGGCATGCGTCGAAACGCAGCCGCGCCAGCGGGTGCGGCGCGATGACGGCGATGCGCTCCGCGATCGCGAAGCCCGGCGTGTCCGCGTCGACGATGAACGCGCTGATGCCGCGCGCGCCCGGCGCCTCGCCCGTGCGCGCGAACACGACGTAGAAATCGGCGATGCCGCCGTTGGAGATCCACGTCTTCTCGCCGTCGAGGACGTACGCCTCGCCGTCCTGCCGCGCAGCGCAGCGCATGGCGGCGACGTCGGAACCGGCGTCCGGCTCCGACAGCGCGAACGCCGCGATGGCCGTGCCGCGCGCCACGCGCGGCAGGTAGCGCTCGCGCTGCGCTTCCGTCCCGAACAGGCTGAT
Organism: Massilia sp.; assembly: GCA_045810485.1. Classification (GTDB taxonomy): domain Bacteria; phylum Pseudomonadota; class Gammaproteobacteria; order Burkholderiales; family Burkholderiaceae_D; genus Telluria. The sequence goes on along the minus strand of JBJMVU010000386.1, from coordinate 9,429 downwards.
CGCGCCGGACCCGAGGCCCTGCATGGCGAAGGCGAAGTCGGCGAGGCCGTTGTGGCGCGCCAGCGTTTCGCGGATCAGGCAGACGGCGCGCGTGTCGATGGGCGTCTCCGCGCCGCCGATCGCATGGCGCAGCCAGCCCCCTTCGCCCAGCAGGCGCACGAGGCGCCGGCAATCGGCGTCGACGTCGCTGCTGTGCAGGTCGCGCACGTACGTGGCCGCCCACTCGTCCAGCGCCGCTTCCAGGTCGACGTGCCGACCGTCGAAGAACGGCCACTCGAGATAGCGCTTGTCCGCCATGTCAGTCCCCCTCGAAGCGGGGCGCCGTCTTCGCCGCGAAGGCGTGGTAGGCGCGGTGGAAGTCGTTGGTCGCCATGCAGATCGCCTGCGCCTGGGCCTCGGCCTCGAGGGCTTCCGCGATCCCCATAGCCCATTCGTGCTGCAGCATCTTCTTCGTCATCCCGTGCGCGAACGTGGGCCCGTCGGCCAGGCTGCGCGCCAGCCCTTGCGCCGCGCCGAGCACCTCGTCCGGCGCGCACAGGCGGTTATAGAAGCCCCAGCGTTCGCCCTCCTCGGCCGACATCGACCGGCCCGTGTACAGCAGCTCCGCCGCCCGCCCCTGCCCGATCAGGCGCGGCAGGATCGAACAGGCCCCCATGTCGCAACCGGCCAGCCCGACCTTCGTGAACAGGAACGCGGTGCGCGCGCGGGTGCTGGCGAGGCGCAGGTCCGATGCCATCGCGAGGATCGCGCCGGCGCCCGCGCACACGCCGTCGACGGCCGCCACCACGGGCTGCGGACAGGCCAGCATTGCCTTCACGAGGTCCCCCGTCATGCGCGTGAACGCGAGCAGCCCCGGGATGTCCAGCTGCGTGAGCGGCCCGATGATTTCGTGGACGTCGCCGCCGGAGCAGAAGTTCCCGCCCGCGCCGGCCAGCACGACGGCCTTCACGTCGTCCGCGTACGCGAGGGCGCGGAACAGGTCGCGCAGCTCCGCGTACGATTCGAACGTCAGCGGGTTCTTGCGCCCGGGACGGTTCAGCGTGATGGTGGCGACGCCGCCGTCCGCCTCATAGAGAAAATGTCCGGCGTGGTAATCGGCCAGCTTCGTGCGGTGCATGATGGTCTCCTAATCCTTGTCGTTCAGTTGCCGTTTCATCTTGTCCAGCAGCGCGATCATGCTCGCCTTGTCCGCCGCGGACATGTCGCGGAACAGGTCGGCCACCCAGCCTTCGTGCACGGCCGCCATCCCGGCGAACGCCGTGCGTCCGCGCGGCGTCAGCTTCAGCATGAACGCGCGGCCGTCCTGCGGGTCGGGCACACGCACGACGAGCTCTTCGCGCTCGAGCTGGTCGGCGATGCCCGTGACGTTGCCGCCGGTGACCATCATCCGCTTCGACAGCTCGCCCATCCGCAGGCCTTCCGGATGGCGCTCCAGTTGCGCCATCAGGTCGAAGCGCGGCAAGGTGATGCCGAACGTAGACCGCAACCGGCTGCGGATCGTGTTCTCCACGCGCACCGTGCAGGACAGCATGCGCAGCCAGAGTTTCAGGTCGAGCGGGGCATCGTCGGCCGGCGTCACATCACCTCCCCGCCCGCCACCGCGATGGCCTGGCCGTTCATCGCCGCCGCGCCGGGCATGCACAGCCACGCGACGGCATGCGCCACTTCCTCCGGCTGCACGAGCCGCCCCTGCGGATTGGCGGCCGCCAGTTGCGCGCGCGCCTGGTCCGCCGTCCGCCCGGTCTTGCGCACGATGTTGGCGACGGCGTCCGCCACGATATCCGTTTCGGTATATCCCGGGCACACGGCATTCACGGTGACGCCGCGGCTCGCCACTTCCAGCGCCAGCGCGCGCGTGAGGCCGACCAGGCCGTGCTTCGCCGCGCAATACGCGGCCACGTAACGGTAGCCCGTCAGTCCGGCCGTCGATGCGACGTTGACCACGCGCCCCCATCCGGCCTCCAGCATGCCGGGCAGCGCGGCCTGGGTGCAGTGGTAGGCGCCCGTGAGGTTCACGTCCAGCATGCGCTGCCACAGCGCGGCGTCCGTGCGGCCGAACGGCGCCGACGCGGCCTGCCCCGCGTTGTTGACGAGGATGTCCACCGCACCCGCACCCGCAGCCGCGCGCGCGAACGCGGCCGCGACGCTGTCGGCGTCCGTCACGTCGACCGTCCGCCAGGCGGTGTCGCCGCCCAGTTCCTCGGCCACGGCTTCCAGCACGCGGCCATCCCGCGCCATCACGGTCACGCGTGCACCCTGTCCCCGCAGCGCGCGCGCGACCGCGAGGCCGATGCCCCGGCTGGCGCCCGTCACGACGGCGTGTTTTCCTTGTAACGTCTCCATCAACCCTCCAGCACCCGCGCCGCGACCTGCTGCGGCGTGAGGCCCGGGTTCGCGGCCGCCAGCTGGCGCTCGCGTTCCAGGTTGCGTTCCAGCTGCGCCTTGCCGGCCAGGTACTGCTTCGGCCAGCCGACGGCTGTGTAGCCGATCTGCGCCGCTTCCGCCAGCGTCCACGCGGGATTCGCCAGGTGCGGCCGGCCGACCGCGCACAGGTCCGCGCGTCCGGCCGCGATGATGCTGTTGGCGTGATCGGCCTCGTGGATCGCCCCGACGGCGATCGTCGGAATGCCGGCCTCGTTGCGGATGCGGTCCGCGAACGGCGTCTGGTACATCCGGCCGAACACCGGTCGTTCGTCCTTGCTGACCTGGCCCGACGAGCAGTCGATCATGTCCGCGCCCGCGTCATTGAACAGGCGCGCGATGTGCACGGCGTCCGCCGGCGTGATGCCGCCGTCGACCCAGTCGTGCGCCGAGATCCGTACGCTCATCGGCTTCCCGGCCGGCCACGCGGCCCGCATCGCGCGGAACACGCGCAGCGGATAGCGGCAGCGGTTCTCCACGCTGCCGCCATGGTCGTCGGTGCGCCGGTTCGTCAACGGCGAGATGAACGACGACAGCAGGTAGCCATGCGCGCAATGCAGTTCGAGCCAGTCGAATCCGGCCGCGTCGGCGGCCAGCGTGGCGCGCACGAAATCCGCCTCCACGCGCGCGAGATCGTCTTCCGTGGCGGCGCGCGCGACCTGCGAGATCCCCGGCAGGTACTGCTGTTCCGATGCCGCGATCAGGGGCCAGTTGTGGTCCGGGAGCGGCTGGTCGATGCCGTCCCACATCGGACGCGTCGAGCCTTTCGGGCCGGCGTGGCCCAGCTGCAGGCCGATGCGCGCGTCGGTCTGGTCGTGCACGAAGTCCACGATGCGCTTCCATGCCGTCGTGTGCCCGGGCGCGTACATGCCCGGGCAGGCCGGCGTGATGCGCGCCTCGGCCGACACGCACGTCATCTCCGCCATCACGAGGGCCGCACCGCCCAGCGCCCGCGCCCCCAGGTGCACGAGGTGGTAATCGCCAGGCACGCCGTCGACGGCGGAGTATTGCGCCATCGGCGAGACGACGATGCGGTTCTTCAGGAAGACGTCGCGCACGCGCAGCGGCGTGAACATCGGGGGTATGTGCGCGCGCTCCGGCAGGTCCACGCCCGCCTGCGCACACGCGCGGCGCGCGAACCAGTCCTCGAAGTGCGCGACATAGCCCGGGTCGCGCAGGCGCAGGTTCTCATGCGAGATGCGCTGGCTGCGCGTGAGCATCGAGTACGCGAACTGCTCGGCGTCCAGCGCGCCGTAGCGCGCCACGTTCTCGAACCACTCCATCGAATTGCGCGCGGCCGACTGGATCTTCAGCACTTCCACCGAGCGGCTGGCCTGGTACGCGTCCAGCGCCGCGCGCACGTCGGCGCCGTGTTCCCGCATGCAGCGCGCCAGCTCGATCGCATCTTCCAACGCCAGCTTGGTGCCGGAGCCGATCGAGAAGTGCGCGGTGTGCGCGGCGTCGCCCATCAGCACGACGGGGACATTCTCGTTCCAGTGCACCCAGCGCTCGCAGACGATGCGGGGGAATGCGATCCAGATCGCGGCGCCGCGCAGGTGGCCGGCATTCGACAGCAGCGGATGCCCGTCGAGGTGTTCGGCGAACAGGCGCTCGCAAAAGGCGATGCCGTCTTCCTGCGGCATGTCCGCCAGGCCCGCCCGGCGCCACACGTCGTCAGGCGTCTCGACGATGAACGTCGACGTCTCGCCGTCGAACTGGTAGATGTGGGCCTGGAACCAGCCGAACGCCGTCTCCTTGAACACGAACGTGAACGCATCGAATTTCTTCTTCGTGCCCAGCCAGACGAAGCGGCAGCGGCGCGTCTCGACGGACGGCTGGAACGTCGTGGCGTAGCGCGTCCGGATACGGCTGTTGAGGCCGTCCGCCGCGACCACGAGGGCGGCGTCGTAGCGGGCTGCGACGGCCTGGTCGTCCTGAGCGTCCGTCTCGAACGCGAGCTCCACGCCCAGTTCCTCGCAGCGCTGCTGCAGGATGTTCAACAGGCGCTTGCGGCCGATCCCGCAGAACCCGTGGCCGCCGGACGTGACGCGTTCGCCCTTGAAGAACACATCGATGTCGTCCCAGTGGTTGAACGCCTGCAGGATGCTGCGCGCCGTCGGTTCGTCGGCCGCGACGAGGTTGCCGAGCGTCTGGTCCGAGAACACCACGCCCCAGCCGAACGTGTCGTACGGGCGGTTGCGTTCGACGACGACGATGCGGTGCGACGGATCCTGCTTCTTCATCAGCAGGGCGAAGTACAGGCCGGCGGGCCCGCCGCCGATGCACACGATGTTCATGACTGCCTCAGCTTGTAGCGCTGCAGCTTGCCCGTCTCCGTGCGCGGCAGCCTGTCGGTGAAGCGCACGGCGCGCGGGTATTTGTACGGCGCGATCTGCGCCTTGACGAAGTCCTGCAGCAGGCGGGCCGTGGCCGGCGTCGGGTCGAAGCCGGGCTTGAGCACGACGTGCGCCTCCACGATCTGGCCGCGCTCCTCGTCCGCCCGGCCCACGACGCCGCATTCGGCGACCGCGGGATGCCGCAGCAGCACGTCTTCCACCTCCGCGCCGGCGATGTTGTAGCCGGCCGAGATGATCATGTCGTCGGTGCGCGAGCGGTAGTAGAAATAGCCGTCGGCGTCCGTCTCGTAGCTGTCGCCCGTCAGGTTCCAGCCGTTCAGCACATAGTCGCGCTGGCGTTCGTCGGCCAGGTAGCGGCAACCCGTCGGGCCCTTGACGGCCAGCCGTCCGATCACGCCGGGGCCGACCGGTGCGCCGTCGTCGTCGAGAATGCACGCGCGGTAGCCGGGAACGGGCTTGCCGGTCGCGCCCGGGCGGATGTCCGCCCCGCTCGCGGAGATGAAGATGTGCAGGAGTTCCGTCGCGCCGATCCCGTCGATCATGGCGATGCCGGTCGCCGTCTTCCACGCGTCGCGCGTCGCCAGCGGCAGCGCCTCGCCGGCGGACACGCATTGCTGCAGCGAGGAGACGTCGTAGCGCGCGACGAGAGGCGTCATCTGGCGGTAGAACGTGGGCGCCGTGAAGCAGATGGTCGCCCGGAAGCGTTCGATCGCGGCCAGCAGCCCTTCCGGCGTCAGCTTTTCGAGCAGCACCCCGGCCGCGCCCACGCGCATGGGAAACAGCAGCAGCCCACCGAGGCCGAACGTGAACGCCAGCGGCGGCGTGCCGATGAAGACGTCGTCCGCATGCGCGCGCAGCGTATGCGGCGGGAAGCAGTCGCAGACCGCGAGGATGTCGCGGTGGAAGTGCATCGTGCCCTTGGGGATGCCGGTCGTGCCGGACGTGAAGCCGATCAGGCAGACGTCGTCGGCCGCCGTGTCCACCGGCGCGAACGGCGCCTCGTGCCGCAGCATGCGCGCTTCCAGGCCGTCCGGGTCCTGGAAATACATGACGGGCGGGTGATGCGGCACCTGTTCGAGTTCGTCCGCCAGCGGGCGCGCGCACAGCACGGCGTTCACCCTGGCCTTGTCGAGGATGATGCCCAGTTCGCGCGCCCGCAGCAGCGGCATCGTCGGCACGGCGACGAGTCCCGCCTTGAACACGGCGAGGATCGCGGCGGCCATCATCGGACAGTTGGCGCCTCGCAGCAGCACGCGATTGCCCGGGACGAGGCTAAGGTCCGCGCGCAGCACGTGGGCGATGCGGTCGACGTGCCGCAGCAGGTTGGCGTAGGTCCACGTGACCGTGTCACCCAGGACGGCGATGCGGTCGCCGTATCCCGCGGCGACGTGGCGGTCGAGCAGCTCCGCCACGCAGTTCAGGCGCGCCGGATACTGGAGCGCGGGCAGGTCGAACACGAGGTCCGGCCACAGGTCGGCGGGCGGGAGGTGATCCCGCGCATAGGTGTCGACGTGGGCCGAAGGACTTGATTCTGCAGCGGACAAGCTCATGAAGCCCCCGGAGAAAAGGTCGGTGTGGTACCAGGGGATACTTTAGACCTAAAGTAATTCGGGAAGCAAGTCGGGCCAGTTTATGTGAATCGGGCCGGGATAGCTTGACCGCTCAACTGCTCGTCATGGTTTGACTGATGGTGTCCGCGGAAGTGGTGTATGAGAAGTGATTCTCTAGGGGTTTTCTGTCATTAAGTAGAAAATTCTACTTCTAAACGCGCTCTTTTTGCGGGGCGATTATCGCCTGATTTCCGTCAAGTAAACGTCTTCGTTCGATTGCCAGCTACCTGGCTTGCGCGCAGACTTCCTCGAAACAATGGCTCTCAGTTATTAAGCAGCCAGACTACAACATGACGGGGAAGGCAATCTCATGAGCACCAGATGGCGTGGGTCGTCCCATTCCGCTTCGCAAGGCAACGTATGCGTCGTGCTGGCATATTCAGCAGGCGGGGCAGCGTTGATGAACACATGGCTATACATGGTTCACGCACGCCTGCTTGCATACTTCCTGATGACGATACTCTGGCTCTCCCCGGCCTTTCTATCGATGCTGCGCATCCGACGGACGACATCTGAATGCAAGGACGCCCTCCTTGCACACGTCAAGGCAGACACCGGAGTCTCCAGCATTGGCTGGCCGATCGTGCTGCTGATCACTGGAAGCACCCTCGGTCTCCTGATCGTAGTGGGAAGCACGGTACTGCTCGGGGTTTTCGCCATTGGCTGCACCATGATCCCCTGGTACCGCATTCGTCTTTGTCGGGAACGTCCTGTTTTGGCCAGCCTGATCATGTGCGGCGGCGGTGCAATCGTAGTCGCCGTCTACCGCCACCATGTCGGGTTCATGTTCCTGCCTCTCGCGGCCTGGATCCTTGGCGTGGCCGCCCTGAGCGCCCTGCTGGGAGCGACACCCAAAAAACTTCCGGGGAAACAGCCCGATAGGGCAGACTCCGTACCGGCCGAGCCCTGATTAGGCAGATTCTGTGTGCCTTGGCACATGGACACATGTCACCTAACCGCATTAGCGCCACGCGACGATGCGGCCAGGCATGGATAACACAAGGACTGACGAGGAACGAATGCCATCGAAGTCTCCGCGCACGTGTCCACCACGCTATCGGCAAGGTGGCGCGTTCGCCATCATGGCGGTGCCGCTCATTCTCCTGATGATCGGAATTTGCGCGCTGGCACTGGACCTTGGACAAATCTATAACCGCAAGGTGGACCTCAACGGGTTTGCCAAGAATATTGCGCTGGCCGCGGCACATGAGCTGAACGGCACCTCGGCCGGCATCGCTGCAGCACGGGCCACGGCAAGGGCAACGGCGGAGAGTCTGAAGTACCGACACTTCAATCGCGGAACCTCGTTCACATGGAACGACGCGGCCCTCACCTTCAGCACCGACTCTTCGCGCACGGGCACGTGGGTCGACGGTTCGTCCCCGTCGGGTCTGTACTTCGCCAAGGTCGACACGTCTGCGCTCGACCCTGCAGCGGGCAAGGTCAACACATTGCTCATCTGGATACTCTCGCCGTCGCAGAGCACGGTACAACTGAGCGACAGCGCCGTTGCGGGACGCAAGCAGATTTCGGTCACGCCAATCGGGGTATGCGCGATGGACCCGACCCCCGCCGTCGCGCGCACGAACACCGGCGCTCCGGCCACCGAACTGGTCGAGTACGGTTTCCGTCGCGGCATCAGCTACGATCTCATGCAACTCAACCCCAACGGGACCTCACCGGTCCGCTACCTCATCAACCCTGTCATCGCGCCGGGCGTCTACAGTTCGACATTCGACACTTCGGTGATCGGACCATTCATGTGCACGGGGGCCATGTGGGTGCCACGGCTTTCGGGCGGCGCCGTGCGCGTGTCCCCCTTGCCTTCGACTTCGCCCCTGGCCGACCTCGACGTGCAACTCAACACGCGGTTCGACGACTTCAGCGGCCTGCAATGCGGCCCGTACGGCGCGCCGCCGGATTACAACATCAAGGCATATGCCTACGGAACGACTGGCGGCGCGCCGTGGATGGTCCCGACGACGGGAAGCGCGGCGGCCGTGACCACAACCTCCCGCAGCAAGCTCGAGACGATCGCCGACCTTCCGTCACCGCCGGCGGGCACCACAGCGGGATCCTACGGACCATTGTGGACGTTCGCGAAGGCCGCCAAGTATCCATCCTATGTGTCGCAGGGGAGTCCCGAACCTGCCACGGGTTACTCGACCTTTTCGACCAGCGACTGGACGAACCTTTATAAGCTTGGCCCAACTGCATCCGGCTACCCGTCGAACTCGACGCCATACGCGGCCACGAGCGGCGCCAACTACCGGGCGCCGAGCGCAGCGAACCAGAACATCTCGACATCGCAACGTCGCGTCCTGAACATCCCTCTGCTCTCCTGCCCCGTGCCGGCCGGCTCGAACGTACCGGCGACCGTCCTCGGCATCGGCAAGTTCTTCATGACCGTTCCGGCAACCGCGAACACCCTGGTCGCCGAGTTTGCAGGGACGCTCGCGGAACAGTCGATATCCAGCCAAGTGGAGATTTACCCATGACGACGTCGCCCGCAAAGCCGGTGCCCCCGAAGACGCGCCAGCGCGGCGTCGCAGCCGTCGAGGCGGCCTTGATCGTGCCGATCTTCGTGGTCTTGCTCACAGTCCCGATCTACTATGCACGGTGCTTCTGGCACTACACCGTAGCGCAGAAGGCGGCGCAGGACGCGGCACGCTACCTTTCGCAGGTATCGGCTGCGGAGATGAGGGCACCGGCGTTGGCGCAGGCTGCCGGCAACATTGCTTTGCAAATAGCGCAAAGGGAAATGGCGGAATTGGTGCCGGGTTCCGCGATGGGTGTCCCCGTCGTCCAGTGCGACTATCTGCCGTGCGGCACCGTCATCGGCAGCGCTCCGGCCACCGTCCGTGTCTACATCACGTTCAGCATGTACGACAACGTTTTTGGTGTCGTCGATGCAGGCAGGTTCGGCCTGATCGTCACCGCTGATATTTCAATGCGCTTTGTCGGCAATTGACCGGAGAATCAACATAATGGACCGATCATTGCAACGCCACGTGGTACGTCCACCCACTTCCCAGGGCGGC
>JBJMVU010000385.1:0-19620 GCA_045810485.1 Massilia sp. | reverse complement strand
TCGGCACGGAGGATTGCAGCCGCTGGATGCGCCCCGGTTCGCCGCCGCTGGCATGCATGTCCGTGTCGATCAGCCCCGGCCGCACGCCGTTCACGCGGATCCCCTCCCGCGCCACCTCTTTCGACAGTCCGATCGTCAGCGCATCCACGGCCGCCTTCGACGCGGCGTAGTCGACGTATTCGTTGGGCGACCCGAGCACGGCCGCGCGCGACGACAGGTTCACGATCGCCCCGCCATGCCCGCCGTGTCTGGTCGACATGCGCCGCACGGCTTCGCGCGCGCACAGGAAGCTGCCCGTGACGTTGGTGGCGAGGATGCGGTTGATGCGGGCGGCGTCCATGTGTTCCACGCGCGTCTGGCGCGCGAGGATGCCGGCGTTGTTGACGAGGGCGTCGAGCCGGCCGCAGCGCCCGTCGATGGCGGCGAACAGGCGCGCGACGTCAGTTTCGTCGGCCACGTCGGCCGCCACCGCGAACGCGTGGCCGCCGGCCGCTTCGATGGCGCGCACGACGGCCTGTGCCGCCGCTTCGTTCTCCCGGTAGTTCACGCAGACCGTGTAGCCGCGCCGCCCGGCCAGCAGCGCGCAGGCGGCGCCGATGCCGCGGCTGGCGCCGGTGATCAGTATTGTCTTGTCCATTGTCGTCCTCAGATTGCAACCGGACGAGCATACCGCGTTATTCGAAGATCGGGACGATCGCCAGCGGCGCGTTGTAGGTGACGACCTGGGCCCGTTCCGGCGCCGTGCCGAAACGCCAGGTCACGATCGGGAAGCCTTCGTCGGGGTCGCCCGTGAAGGCGGCGCCGGATGTCACGGGCAGCGCCTGCTCGCCGCCGTCCGCGTGGCGCAGGCGCGCGCCGGCCGATTCGGCCGATCCCTTCCTTGGGAACACGAAGCGCACGCCGACGCACTGGCGCGCGCGCTGCGAGGCGTCGACGTAGCGCACGAAGCCGAGCGCTTGGGCGCAGGCCGTGCGCAGGTCGGCGGCGTCGTACTGGCCGTCCGCGCGCGGGGCGATCGTCACCTGCGGGCGCAGCACGAACGGCATGCCCTTGCGGTTCAGGACCAGCGCCGCGTTCTCGTCGTACGCCGCCTTCTGCAGCGGGAACACGGTGCGGCCGAGGGCGTCCAGCGCCAGGTTCAGCTGCGTCGTCTTGCCCGTCAACGTGAGCTGGGCGCCCTCGCCCAGGCCCGCATGGTCGCGCGCCTGCACCTGCAACTGGCTTTGCAGCAGGTTCTTCGGTCCGCCGTATTTTTCGAACTGGACCATCGCCCGGTACGCATCCCGGTAGCTCACCCATTCGCCGGCCTGCGCCTGCGCCTGCACGACGGCCGGGGCGGCCGCGAGCAGCGAGACGAAGACAGCGATGAGGTGGCGGGATGCGCGCATCATCAGAACCGGTAGGCGACGGCGGTCGACACCGTCAGGTTGGTGGACCGCTCGACGAGCGGGCTCTTGGCGGCATTGCCCAGCAGGCCCTTGACCTGCACGTTCGACGTCAGCATCCACGAGGGCGACAGGGCCCAGTTCCAGCGCGCGCCCACGTGCGCATCCTGCAGGCCGCCGCCCGCCTCGTAGTACGAAAAGCGGCTGCGCGCGGCTTCTTCGCCCGAGACGCCGAAATACGTCTGGTTGGTGTTGCGGTTGACGACCGTGACACCGGCCGACACCGACACCCGGTGCTGGCTGCCCAGCGCGAGCGCGAGGCGCTGCACACCCAGGTCGAGGCGCGCGCCGTCGTGGTCGTTGCCGGCGCCGTACAGCACGCTGCCCGTCAGGCGCCATTGCGGCGTCAGGTAATAGTTCGCGAAGACGCCGCCCTGCAGGCGCGCGCCGATCTTGTCCATGCCTTCCAGGCGCCTGGCCACCCTATTGCGCTTGTCGATGGGGTCCGGGACCGGGCCGATCAGGGTCGTGCCCGCGGTGCCGACGCCGTCGAAAGACTGCCCGGTGCCGGCGTCGTCACGGCCGGGCTGCACGGCGAGCAGCGGGCCGTATTCGAACGTCGGATTGTCCGACAGATGCATCCCGGCGCTCATGCCCGAAATAAAAAGGCCGTTGCTCCATTGAACCTGGAGCACCGGCAACGCTGATACCTTGCGGCTCCCCGTCCCGTCCCAGCGCGGCGCCGACTGCACGCCCAGGCCCACGTACATGTCGCGGCTGCCGTCGGGCATGGGGTTGGTCGCCGGCGTCTGGGCCCACGTCGCGCCGCAGGCCGCGCCGAGCGCGAGGAAGAGAAGCTTGTTCATGTTCAGGGTTGAAAGATTCGGGAAGACAATATTCTACGTCCTTGTCTTCCTTCCTCCCATATCCTTTCCTACCTTGTTGCCACTTCGGCCGCGAATTCGACCGGCAGGTCACTGCGCGGAATCACGACGAGGTGCGCGGGCGTCGTCACGAGCATGGCGCACATGATGTCCGGTCCCGGCACGGACCGCGTCTCGTGCACGATGATCCTGTCGGCCGTGCGCGCGACCCCGTCGATACCGGTCGTGTAGCAGCTGCTGGCGCCGGCTCCCATGAACACGCCGACGACCATGTCCTTCGCGAAGTCGACCGCGGGCAGCGCGCGGCCGGGCGCATGCTCGTTCCACAGGCGGGTCCAGGCGGCCGCATCCTTGACGACGACGGTGCGCGCCTCATGGATGTTCGAGATGCTCGTCGCGTCCGCCGTCTGGAACGGGATGCCTGTGAGCGCCACGGGAACGGTCGCGACGTCGGCGTCCACACGGTCGACGGCCACGATCTGCATCGGATGGCTCACGACGGGCGCGCAGATCGCCACCGTCGTCACGTCGTGCTCGTCCACCTCGACTTCCAGCTTCGTGGCGCCGGCCGCCACGCGGGCGACGGAGAGACTGTGGCAAGCGTTACCGTACTCGCCCGCGAACACGCCGACGAGCATCTTGCGCGTGAAATCGACCTTGGGCGCGGCGGGCGCCGGGGTGCGGCCGGCCGTATGCTGGCTCCACAGCTTGTCCCAGGCGGGCTGGTCCCTGATGACGACGGTCTGGCGTGCCGTCACGCCCGACAGGTTGTCGCTCGCCACGGTTTCATACGCGATGGCCGTGCCGGCCGGCGGCAGGAAGGCCAGCTGCTCGACCTTGTGGCCGCTGCCCAGGCCCAGGTCCGGCTGGTCGGCATGCTTGACGATCGTCTCGAACAGCGCGCGGGCGCTCTCGTCCTGGCAATACGTCTTCGGTCCGGCGATCGTGTCGCCGTACGAACAGAGGCGGCTTTCCGGCTTGGCGCCGAACAGGACTTGCTCATAGGCCGCGTCGGCGCAGCGGCCGGCATGGTCCCAGAAGACTTGCTTGCCGTCGATGACGAACAGGCGGTTCTTCGTCTCGGCGCAGGCGGCGTTGCGCGCCATGTCCACGAACGGGGCGGTGGCCAGGGCGGCCGGGCTCGGCTCGCCGACGGCGATACCCTGGCTGGCTTGCTGGTCATGCATCGTGCTTCCTCCACCGCAGGCGGACAGCGCCGCGCCGACGACGATGGCGCCCAATGGCGGCATCACGCGTCCAAACATGCTCATACTCTCCCTCTCCAAGAAACGATGGCGCCATGTGCCCGGCACGCATCTCGAATAAAAAAGGGTCCGCCTTCTTCGCGCATCGGGCAGACCCAAACGGAAACCTGATACACAGCATCGTACGGACAGCGGGCAAGAACTTCACCCGCGGACTGTCGGGCTTTTGTCTCCAATTTGTAAGGGATGGTTTTTTAGATCATTGCTCCTATACAATTTCGATATGTGTAAGACAAATCCAGACCCAGAGCGCGGCCACGCCCCGAGGACGGCGGCGTGAACCGCCTGTTCTTCCGTTTCTTCGTGCTCGTGATGCTGTCGATCACGGCCGCGACGTTCGTGATCTACTTCGTCTTCGCCCGCCTGTTCGGCGATCCGCTCGACGACATCGCGCGGCGCCAGGCGTCGGCGCAGATCTTCCTGCTCGAACAATATGTCGACCGCGCGCCGGCCGACGAATGGCTGGGCCGCCTGAACAAGGTCCGCGAAGTCTCGGAGGCGCATTTCGACCTGATCCCGCTGGACCAGGCGCGCGCCGCCCTGCCCGCCCGCCAGTATGCGGCGCTGGAGCGGGGCGACGTCGTGCTGGATCCGCAGCACAAGGCGTTCTTCCGGCGTGTCGACCTGCACGGCGACCGTTATATCGGCAGCAACGAGGAAGTGATCCGCGCCTACAACCTGCCGATCGACCTCGGCCAGGCGCTCGCGATGGAGATCGTGCGCTACGTCGTCGTGGCCCTTGCGCTGCTCGTGCCGATCGCGCTGTGGTCGCGCTCGCACTGGCGGGCGTTGCAGACGCTGTCGCGCGTGGCGGACGAATTCGGCGCCGGGCAACTGTCAGCGCGGGCGCATTTGAAACCGGCGGACGCGGTCTATCCGCTCGCCGGGCGCATCAATGCGATGGCCGAACGCATCCAGGGTTTATTGGAAGCGCAAAAGAACCTGCTGCATTCCGTGTCGCACGAACTCCGCACGCCGATAGCGCGGCTGGAATTCGCGCTGGAGTTGCTGGCCGAGCGCGCGGGCGATCCGGCCCTGTCCAAACGCATCGCCGCGATGGGAGGCGACCTGACGGAGTTGAACGACCTCGTCAACGAACTGCTGTCGATGAGCAAGCTGGACAACGCCCAGGGTCCGCAGCGCACCCTGTTCGAGCTGGAGCCACTGCTGCGCGAATGCACGGACGGCCTGCATCCGCGCCCGCAGCGGCTGCACGTGGACCTGGGCGAGCGCCTGGGCAGCATGGACGGCGACCGCCGCCTGATCGCGCGCGCCATCGGCAACCTGCTGAGGAATGCGCAAAAGTATGCGGCGCACGAGGTCGCGCTGCGCGTGCGGCGCGACGATTGCCGCATCGAGATCGCCGTCGAGGACGACGGCCCCGGCATCCCCGAAGAGGAACGGGAACGCATCTTCGAACCGTTCTATCGCCTCGACCGCAGCCGCGACCGCGCCACCGGCGGCTTCGGCCTCGGCCTGTCGATCGCGCACAAGGCCATCGCGCTACACGGCGGCAACCTGAAAGTCGAGCAGTCCACGCTGGGCGGCGCCCGCTTCGTGATCAGCCTGCCGGACGGCGTGCTGTCGGCCTGATCCTTACTTGGCCTGTGCGGCCTTGTCGACGAGCTTGTCCGCCACGTTCAGCGTCGCCTTGAACACGTCTTCGCGGGCGGCGCCTTCCATCTGGCGCGACAGCAGGCCGGGATTCGTCAGGAAGCGGCCGCCGACGACGAGCGTGGGCGCGGAATCGGCCTGGTAGGTGTCGGCGATCCGCTGCAGCTGGCGCAGGCGCATCGTCACGCCGAACGAATTCCACGCTTCCAGGAATGTCGCGCGGTCGATGCCGTTCTTCGCCACCCAGTCGATGATGACGTCGTCCTTATTCAAGCGGATATGGTCCACGTGCACGGCCTTGAACACTTTCTCGTGCATGTCGCCGAGCCGGCCCAGCGCCTCGAGCGTCAGGTACAAACGCGCTTCCGGATCGGCCGGCCCCGTCGTCGGGAAATGGATGCGGCGCACCGTGATGCGGTCGCCCTCCTTCTTGACCCACTCTTCGAACAAGGGTTCCAGCGCATTGCACACCGGGCAGTGGTACATGAAGAATTCGATGACCTCGACCTTGTTGCCGTTCGCCACCACCGGCTGCGGATGGGCGAGCGTGGCATAGTCGACGCCGTTTTGCGGGACGGCGGGCGACGCGGAAGCGAGAGATACCGACAGGGACAGCAGCAGGCCGAGGCCGGCGGCACGCAGGAGAGGCATGGACAATCCTTCAGGTCGTGGAAAACCTGAAGGTTACCATTTCCTTAAGGAATTATCGACGTACTACAGGCGCCGGGCGTTCCGGCGTCACGTGGCGCATCCCGTACCACAGGTGTTCCCACCAGTGCTCGCGCGAATGCACGGTCAGGAGGCATTGCCGGTCGATTTCGCCCTTGAACACGGGGTCCGCGCACTGGTTCGTCACCAGCGCGTTGCGCTGGTTTTCGGCATTCACCAGCGCAATGGCGAGCCAGAACGCAAGACCTGCGAGCACGACCACGAGTATCCAGGCCGCGTGGTTCCAGTTACTCGAATCAAACAGATGTTCCTCGTCCGGCTTGGACTTGTCGTACATCTTCAGGATCTTGCCTTCGGCATCACTCATTGCGCTGTTTTCTACCTATTATTTAGACTTGGCCGCCTTTGCGACCAGGGCGTCCATCACTTGCAGCGTGGCCTGGAACAGGGCCGGCTCGCTCTGGGTCTTGACCGAATTGTAAACGGTCGCGGGCGAAGTCTGGTACTTGCCGTCGATGATGACGGTCGGCACGCTGTCGACCTTGTAGTCGGTGGTGATCTGCGGCAGGCGGCGCAGCTTGGTCGTCACGCCGAACGAGTTCCACGCTTCCAGGAATTTATTCCGGTCGATACCGTTCTTCGACACCCAGTCGATGATGGCCGCGTCCGTATTCAGGCGCAAATGATCCACGTGCCAGGCCTTGAAGACCTTGGGCTGGAACTCCTCGGCCTTGCCCAGCGCTTCCAGCGTCAGGCGCAGGTGCGCTTCCGGATCGTTGGGGCCCGACGACGGCAGGTGCACGCGCTTGAACACGATGTTGTCACCCTGCTTTTTGACCCACTGTTCGAGCTGCGGTTCCAGCGCGTTGCAGTGCGGGCAGTGGTACATGAAGAACTCGATCACCTCGACCTTTTTGCCCGTGGCCTGCACCGGTTGCGGCTGGGCGAGCGTCACGTACTCGACACCGTTCTTCGGGTCGGTCGGCGACGCGAACGCGGTGCTGGCGGCGAGGACGGTGGCGAGCAGGGCAAAACGCAGGGAACGCATAGTTTTCCTTCTAGGGTTGGTTGAGCGAACGTCGCGAGATTACCACTTTTTCGACCGCCAACCTTAGCCCGGGCTTATTTATTGCAATTGGTTACCGTCGTAACCAACACCGGGGTCAGACCCCAAATTTTGGAAATTTCCCAAAATTGGGCTCTGACCCCGGTTTG
Organism: Massilia sp.; assembly: GCA_045810485.1. GTDB lineage: Bacteria > Pseudomonadota > Gammaproteobacteria > Burkholderiales > Burkholderiaceae_D > Telluria. Next base: position 12,588 of record JBJMVU010000385.1, on the reverse strand, counting down.
TTAGAAGTCGTACCGGGCCGACAGTTTCAGCTGACGTCCATCGCTCGGGTAGATGCCGCCCTTGCACGAGAACGCATTGCTGAAGTAGTGGCGGTCCGCCAGGTTCAGCCCCGTCGCCGCGACTTCCCACGCGCCCAGCCTGATGCCGTAGCGCGCATCGAGCATGGTGGCCGACGGGATGCGCGCGCCGCACTTGTTGGAAAAGTCGTCGCCATAGCGCTGGCCGTCGACCCATTGCACACCCACGTCGGCCGACTGGCCGTTTCCGGGCACCCACGCCAGCCGCGCCGTCACGACGTTCTTCGGCACGAGCACCAGTTCGCGGCCGGCGTTCGGGCCGTCCGTGAAATGCGCGATCACGTGCTGCAGGTGCGCGCTCGCGCGCCAGCCCGCCGCAAGCGCGGCGTCGGCGTCGATCTCGAAGCCCTTGCGCTCGGTCGGATCGAGGTTCGTGTTGGCGCCCCAGCCGCCGTTGGCCGTCGGGTCGTAGAAGATCTCGTTGTTCAGGCGATGGCGGAACACGCGCGCCGTCACCGTGCGGCTGTCGTCGCCCGGCGCGTGGCGCAGGGTCGTGCCCAGTTCGAGGTCGTGCGACGTCTGCGCCTTCAGGATGTCGAGGCTGGAACGGTAGCCGTTCTCGTCGACGTTCGCCACGCGGTAGCTCTGCCCCGCCTTCGCATACACCTCGACAAGCGGATGGACGCGATAGCTGGCCTGCGCTTCCCACGCGTTCTGCGACTGCGAACGGGCTTCCGGCGCGACGCCGCCCACGACGTCCACGACGTCCTTGTCGAAGTTCTCGTGGCGCGCGCCGAGGGCGATGCGGCCGTCGTGGGCCGGGTCGAAACGCAGCTCGTCGCGCAGGTACACCGCCCTGGCCGACTGGCTCGCGTCGGCGCTCGAGAACGAAGCCGTCGTCTTGCGCTTCCAGCGCGTGAAGTCCAGGCCGCCCACCAGTTCATTCAACATGCCGCCGACGTCGGACAGCCAGCGCGCGCGCGGCGAGAACTGGTCCTGGCGGCCGTCGTACGCATTGTTCGAGCCGAAGGACAGGTAGTTCGAACGCACGTTGCGCTCGCGGTGCGACAGGTCGGCCGCGAGGTCGACGGCGCCCAGGCGGTACTCGGCGAAGACGTTCGCGCGGTCCGTGTTCAGCGAGCCGAAATCGTTCGGCGTCGACGCCTGGCGCGGGTCCGCGTCGAACTGGGCCAGCGACAGCGAACCCGGGAGACGCGAATCCTGGCGCGCGCTTTCGAGGTGGATGCCGGCGCGGCCGCCGGTGAAGCGGGTCTGCAGGTTGAGCGACGCCGTCGTCTGGTCGAAATCGCTGTTGCGGCGGTAGTTGTTGCTGCCCTGGCGCGCGACGGCGATGTCGGCGCTGACGTCGCCCGCCGTTTGCGACAGCGATGCGCGCACGTCGTGCTCGTGGAACGAGCCGCCTTCGGCAAACACGGAACCGTGCAGGCCGCCGGCCACGTTGCGGCGCGTCGTGATCTGGATGACGCCGCCGGTCGCGCCTTCGCCATACAGCACGCTGGCGCCGCCGCGGGTGATTTCGATGCGTTCGACCGTGTCGATCGGGATCGTCGACAGCACGGTGTTCGCCAGTTCGTTCTCGTTCAGGCGCACGCCGTCGACCATGATCACCATGTTCTGCGCGCTGTTGGCGCCGAAGCCGCGCAGGTCGAGCGCGAAGTCGGGCGACGAGTCGAGACTGTGGCGGCCGAACACGCCGCCGATCTTGCGGATCGCGCTGTTCACGTCGTTGACGCCGGCGCGGCGGATGTCGTCCTGCGTGATGACGGTGGCGCCGATCGGACGCAGGGTTTCCACGCTCGGGAAACGGGAACCGGTGATGACGACGGTCGATGGGTTGCCGTCCTGGGCGCGCACGGCGCCGGTGGAGATGGACAGGACGATGGCACAGGCCAGCGCGATCGGCTTGATAGCCGGCGCGCCGCGGGTGGAGGCGGCAGAATGCATTGGATGTTCAGTCTTCGAGTTGGCACCGGCAAGCGTCCCCGCACGCCGGCGTACAAAAAGCGCGGCATGACGCCGGCTTCCCCTGTCTGGCCGGTCTCCGGGCTCCAAGACGGACCGTCCCACCTTCCTATGCAAGCACAGTGGTTGTCGGGACGGCGTGTCGCCATGCGGCGACGCTTGTTTACCGTTGCGGGGGCAGCACACGTTGGCACGCCGCCGGAGGCGACGCCGCTTCGTGTTTCCCGTTTAACTGCACGCGCAGACGCGCGTGCGGGCACCAGAACCCCGAGATTATAACCTGTATAGTGTGGGCACAAAAATAACGACCACGCCAGGGCCCCGCATGCATCCTCGTTTCAGTATCCGCTTCGCCCTCGTCGCCCTGGTGCTGGCGGGGGCGGTGTTCGCGGCGCCGCAGCGTCCAGCGCCACCCGACGGCATCGCCCTCGCCGCGCCCGATGCCGCCGCCGTGCGCGTGCCCAGCAGCCCGGATGCGTGGGGCGGACCGCGCACGGGCCGCGAACCCACGCTGTCGGACCGCATCGTCCATTACGAGATCGACGCCGCGCTCGATCCGGTCAGGCACAGGGTCGCGGGCCGCGAACGCCTCACATGGCGCAACCGCGGCAACGTCGCCGTCGACAGCGTCTACCTGCACCTCTACATGAACGCGTTCGAGAGCGCGGACAGCACGTATTTCACGGAACGGCGCGAGCGCGACGGCTCCTTCCGTTCCGGTGTCGACATCAAGGATGCCTGGGGTCGCATCAAGCTGCTCCGCGTCGCGCAAGGCGGCGCCAGGGTGCCGTGGGCATTCGTCCATCCGGACAACGGCCCGGCCCTCGATCACACCGTCGTGCGCTTCGACCTGCCGCGGGCCGTGGCGCCGGGCGCATCGACCACGCTCGACATCGACTTCGACACGCAACTGCCGCGCGTCGTCGCGCGCGCCGGCTACTTCGGCACCTTCCACCTCGTCGCCCAATGGTTCCCCAAGATCGGCGTTCTGGAACTGCCCGGAGAACGCGGCGCCACCGCCCCGCGCTGGAACGTGCACGAGTACCACCTGAATTCCGAGTTCTATGCGGACTTCGGCAGCTACGACGTCAGACTGACCGTCCCGCGCGGCTACACGGTGGGCGCGACGGGCGAGCCGCAGGGGGCCCCCGTCGACAAGGACGGCATGCGCACGTGGCGCTTCGTGCAGGGCGACGTCCACGACTTCGCCTGGACCGCCGACAGCCAGACGGCCAGGCCCCTCGTCGACACCTGGTCCGGCCCGGGCAGCCCGCCGGTCACGGTGACGGTGCTGTACCCGCCCGAATTCGCCGCCAGCGCGGCGCCCGCGCTGAAGGCGGCGAAGGAGTCGCTGACGTATTTCTCGAACACGCTGGGCCCCTACCCGTACAAGACGCTGACCATCGTGATCCCGCCCTACAACGCGGAGGAAGCGGGCGGCATGGAATACCCGACCTTCTTCACGGCCGAGGCCTACCGGAACGTCGAACCGCGCACGGCAAACCAGTTCGCCCTCGCCTTCGTCACCATCCACGAATTCGGCCACGGTTATTTCTACGGCCTGCTCGCATCGAACGAATTCGAGGAACCGCTGCTGGACGAAGGCCTCAACGAATACTGGGACAACCGCATGATGCGCGACCAGGGCCAGCTCGCGTACATCGCGACGCCGTTCTTGCGCCGCCTCGGCTTCGCGCCCGGCTACCCGACCTTCGACGCCGAACGCGCCGCGACGCCGCGCCACGACCCGGCCGATCCACCGGGCGCCAACGCGTGGCGCCGCCTGCAGGACATCGGCCCCGTCTACACGCGCACGGCGATCCTGATGCGCGACCTGGAAGCCCGCATCGGCCGCGCGCCGATGGAGCGCGCGTTCAAGGAATACTACCGGCGCTGGAAGTTCCGCCACCCGAGCACCGCCGACCTGCGCGAAACGCTCGCCGAGGTAACGGGCCAGCGCGCCGCCGTCGAGGACGCGTTCGACCGCCAGGTGTACGCCGTCTCCCGCGTCGACGACAGCATCGCCGACGTCACGAGCACGGAGCTCGTGCCGCTCCCCGGCGCGCACGCGAGCCAGGCCGACGTCGACCGGCGCATCGACGCGGCGCGCGCGGCATGGCGCAAGACGCATCCGGACGGCGCCGGACCGTACCCGTACCGCACGGACGTCACGGTCCGCCGCCACGGCGCGCCGGTGCCGCAGACGCTCGTCGTGAAATTCGCCGACGGCAGCACCGAGACCGCCCACTGGGACGCCGACGAACGCTGGCACAAGTTCACCTGGACGAAACCGGCGAAGGCGGTGTCCGCCGAACTGGATCCGCAGCGCCTGCACTACCTGGACGTGAACAAGCTCGATGACAGCCGCACGCTTGACCCGGATCCGCGCGCGTCGCACCGCTGGGGCCTCGAGTTCGCGGCCGTCGTCAACTACCTCCTTGCCCTGATCGCCACCTTATGACGACCGACACGACCTTCGCTCCGCCCGCCCTTGCGCCGCGCGCCGCCGGCCCGCGCGGCGTGCTGCATGCGGCGCGCGCCGCGCTGCAATGGCGATTGCTGCTGTGGTGGGCCGTGCTCCTGCTGCTGCCGACCGTCGTCGCCGCGCTGCCGGTGTGGGCGCTGCTGGCCGCCAGCCTCGATCACTCGGTGTACGCGGTGCGCCTGGCCGAGCGCCTCGACATGATCGCGTACGCCGACATCATGCACGCCGCGCGCGACCAGTACGCACCGGCGCTGGGCGCGGGCGGCCTCGTCGCGCTCGTGCTGACGTTGCTGCTGTCGCCGCTGCTGGCCGGCATGGCGACCGCCGCCGCGCGCGCACCGCAACCGCTCGCCTCCGGCGCGCTGCTGGCCGCCGGCGCGCAGTCCTACCCGCGCCTGGCGCGCATGCTCGCGTGGGCGATCGTCCCGCTCGGCGTGGCGGCGCTGCTGGGCAGTGCCGCCCACCATCTGGCCGGCACGGTGGCCGAGACGGCGCGACTGGAAGCCGACGCCGAGCGCGCCGCGCACCTCGCCATGCTGGCGACCGTCGTACTGCTGGTGCTGGCCCACGCGACGGTCGACGTCGGCCGCGCCATGCTCGCCGCCGACCGCCGCCGCACGTCCGCGATCGGCGCGTGGTGGCGCGGCTGCGGCGAGATCGTGCGCCGGCCAGTGGCGCTGCTGGGCGCCTATCTCGGTATCACCGCGGCCGGTCTCGCGCTCGCGGCCGTGCTTGCGTTCGCACGCGTGCACGTGCCGGCGCTGGGAACCTTTGGCACCGTCGGCGCCGTCGTGCTGGCCCAGCTCGTCGTGCTCGTCATTGGCTGGATGCGGATGGCGCGCCTGTTCGCGCTGGCGGCGCTGGTGCGCGGACCGGGCGTCCACGCGGTCGGTGCGGATCGGCTACCATGAACGCTTCGATTGCCGTCCGAAGGAGCCCGCCATGATCCGCCTGCCCACTTATTTCGTCTCGCACGGAGGCGGCCCGTGGCCGTGGATGAAGGACCAGTACGGCCCTACGTATGCCGAGCTGGAAGCGTCGCTGGTCGACATCAAGCGCCAGGTCGGCGTGCGTCCGAAGGCGGTGCTCGTCGTGACGAGCCACTGGGAGACGGACGAGTTCACCGTATCGGCCGGCACGGCGCCGGGCATGATCTACGACTACGGCGGCTTCCCGCCGCACACGTACCAGATCCGCTATCCCGCGCCGGGCGAACCGCAGCTGGCGGCAAGAGTCGCGCAACTGCTGACCGACGCCGGCCAGCCCGCCCGCCTGGACGCGGAACGCGGCTTCGACCACGGCACGTTCTCGATGTTGGCCCCGATCTATCCCGAGGCCGACATGCCGGTCGTGCAGCTGTCGATCCGACACGGCTACGACCCGGCCGTGCACCTGGCCGCCGGCCGCGCGCTGGCCCCGCTGCGCGACGAGGGCGTACTGATCCTGGGCAGCGGCCTGTCGTTCCACAACCTGCGGCAGTTCGGCGCGGGCGGCGCGCTGGCGTCGAACGCGTTCGATACGTGGCTGCAGCACGTGCTGCTGGAACTGTCGCCCGCCGACCGCGAGCAGGCGCTGCTCAACTGGAGCGAGGCGCCGTATGCGCGCATGGCGCATCCGCGCGAGGATCACCTCGTGCCGCTGTGGGTGGCGCTGGGCGCAGCCGAGCAGGAGCCGGCCGCGTGCGTGTATCACGAGGAGAGTTTCTTTGGGGCGTTGACGGTGTCGAGTTTCAGGTTCGGCGAGGCGGCTGTGTAATGTGATGTAAGCACGCATTTCCACGCTACGGCCGCGTGATGCAACCGTGGGCGGTGCATACGGCGCTGATGCGGCGGCCGTAGGCTCGGCGGCGCGAGTGCGTCATGGGAGGACACCTGCGCCCCCACCCCCGGCGCCCTGAACGCCAGTAGTGGGCATCCCGCCATTCATTGCTTGATGAAACAGACTGTAGCCGCCGTAGCCGGCAAGAACCCCTATAAACGCGCCACCGTAGAAGTCCTCGACGGAGATGAATGGCTGGGCATCTTTCTTTCGTGCAAAGGCGACGACAAGAACAATGCCTATTAAAATGCTTGCGAACATCGAAACCAATAACGAGGTCTGGCTAAGCTGTTGCTTGCTGTCGTCAAAATACCGCAATAATGTTCCGATCACCGCCCCAAGCACCGCGCCATATACCATCGCTGAAATCGGGGCTTTGATATTCAAAGATGTCTTTGCAGTGTCATAATTGGTCTTGCCTTCCATCTCGTAACAGATCTGCATATGAAACCAATAGATGGAAGGCGTAAATGAATTCCGTTCGCGGGTTCGAATGGTAAACTCTTTTAGTATTGCATTCCCCGGCTGCAAGACATTAGCCTGGTTTTCATCGACCGCAGCCATTTCAAGCTGTGTGTCCGCGTCCTGCTCGCTCTCCGCCTGGCTGTCATCTCTTCCTGCTTGTGCATTGGAAAAGCTCTTCGCACTCACCTTTTGTGTACCTTCCACTAACGCGGTCTTGTATTCCTCACTAAACTTATGCTTGATTTTTTGCCACGAGCCACGCACGGGGCGGTTGCCATAAGGCTCGAGGAATTCCACTGGCAATTGTGTTTGGACACTTGATATCGTCACTGGCACATCGTAGGGATTCGTAATGCGCAGGAATACACTGAACATTTTTCCCGCTTCCAATATTGAGGAAGAAGTTTCTATTTCGTAACGGAGCGGGCCGCGAAAGTTGCCACCACCAATATTATTCGTCGTATTCGATGTCGCTGCCGCGAGAGGATCTGGCGCGCTGTCAACATTATCGTCGGGCATTTTAAACTCCTGTATTGTGAAGGCAAGGCCGATAATGCGATTTATCCGCGCTTATCCATCATTACGGTTGTTTAATATCAACCGTGCGCGTCATTCCATCAATATGGAATCGCTATCGACGGTACAGCACTACCGTTACCATGTCGCCTGCAAGGGCAAGTCGCTGTTTTTCAGGTCTGGGCGCTGCCGCTGATCAGTCACCGGTGACTTGCCGGGTTGGCGACAAGGGAAGCGGCGTGATCCCCTTTCCTTGGATCGCAATGGGCGCCAAAGGCGCTCGACGAACAAAAAACCCGCGTTCTCACTGGGAGAGCCGCGGGTTTATGTAAATTATTGGACTTCGTAAAACGTGTTTTTGGTCCGGCCGGAATCGAACCGGCACGCAATCAGGTGCCCCGCTTCCCGCGCGCCGCCTCTTCCGCCTTGCGTGCGGCCTTCTCGGCCGCGATGCGCGCCTTTTCTTCCATCTCGATGCGGTGGCGCTCCACCGCCTCGGCGCGGGACTGCGGGGTTTCCAGGCTGATGCGCCCGAGCGCGCCCTGGCGGTAATCCTGCAGCAGCACGTGCGCGGCCTTTTCGTAGTCGTAGTCGCCGCCGCGCACGCGGAACGCGCGGCGCTGGGCGACGCCCTCGATCACGCCGAAGCCGTCCAGCCCGTCCGTCTTGATGCCGTAGCGCGCGCTCAAGAGCTGCGGGTAGCGCTGCAGCAGCAGGCTGCCCAGGAATTCCGCGACTTCTTCCTCGATGACGGCATTCGTGCCGATCGCGTGGCTGGCCGCCAGCATCAGGCCGTCGCTTTCCATCGCGATCTTCGGCCACAGCATGCCCGGGGTGTCGACCAGCACCGTGAACTTGTCCAGGTAGAGCTTTTGCTGGGACTTCGTGACGGCCGGTTCGTCGCCGACCTTCGCCACGCGCTTTTTCAGCAGCGCGTTCATCAGCGTCGACTTGCCCACGTTCGGGATGCCCATGATCATGATGCGCAGCGGCTTCGTCGGCACGCCGCGGTGCGGCGCCAGCGCCTTGCACAGGTCGGGGATCTTCACCACGTCCGACGGCTTTTTCGTCGTCATCGGATACGCGGTGACGCCGTCCTGGGCGTCATACCACGCGGCCCAGGCCGCGGTGGCGGCCGGGTCGGCGAGGTCGGTCTTGTTCAGCACCTTCAGGCAGGGACGCTGGCGGAACTTGCGCAACTCTTCGACCATCGGGTTGCTGCTCGCCTCCGGCAAGCGGGCGTCCAGGACCTCGATGACCACATCGGTGTTTTCCATCTGCTCCGCGGCCTGCTTGCGGGCGGCGGCCATGTGGCCCGGGAACCATTGAATCGACATATAAAAAAACTCTCAATATCTGCGTGCAACCGGCTATTTTACGCTAGTTCACGCAGATCGCCCTATCGTGTTGCTGGCATGCACTCGCTCGGCGGCAACGGCGCGGCGGGGTCGAACGTGGCCAGGCGGGCGCGCGCTTCACGCAGGTCCTTGCCGAATTCGGTGAGATAGCGCGACCGTTCCTCGCTCTGCCATTCGGCATCCGAATAGTTTTTCGGCGAGTGGGCTGCGGCCGCCAGGACCTTGCCCTGCAGGCGCGGCAGCAGCGCGCGGTCGGGGTCGGTATTTTCCTTGAGCAAATAGCCGTCGACGTCGCGCAGCGTGAGGGGCGCCGCCGGCGACTGGTCGCGCAGCAGCTTGCCGAACATCGTCAGCTTGATATCGTTCGGGCCGGGGCCGAGCACCTCGTTGAAGGTCAGCAGAGCGACGGGCTGGCCGCGGGCGTCGTCGACGCGGCCGTTGACGATGTAGCGGCCCGGCATGCGCACGTCGAGCGGCAGGTGGAACACGAGCGAGCCTTCCTCGACGGCTTCGCGCGGCGCGCCCGTCCACACGGCCGGCAGTTCGGGCGTGTAGATGACGTCGAATTGCACGAGGCCGGTCTTGCCGCCCACGTTGTAGCGCACTTCGGTGCGGATGGTGCCGTTGAATGCCGCGAGGCCCGACTGCGCGGGCGCGAGCACGCCGGCGAACGCGCCGTCGTTCGGCACGGGGTCCGCGCCCGTGCCGTCGTCGACGAACGGGATGCTCACCTGCTGCGTCTGGCGCGTGCCGGCATAGGTGATGCCTTGCGCGAGGGCGCGCGTGATCACGAGAGGCAGCGTCTTGCCGTCGGCATCGACGGCGCGCAGCGAGAACGCCACCGACTCGCCGGACGCCATGTAGACGCGCGACTGCGACGTCTGCAGCTGCACGCCGGTGTTGGCCCCGCCGCCGTCGAGGCGCATCGGATTCATCGAGGCCACGGGGTCGTTCGGGCGGTTCTGGTCGGGGTTGTCCGCCATCGGGCGCGAGCCGACCGGGTACTGGCTGGACGTGCGGTAACTGCAATAGGTGTGGTCGGCCAGCTGGACGTTTTCCACCAGCTGCCGGCGCCGGTTGTTGCGGTCGTCCGGCAGCGGCAGGTCGGTGGCCTGGACCGGGCCGAAGACATGCGGCCCGCGCGGCGCCGGCGCCTGGGCGACCGTGGCGGCGGGCGCCGGCCCGCCGTGGTCCATGGCGCTCCACACGAGCACGCCGATAACGGCGACCGCGGCCGCCGCCAGCGCCACCTTGCGCAGGCGGGGCCGCGGTGGCGGCCGTGGTGGACGCGATCCGCTAGAGGGCACTGTTCACCATCGCGTTGCGTACGACCGACACGATGCCCTGCCAGTTACCGCTCGTGTAATGGTTGTAGGCTTCGCCGTCGTCGCGGAACGATACGGAGTGGTAGCTCCACTTCGCACTGCCGCCCTCGTTGGCGCTCGTGCCGGACGTAAGGTCGTTGCAGAACCAGTCGCTGGGGTTGCAGTACGATCCGCCGGAACTGCCGGCCACGCCGCCCGAGCTGTGGTACGCGACGGCCTCGTCGTCCTGGCCGGGCAGGATGCCGGAATACGCGGTGCCTTTGGCACCCGCGTACATATAGAACCAGATGCCGCGCGTGTCGTTGTGGTTGTACATGGCGCGCGCCGTCGTCGTCTTGAGGTCCTGCGTGAGCGGGTCGGACACGGCCCACGAGCCATAGTCGGCCAGTTCGGAACCGCCGCCCGCGCCGGATGCGGCGCGCACCCATTTGATGTTCCAGCCGGTCTGCGACGTCCCGTCGCTGTTGCCGCACACGCCCGACGAATTCGGCGCCGCGTTCTTCTTCATGCGCGACGAGCCGCCGTAGTTCGCGAGCGTGTAGCCCATGATGAGGTCGCCCGCGCTGTGGGTCGCGATATAGCACCAGTTGCTGCCGGTGCAGAAGCAGTCGAGGGCGTCGCGGATGTGGTAGCCCTGCGATGCGATGCTGTTGTAGCCGTCCCAGTTGACGGCCTTCTTGTTGACGCCCGCCGTCGTGGCAGACGGGCCCCAGTACGTGAAGCTGTTGTAGTCGCCGATCGTGCCGCCGCCCGTGCGGCCGTTGATCCACAGCGTGTAGTTCGTCGCCGATGCCAGTCCGGTCATACCGAGCAGGCACAGCGCCGTCAGCCAGCGCATCAGTTTCATCTCCACTCCTCCATATTGTCGTCGTTGGATGGTGCGCCGTACGCTGGTTGCCGATGAGCTTACGGCCGAGTCGACTCTAGAGAGGGTTGATATGTATGTCAATTGCCGTGCGAGCCAGATTGGTGGCTCGCACGTCCATGCTGAACGCGCACTTAGCGCGCATTCGCCGCGACCGCCGCCCGCATGGCGGCGACGATGCCGCCCCAGTGTCCGTCCGTGTAGTGATTGTAGTTCTCGCCGTCGTCGCGGAAGGCGACCCAGTGATTGGCCCACTTGGCATGACCGCCCTCCGCCGGGTCGGGCCCCAGGGTCAGCACATGGCAGAACCAGTCCTGCGGGTTGCAATAGGACCCGCCCGACGAACCGGCGACGGCGCCCGCGCTGTGATAGGCCTGCACGCCGTCGTCCTCGCCCGGCAGGAACGCCGACGTCAGGCCGCCGTTGGCGCCGGCATACATCCAGAACCAGATGCCGCGTGTCTCGTTGTGGTTGTACATGGCGCGCGCCGTCCTCACGCGCAAGTCCTGCACGAGCGGCTCCGACGTCGTCCAGGCGCCGATGTCGGCCAGTTCCGAGCCGCCGCCCGAACCGGCGGCCGACGCGATCCACTTGATGTTCCACCCCGTCTGCGACGAACCGTCGCTGTTGCCGCACACGCCAGATGCGTTCGGCTGCGCGTTCTTTTTCACGCGCGTGGAACCGCCGTAGTTGGCGAGCGTGTAGCCGATGAGCAGGTCGCCGGCGCTGTGCGTGGCGATGTAGCACCAGTTGGTTCCCGTGCAGAAGCAGTCGAGGGCGTTGCGGATGGTGCCGCTCTGCGACGCGATGCTGCTGCGGCCGTCCCAGTTGACGGCCTTCTTGTTGATGCCGGCGTCCATCGTTGCCGGCCCCCAATAGGAAAAGTCGGCGTAGTTGCCGATCGTGGCCCCGCCCGTGCGGCCATGGATCCACAATGTGTAGTTGGTCGCGGACGCCAGTCCGGAGAACACAAGCAGGCACAACATCAACACAAGGCGCAGCGGTTTCATCGAGTCCTCCACTCATCGATATCGTGGAGGTTAGATACGGCCGCGCTGCGCGAAGTTCGGCGTCTCAGTCGAGTTCCGCGAGCGCCTTGACGTGGGCCACGACACTGCGCCCCAGCGCCGACAGCGCGTAGCCGCCCTCCAGGCAACTGACGATACGTCCGCCCGCGTACCGGCGCGCGATGTCGGCGACCTGGTGCGTGATCCACGCATAGTCCGCCTCGACGAGGGCCATGCCGCCCATGTCGTCTTCCCTGTGGGCGTCGAAGCCGGCCGAAATGAAGATCATCTGCGGGCGGAACGCGTGCAGCGCGGGCAGCCATTGTTCGGCGACGAGCTTGCGGACGACGTCCCCTCCAGTGTAGGCCGCGACCGGCACATTGATACTCGTAGCGGTGATAGGTTCCGGCTCCGTGTACGGATAAAACGGATGCTGGAAGAAGCTGGCCATCAGCACGCGCGGATCGTCGCGGAAGGATTCCGCCGTGCCGTTGCCGTGGTGGACGTCGAAGTCGACGATGGCGACGCGCTCCAGGCCGTGCACGTCGAGCGCGCCCTGGCTGTGGTTGCGCAGGATCGCTTCGGTTCCGGCCGGCGGACCGTCGCGGCGTTCGACCAGGCCGTCCAGCCTGGCCAGGATCAACTGGTCCTCGATCGCCTGCAGGCGCGCCGGCGTTTCGGGGTGCCAGTCGCCCATCTCGTGCAGGGAACAGTCGGGGTGGCTGTAGATTGCTGTGCTCATGGTGCT
>JBJMVU010000384.1:0-15097 GCA_045810485.1 Massilia sp. | reverse complement strand
TCGGTACCGCGCCGGTCGCGCCCTCGCTCTATTTGCAGCTCGAGCACGATGGCCAGAAGCCGGAAGGCGACCGCATGTTCCAGAGCAGCTACACCGGTCCGACCCTGTACACCTCGCAGGACAAGTACCAGAAGCTGACCTTCGAGAAGATCGCCAAGGGCAGCGCCGAGCACGCGACCAAGGCCACCGACGGCTGGATCGCGATCTCGCAGCACTTCTTCGTCTCGGCCTTCATCCCGCCGGCGAATACGCAGCGCGACATCTACACGAAGGCGCTGGGCAACAACCTGTACGCGATCGGCGCCGTCGAGCCGCTGGGCACCGTGGCGCCGGGCGCGACCGTCTCGAACGCCGCGCGCCTGTACTCGGGCCCGCAGGTGCAGAGCCTGCTGGAAAACGTGACGCCGGGCCTGGACCTGGTGCGCGACTACGCGTGGGCCGCGATCATCGCCAAGCCGATCTTCGCCACGATGAACTGGCTGCACTCGATGATCGGCAACTGGGGCTGGACCATCATCGCCTTCACCATCCTGATCAAGCTGCTGTTCTTCCCGCTGTCGGCGGCCGGCTACCGCAGCATGGCCAAGATGAAGACGGTGACGCCGAAGATGCAGGCGATCCGCGAGCGTTTTAAAAACGATCCGGTCAAGATGCAGCAGGCCACGATGGAGCTGTACAAGGCCGAGAAGATCAACCCGCTGGGCGGCTGCCTGCCGATCCTCGTGCAGATGCCGGTGTTCCTGGCCCTGTACTGGGTGCTGCAGGCCGCGGTCGAGATGCGCGGCGCACCGTGGGTGGGCTGGATCCACGACCTGACGGCGCCGGACCCGTACTTCATCCTGCCGATCCTGTACGCGATCTCGATGTTCATCACGCAGAAGCTGAACCCGCAGCCGGCCGATCCGGTGCAGGCCAAGATGATGATGTTCATGCCGCTGGCGTTCTCGGTCATCTTCCTGTTCTTCCCGTCCGGCCTCGTGCTGTACTGGGTCGTGAACAACCTGATCTCGATGGCGCAGCAGTACGTCATCACCAAGAAGTTCGCACCCAAGGCGTAGGGTGGGGTGATTGATGCCGGTGGCATCAATCACGTGCCCTGATCCAAGAGCCCGTGTCCGCACGGGCTTTTTTATTCGCACTACAATCCGACCATGAAACTCGATACTTCCCCCATCGCCGCCATCGCCACCGCCCCCGGCCGCGGCGGCATCGGCGTGGTGCGCGCCTCCGGCAAGGACTTGTCCGGCCTCGTGGCCGCGCTGTTCCCCGGCACGAAGCTGGCGCCGCGCCACGCGACCTACCTGCCGTTCAAGGACGACGCGGGCGCCGTCATCGACGAAGGCCTCGCGCTCTACTTCAAGGGGCCGCATTCGTACACGGGCGAGGACGTGCTGGAACTGCAGGGCCACGGCGGCCCCGTCGTGCTGCGCATGCTGCTCGCGCGCGTGCTGGAGGCGGGCCGCGATGTCGGCCTGCGCCTCGCCGAGCCGGGCGAATTCACGCGCCGCGCCTTCCTGAACGACAAGCTCGACCTCGCGCAGGCGGAGGCCGTCGCCGACCTGATCGACGCGTCCACCGAGGCCGCCGCGAAATCGGCGTCGCAATCGCTGTCCGGCGCGTTCTCGAAGGTCGTCCATGAACTGGTCGAGAAGACGATCAACCTGCGCATGCTCGTCGAGGCCACGCTCGATTTCCCGGAAGAGGAGATCGACTTCCTCGAGAAATCCAATGCGCGCGGCCAGTTGAAGGGCATCGTCGACGCGCTGGACGCCGTGTTCCGCCAGGCGGCGCAGGGCGCGCTGCTGCGCGAGGGGTTGAACGTCGTCCTGGTCGGCCAGCCGAACGTCGGTAAATCGTCGCTGCTGAACGCACTGGCCGGCTCGGACGTCGCCATCGTCACGCCGATCGCGGGCACGACGCGCGATAAAGTCAGCGAGACGATCCAGGTCGAAGGCATCCCGCTGAACATCGTCGACACGGCCGGCATCCGCGCCATCGACGAGGGCATCGACGTCGTCGAGCGCATCGGCATCGAGCGCACGTGGGGCGAGGTCGGCAAGGCGGACGTGATCCTGCACCTGCTCGACGCGAGCCTCGGCCCGGCCAGGGCCGACGAGGACATCGTCGCCGCGTTCCCGGCCGGCGTGCCCGTCGTGCGCATCTGGAACAAGATCGACCTGTCGGGCCACCAGCCGGCCGTGGCGCCGGGCGCGGACGCCGTCAACCTCTACCTGTCCGCGCACGAAAAGATCGGCATCGACCTGCTGCGCGCGGAACTGCTGCGCATCGCCGGTTGGCAACAGACGGGCGAATCGCTGTATCTCGCGCGCGAACGCCACCTCGTCGCGTTGCGTCAGGCGCGCGAGCACCTGCGGTACGCCGCCGAGCACGCGGCGCAGGACGACCAGTCGCTCGACCTGTTCGCGGAAGAGCTGCGGCTCGCGCAGGACCAGCTGTCCAGCATTACCGGGCAGTTCACGCCGGACGATCTGCTGGGGGTGATCTTCAGCCGGTTCTGCATCGGCAAATGACAGCTCATCCATAAACGTCCAGCCTCGTCCGGAGTTTTTTCGAATCCTCCTATGAGACACGTCAAGATAAGGTCCAGGCTGGGCCGACGAGTTCCGTAGACAGCCGCAGGTTTTAGGTACACAGTTAGGTACACACACCGCAAAATCGCTGCTGAGTGTGTACCTAAAAAGGTGACCGCCATGCCTCGTCAAGCTACTATCCTGACCGATACTAGGATCAAGTCACTGAAGCCCAGAGCGACGCGCTACCGCGTCAGCGACTTCGGTGGGCTGCTGCTTGAAGTGATGCCGTCCGGGTCCAAGATCTGGCGCTACCGGTACCAGCTCCACGGCGTGCGGCAGCCGCCACTTACCATAGGAACGTACCCCGCGGTTGGCCTGGCGGAGGCACGCGCGCGCCGCGATGAGTGGACGGCGATGGTTGCCCATGGCGAGTCTCCGAAGCGCGCGGTCCAAATCGCGAAGACGGCGATGGGCAATACGGTTGGGACGTTCGGTGCGCAGTGGGTCGAGGAGCAGGTCGCGGGCAAGTCAAAGAGCTATGTCACCACCCTGCGCCGCATCATGACGAAAGACGTATTTCCGACCTTGGGAAGCATGCCGCTCGCGAAGGTGAAACCGGCAGATGTGATGGCCCTGTGTGACAAGGTCAAGGCGAGGGGATCGCCAAAGATGGCGCTGTTGACGCGCAACGCAGTCCGCCGCATGTATGACTTCGCGATCGCGCGCCAGCTGGTGGACTACAACCCGGCGCAGGCCCTGGTCGCACGCTTCATCGCGACAGAGGAAAGCAGGACGAGGGTACTGGAGCCGTGGGAGATCGGCGTGGTGCTCAGGGCGATCTACGGCTCGGATATTCGCCGGTCGCTCAAACTCGCCCTGAACCTCTTGTTCATCACGATGGTCCGGAAGACCGAGCTTACCGAGGCTAGATGGGAGGAGTTCAACCTTGACGAGGCAATCTGGGACATCCCGGCGGAGCGCATGAAGAAGGACAAACCCCACCGCGTGTACCTATCGCGCCAGGCCATCGACATGCTGCAGGAACTCAGGAATTATGCAGGGGATTCGAAGTACGTGTTCCCGACCACACGCGGCAGGTCCGATCAACCGATCAGCAGCAGTACGTTGAATCAGGCGGTGCGTGCACTGTCGATCGACGTCCAGCACTTCGTCCTCCACGACTTCCGTCGCACGGCATCGACGCACCTGCACGAAATGGGGCATCCGTCCGACGCCATCGAGCGAGCCTTGGCCCACAAGATCCTCGGTATCAAAGGAGTGTACAACCGCGCGGAGTACGCACAGCAGCGACGCACCATACTTCAGGCGTGGGCCGACTTCGTGCAGGCGCAGATTGAGAGCGGAAACGTCACGCCGCTTTTTCACGTGGCATAAGCCTCTGGCAGAGGCCCGCGACCGGGTGCTCTTGTCGTGTTTTGCACGGCAGATTGAAGCCAGTCCGCAGACTCGTTTCCGAAGACTGGCTTAGCCAGCACTGCGCGGTTCCTGTCATCTACGGCCACGAGCATGCATCGCACTTTTCCTCTTCAGCGGGATGCTCGAATTCGAGGCGTGGATGTCCCGAGCGGGCGCGGGTCCAGGTCCTTCACTGCCGCGAGCAGGAGGCGGGCGTGTACCAACGTCGCTGATGGGATTGGCCCCTGTAGTGGTTGGATCGATGAACTGCAGACGGCGTCGTTCGAGCACCGGGTCGTCGAACACAATTGGCAGGTTCGCAGCGGTAGCCGCGATGACGACTTGCTCTTTGAATGCGCCGGACCCCTTGACGGAGATTCTTTTGCCGAACCGTTCGAGCGCCACTTGTAAGGCCGCTTGCGTCGCTTCCAATTCCGCGCCACGCGAGACCCGGAGCACATCCCCCTCATCTCTGACCGCACTTGCGCCGACCCGGTAGATGATCGTTCCCTGTTTGGTCACGCTATCGCGGCGGTGCCCAGAAGCGTGCGGATAGCAGTGCGCATTTCCGATGATGCCATCGCGATCCACGTCGTGTACCGGCTTGTGCTGGCGAAGCACGGCAAGCGCATCCAAGTTACCTGCTTCCGCCTGGTGGCGGAGCCAATCCGTCCACTGGCGCCGGCGGCACTTCTGGCTGATACTCAGGTACTCCTGTTTGGACGCGCGCTTGATCTCCGAGATCTCTTTACGCAGTGCGTTGGCGAGTGCGCCGTACATCATCTTCTTGGCGCTGCGTGGTATTTGGGCAAGCTTCAGTGCGGCGCGCTTCAGGCGCACGTGGCGCATCGCTGCCCTGATCCGTCGCTCCTTACATGCACGTACCCGCTCCCGTTCG
The DNA here is from genome assembly GCA_045810485.1 of Massilia sp. Taxonomy (GTDB): domain Bacteria; phylum Pseudomonadota; class Gammaproteobacteria; order Burkholderiales; family Burkholderiaceae_D; genus Telluria. The sequence continues at coordinate 10,249 of JBJMVU010000384.1, read as the reverse complement.
CGTGCGCGAATGGTTGCTACCTGCGCCTGCGCCGCTAGGTACTGGGCATAGAGCTTCGCCGTATCTTGGCGTAGTCCGAGAGGCTTCTTTTCATACTGGCGCGCAGGCTTTAGCGCAGCTTCCTGTTCCGGTGCGGGCTGGAAGGGACCAAAGCGCTGTTCCAGCTTGGGCTTGGATAATTCGCGGCTGACTGAGCTGGCCTTGATGGTGGTCCCATCCTGGGCCGTGATCACGAGGCCGTTGGCACGCGGGTGCAAACGCAGTCCGTTCGTCGACAGGACAGCGTGCAGCTGCTTCCACGATTGTGCCTCCTGCATTTGCGCCTTGCAGCCACGCTGGATCCATCCAAGCAGGCTTTCGATGCCGGCATGGTGCTCCATGTCGGCCGCACGGTTCTCTGCACCGACCTTGCGCGGCACGTGGTTGTCCTTGCGTAGGCCGAATTCGTCCTCGAGCGTGTCACACACCCGGGCAAGGGTCCGGTATGCGTGGAAGGGCTCGTGGATCGTGTAGCGTGTCGGGTGGATCTTGTTGATGGCGATATGCAGGTGCCGATTGTCGGTGTCGCTGTGCACAACGCTGACCCGCTGGTGCCCGCTGAACCCAAGCGCATCGCAGATACGCTCCTCGATCGACGCCAGGGAGGAAGTGTCCGGTTCTTCACCGTCGCGAAAGCTGACGATCAGGTGGTAGGTCTTGTCCGCCAGGGACCGCGTGTTCATCGCCTGCGTGTTCAGGACTTCCAATGTCGCGAGTTCGACGTCGTCGTCGGTGATGCAGTTGGTCAGCCGGATGTCGCCTGTCCGCTCCTGCTTGCCCTGCGTTGCCGTCAGGTAGCGCACCAGGCTGGCGAAGCAGCTCTTCTTCACCTCATGCATTGGGATATGTTTTGCGATCATGATTGGCTCGGAAATTCAGCCGCTAAAGTTCCTGATGCACGGTGTGAGAAAGCACCTGCTCGCGGATCACAGCCCGCAGCTCGTTTTGCGTCGCATCGATCTTTCCGAGCGCTGCACGGAGCCTCGATTCACCGACCATCGCGACGCGCTCTTCGTTAGTCAGCCATAGCTTGAACAGTCCGTCTAGGCGACCAAGATCTCCGCTGACGCGAATGAGGTCCACGATGTACCGGTGGTCTTGGACTCCTCTCACTCCGTAACCTAGCGTCACGTGCAGCATGTAATTCGACATGCTCATGCGGACAGCCGCAGCTTTGGCCTGCAACCGCGCACGCTCGTCCGGCAGGTAATACACCTTGACGGCAGGGCTGTCCTTCCGCGTGCGGCTGTTTTCCATCGTTCACCTCGCTTGTTGCCGGCGCCAGCCGGCTGGCCTCGCAGAGCAGGGTCCCCGTTGAGCACGAAGTGCGAATAAGGGGAGGTGAAGAAGGAACACACGCTGCGCGGGTGGGCCTACTTCACCTATCCTGCCCGCCTCTTCGAGTCGATTACGCCACAACAGGATACTGATCGGCTTTCGGTTTTTCCTCGACTGGATCAAGGTAACTCATCGTGTATATCGGAGCGATACGTCACGCTTGCATACCAACAGCGCACCTCAGCAGCAGTGGCGTCGACGCTATTCGCTGCCTAGTTGGTAACCGCCTTAGCTGTCAATCACAGGGCTGGATGTCATCTGCAGATGCGTGCAGGGAGATATCTGCTTCGGTCGGTTTCTGCCAGCTGTTGTACCCGTCCGTATTTTTCATCTTGGCAACATGCTATGCTGAACCGAACGGCCGCAGTCGGTTGCTGCCTGTCGCGACAATACGTGAACTTTGCAGCTCGACAACATGCTATGCTGGGTCGAGCGGCCGAGTTCGGCCAGCAGTGGGTCCTCATTAAGCGCGCCACGAAGCTAGTGGGTCTTCAAGCCGCCGTGTTACTCAAAATCGGAGACGTTGGTGCAACCCCTGTTCGGTTGGTTCAGCAAAGCTTGATTACTTCTCCCTGGACCGGGAAAGATTAGAACTGTTGGATGGATATTATGGATGACCCAGGCCAGAATCGAGTCTCAAGCCCGATCTCTACGGGAGGCGAGGGCGTTTTCTTCGAGCAACACGTCGCGGCCTACTGGCTAACGCAGCTGCTGGTTCGCAGCATCCCACCGATCCTGACCGATACCGGAGTCACCGAAGTCCATTTGCAGACCGAGCACCTTGGCTTCAACACGGACGACTTTCTGGTCGTCTGCGCGCGCGCAGGCGTTACGACTACGCGGCTCGTCGGGCAGGTAAAGCGAAGCTTTACGATTAGTGCCAGCGACGATGAATGCAAGAAGGCCATCGGCGATTTCTGGAAAGATTTCAAGAAAGCAGACCCTTTCAATCCCCAGCGTGATCGCCTTGTCCTCGTCACGCTACGCGGCACGGTTACGCTCCTCAAGGATTTCGTTGGACTGCTCGACTGCGCCAGGGGCGCGGCGGATGGCGAAGAGTTCCTGAGGCGTCTCTCGCTAGACGGCTTTGTTTCGAAGAAGTCAGTACATCAGTGTACGCAGCTCTGCGAGATCGTAAGCGCATTGGAAGAAACGCCTGTTACGGCGAAAGACCTATGGCCCTTCCTGCGCGTGCTTCATGTACTGAGCCTCGACCTCCACACCGCTACACGACAAACTGAAGCGCACATCAAGACGCTGCTCGCCCTCAAGTCAAACGATCCAGATCCTATAGCAAGCGCGACCGTCGCGTGGGACACCCTGCTAACCTTCGCCAGCGAGGCCGGACCGTCTGCGCGAAGCCTGAAGCGCGCCGACCTTCCAGCCGCTCTTGTTCAGGCCTACGGCGAGGTAGGCGCGCACGAGCAGCGGGTAGTGACCGCTCTGAAGAACCACACCGAGTTCGTGCTGCGGAAGATTCGCAAGACAATCGGTCCCGCTTTCCACCTGGGGCGCGCCGCTATGGTCCAGAAAGTACTGTCAGCCCTCGAGGCGAAGCAGGTCGTTCTGATCACCGGTCCGGCTGGCAGCGGCAAATCCGTCATTGGCGAGGAAGCGGTGTCCGTTTTATCCCGCGAATTCTTCACCTTCGGGTTCCGGGTTGAGGAGTTCGCCGTCGCCCACATTGACGAAACGCTACATAACAGTCAGATTCCAACGCGCGCCGCAGACCTTCAGGCTATTCTTGGTGCGCAGGGCCGCAAGGTGCTCGTCATAGAGAGCGTCGAACGCCTGCTTGAAAAACCAACGCGCGATGCCTTCAGCGATCTGATGACGCTCGCCCACGGCGATAATGGCCTCGGCATTGTCATGACCTGCCGCGACTATTCCGTGGAGCAGGTACAGGCCAGCTTCCTCCAGCCTGCGGGAATTGATTACGCAGTCATCGAGGTTGCGCCACTCGACGACTCAGAATTACAAGAGATCCAGACGGCGCTTCCATCGCTGGCGGTCCCGTTGGGTAATCCGGCCCTGCGCGAGATCCTTCGCAACCCGTACTTCATCGACAAGGCACTCCAGATTCCATGGGACGCGGGACGTCCGCTTCCGGAGAACGAGCGTGATTTCAGGGCTGTTTTCTGGCGTCAGATTGTGCGCGCGGACTACAATCCAACTAACGGTATGCCGCGTCTGCGCGAAGAGGCCTTACAGGAGCTGGCGGTGCGTAGGGCGCGCGCCCTTTCAGACTACGTGCCGGCTACCGGCCTTGATGTTGCAGCCATCACCCTCCTGAAACAGGATTCCCTCGTTGTTTCTCCGGACAACAACGCTCTGCTCGTCGCAACTGCGCACGACGTGCTTGAGGACTGGGCTATCCTCCATTGGATCGAGGAGCAGCACCTCACGGATGAGACGGCGTTCAAGGCGTTGGCCGCCGCGATCGGCCCGCATCCTGCGGTGCGCCGGTCATATCGGAAGTGGGTCGCCGAACTGGTCGACCGTGACGCGTCCGCAGCGGACCGACTGTTCAGCGCAGCCATCGCGCAAGCCGATGTGCCTGCTCAATTCCGCGACGACACGCTGGTATCGCTGCTGAAAGCACCGTCGGCGTCTGCATTCCTGACAAGGCACGAGGCCGACCTGCTCGCCAATGACCGCGCCATTCTCAAGCGGGTGATACACCTCCTGCGCGTTGCCTGTGTGACGTCGCCCGCCTGGCTTGCCGACGTGCGCGGCCTCAACTCGATCATGAACGTGCCGGACGGTACGGTCTGGGCAACTGTTGTGGGACTGGTCCACCGCAACATCAGAAGTTTTGGACCGGAGGACGCAGCGCTGCTTCTCGCATTGATCGAGGATGCAGTGCGCGGCGTCAGTTGGTGGGCGCCGGACATTGATGGAGCCGAACACGTCGTTGGCATTGCCCACTGGCTCCTCCTGAGATTTGACGACTACAGAGGAGGCGATGCGCGGAAACGCATTTTTAAAGTCATTGCGAAGATTCCGAAGGCCGATCCTGCGCGCTTCGAAGCCATTCTGCGCGGGCAGGTCAAGCAGGGACGACACCGCGACCCCGTCGCTGAAGAATTTCGCGATTTGCTTCTTTCGGGCCCTGACGGCGCGCCTGCGGCTCGCACCCTCCCGGACCTTTTAATTTCTGTCACACTGGATACGTTCCTCGCTACGGAAGCGTATCTGCGCGAGGAACCCTACGGCCGCTCATCTATCGACGTTAACCTTTATTTCGGGATAAAGGAACATCTGGGCCGCGGCTTCTTCCCTGCCAGTGCCTTCCGCGGGCCATGGGTTAGCCTTCTCACGTACCACCCGAGGAAGGGGCTCGACTTTCTGATTCAGGTCTTCAACCACAGCGCCGAGTGGTACGCGCATCCCCGTCTTCGCGATCACCTCGAGCCTGCTTGGGAAGTCGAGCTGGCGTTCGCAGACGGCATCACGCGGAAGCAGTGGGTGAACCCGCGCCTGTGGGGCTTATACCGAGGTATGACCGTTGGCCCTGATGCGCTCCAGTCGCTGTTGATGGCCTTCGAAAAATGGCTGCTTGACTACGCCCAGTCCCATCCCGAGGGGCTTGACGCGGTGCTCCTCGAAGTCCTGCAGCGCAGCCATTCCGCGGCGCTCGCGGCCGTCGTCGCAAGCGTGGCGATCGCTCATCCTCACCGGTCAGGCGAGGCCCTTCTCGTGCTGTTGTCGGTGCGTGATTATGTCGAGCTAGACCGCGACCGGATGGCCTCCGAGGACTCGACCTCGAGCCTCACTGGACTGTTCCCGACAATCCAGGTCGAAAACAAGATCTACGAAGAGGAGCGGAAAAAGTCCAATGCGCTGCCGCATCGTCGGCACGACCTTGAGGTGGGCATCGCAAATCTTCAACTCGGTCCTCTGGCCCCGCGGGTTCACGCCATCCTCGACCGCTACATCGCGAAACTTCCTGCGCAGGACAAGCGCAACAAGTCCGAACTCACTTGGCAGCTCGCCCTTCATCGGATGGACTTCCGCCAGTACGACGCGGTCAATACTCAGCCCGCAGCGGGCGAGACATCGACGACGGACGGCAAAGGGCTTCCGAAGCGTTACGTCCGCCTCGACCCCAAGCCTCCTGCGCTGGAAGTGCAGCAACTCATTGAAGAGAGCGCAAAGACGTTTGGCGAGATGAATGCCCGGCTAGGCATCTACAACTGGGGCATTCAGATCTTCCGCCGTGACACCGGCTCGGCTGACCCTGTCCAGTGGCGGGAGAAGCTCGCAAGTGCGCAGGACATGGACCGTGCCGCTGAACATCCGGACAACTGCCGCAATGCACCCGGCTTCGTCGCCGCCGTCTGCGTCCGCGATCACTGGGAAGAGATGTCGCCGCAAGAGCAGGACTGGTGTTGCGACGTCATCTGGTCCGAAATCTCCAGGCATGCGGACAAATGGGGAGCCATCGATCGCGTGCAGCGGTCCTCGATGCTCGCGGATCGCCCGTGTGCTTTCGTAGTGCCGTTGCTCCTGTCTAAATCCCTAACGGAATCCCAGACACCGCGTGCACGACAGGCCTTTATTTCCGCGCTAACCCATCCGATTGACGAAGTCCGTTGGTACACAACTTGGGGCATTGACGACAAGTTTTGGGCAGCGATGCCCGCCCTTGCCCTTCGCTCCGTCAACGCCATCGCAACAGAGGCCGCGCTTGCCGATCGCGAGTGGAATGCCGAGGATAAGAAGCGTTACGACCAGCGGCGCGCGCCGTACACGATCGCCGCGGCAGCGGCCGCAGACGTTTGCCGGCGCTTTTGGACCGACGGAGCAATCGCCGAAGATGCGCACATCAGGTTCGACATCACAGAGGAATTCGGAGCCGAGGCGTCTGCGAAGATCCTCGCGATTCTCGGCCAGGTGCCCAGCGAACCTCTGGCCGTGGCAGCGCACAGGCGCGCCAGCGAAGACTTGGTCGACTGCTGGAACCGTAAATACGATCGTTCCCCCGACAGGGGTGACCGGAACTTCCGCAGGGAGCGTGCGATATCCGACCTTATTCAGAAATTTGTAATGCGCGCGTCAGATGCCGATGCCTACCAAGTCCTCCAGCCGATCCTTGATGCGGTTGACCGGCACCCGCGCGAAGTCCACGACGTCATACAAGGTTTCACCAGCAGCGAGGACATCAAGCCCAACACGACGCATTACTGGTTCCTATGGAACCTGTTTGCCGAGAGGGTCAAGCGCGCCACATGGCTAGCGCATTTGGACAGCGAGCACCCGGACGGCAGCGAGGTGCTGTCGACGATCTTCCTAACTGCCTGGTGGAAGGACAGCGTCCGTCACTGGCGGAGCCTCGAAGGACACGCCTACAACGTCGACGCGCTTTTTGACGCGCTGCCACCGGTCTCGATTGTGCTGGACAGCTACGTCCGCTTTCTCTACCACATAGGCGAGCGTTCCATGCCTGCCGCGTTTGTGCGCATCGCGAACGCGCTCAGAAGGGGAAATCCCACCGACATGCTGCGCGAGTCCAACACTGTCTTCATGCTCGAAGTTCTTCTTCAACGACATGTTTACACAAGACCGCTAGAACTCAAACGCGATCTGAGCCTGCGTGAAGCCATCCTGTACGTGCTCGACATGCTTGTTGAGAGCGGTTCCTCTGCCGCATTTAGGATGCGTGATGATTTCGTGACCCCTGCTGCTTGACGCTCGCTATCGTTTGCAAAGTAACTAGCTGGATTCATATACTGGCAGTCTCATCGCTCCGGCGAATGCGCTCGGGAATGCCTCGCGCGATGGGTGCACTCGTGTGTGAAGGTCCGAATGTAGCCAGTGGCAGACACTCAGGGTAGGTTACTAATTGCAATATCTAAACTATGAATTACAACCAACTTTTTTCGCTTGCACTTCAGTATGCAGGTTTCATCGGTATCACGACAATCAGCGTCGCTGGAGCTGCATTTGGGTTATTTAAGTGGTTAGGTGGAAAGTGGCTTGAAAACAAATTTGCCGAACGGTTACAGAACCTGAAATCAGAGCAGGACCAAGCCATTCGGATGGTCCAATCAACAATAGATAGAGAGGTACACCGCGCGAAGAAGCTCTATGACAATGAGTTCACGGCATTATCCGAATCTTGGCGGCTGTTACGGGCGGCATATGACCTATCGGCGTCAACTATCGGATCGATGAACACAAACGTCGCACGTATGAACCACGAGGAACTCGAAAGGTACCTCGTGAAGCGCGGCATGGAAGAGTGGCAACGACACGAGCTGCTGACTAAGAACGGGGATGAACGTCAAAACGAGTACTGGAGATGGTCCGAGTGGCTGAGGGCGGTCGAGTGCGACAAGCGGTGGCGCGAATGCCGCCAGCAGATCGACTCAACCAGCATCTTCTTCCCCGCTGGCTTTACGGAGAAATTTCGTGCGATTAATGAAATGATCTCTGCGAGCAATACGGAGTTTGAAGAGCGGATCCGACAACATAAGGTGCCTCAGTATGGGGAAGCATTTGATCGCTTCGAGTGGACAAAGAAACTTCGCGTAGAAGGAAAAGTGAAGATGGACGAGCTGGAAGAGGCAGTCCGCGATAGGCTATGGTCGGTAGCCAGGGAAGGCGACTAGGGTCCCATAGTGCAGTCGAAAGTCAAAGGCTTACGTCTACGGTCTTCGTCGAACCATGGTTACTAGTAAGTTGGCGGCTGCGCCCAATGTCAAACTTTAAATGGCCGCTTCGTAGAACTTCGAATGTCCGCAAGGGGGCGAACTCGGCCGTTCGGTCGCTAGTGGGTCGACCACTACGCCGGCGAGTGCATTTTTACTTCAGAAGCTGGGGTATTTTTACTTCAACGGACGACGAGCAACTTCCGGGGCGGTGGCGAATCAGCCAGGAATACACGAATGAGTCGACCACATCTTGATAACGTCGCCGGCAGCGTTCTCAGGCTTGCGGACAAGGGGCGCGGCGAAATGGGTGCGTGCTCACCGTGCCGCCCAACGGACGCTCATTAGGCACGCTCGTCATGCTGAACAAGTTAAAGGTACATATCGCGGCGTGGTGCGCACGTCGCAGCGCGTTGAGGCTGGCCGCTGAGGCCAGGGCCAAACCGCCGGACACCGGCATCGGGGCAGAGGCGCCCATTCGAAAGGCGTCAGAAGACCGCCTTCGACGAACAGACTACGCAACCCGGATCGCGACCGTGCTTTCGGAAGTCAGCCCCCGCGAGGGGCGCGTGTTTGCCATCCGTGGTGGCTGGGGTTTCGGCAAGTCGTCCCTCAAGAACCTGATCACGGAACGACTCGACGAAAAAAGAGGCGCAGGCTGGCTCGACTTCAATCCATGGCAATGGGGTGACGCCGACACAATCACCCGTGCCCTCTTCAGCCAGATCGCGGCCCGTCTGGGTGGGGAGCACGCGCCGGGGGCCCTCGCTCGCGCGGAAGCGTTGCGCCGCTACGGCGCTATGCTGACAGGGAGCGGCGAGCCTATCAAGGAATACGCCGGCAAAACGTCGTTGCTCTCGACGGTGCTGACGAATGCATCGTTGGTGGCTTTGGTCACCGGAGTTGGCTTTGAACTCCCGACAGTAGCAAGGGTCGCCGCTTTTTTCGGCGGCGCTGCGGTTGTCTTGCCTATTTTAGGACGCATCCTCGCCTCCTTCGCACCTGACCGCACGAAGGACTCGCTCCACACGATCCGCAAAGCGCTCGAGGAACGTCTTCGTCAGTTAGACCGGCCTCTCGTCGTCTTCGTCGACGACATCGACCGCCTCGAACCCAATCAGATCCGGATGCTTCTGCGACAGGTAAAGGCCAACGCCAACCTGCCCAATATCGTATTCGTTCTCCTGTTCCAGTCCAGCATCGTGGAGCGTGCGCTGGACCCGGTGGCCGATCAGGACGGCCGGGCCTTCCTGGAGAAAGTCGTACAGGCGAACTTCGACCTGCCGGCGGTACCAGTGTCGACGATTCATCAACTATTTAACGAAGAGCTTGAGCTACTAGCGAGCCTCCACGCGACCAAGGAGAACGGTTTTTCACCGACCCGCTGGGGAAACGCTTCCATTGGTTGCATCCTGCCCTTCGTCCGGAACTTGCGTGACGCTCGTCGCTTAATCTCGTCCATTGCCGTGCACCTCCCGCTGCACGTGGCTGGCAACGTGTTCGAGGTGAATATCATCGATTTTCTTCTTCTGGAAGCACTGCGTGTTTTCGAACCTGATCTCCATCAGGCACTGTTGAAGGAACGAAGCCTGTTGCTACAGGAAATGCGCTTCGGGGGAGCAGCGCGACACGAGGCAGACGAGGCGGCCGCCAAGGGGCTTCTTGAACTCGTAGCGAAAGAGCGTCAAGGTATTGTGCGGGACGCGCTTAAGGACCTGTTTCCGCCGCTCGAATGGGCATATGGAGGTACCCGTTACGCGGATGGCTCCCATCTCAAGTGGCTAGCTGCCAAGCGCGTGTGCACCGAGCGCTACTTCCCACGGTACTTTGAACTTCAGACGGCGCCTGGTGAAATGTCGGAGAGCCGTTTCATGGCGTTCCTCGACGCGACGTCGACCGAGGGCAGGCTGACAAATGCGATTGCCAACATTGAAGCAGACGGCTTGTTGCCTTCTCTCGTTGCGAGGCTTGATGAGTCGGTCGACCGCCTGCCGGTAGAAAACGCGGCTGTCCTGCTGCCCGGGATGTTCGTGATCGCGCAGAAGTTCGCCGGCCAAACACGTGACGGATTCGATTCGCCGTGGATTTCAGCCTGGCGAGCGACGAGCTGGTATTTGAAGCGGATTAGGGAGGATGCGCGGCGGCCTCTAATGCTCGATGCGCTCCAGCGGACACAAGCATTGTCCGTCGCTGCCACCCTCATCTATTTGAGCGACCCT
>JBJMVU010000383.1:0-15420 GCA_045810485.1 Massilia sp. | reverse complement strand
GCCCCGCGCGTGCGTGCGCTGCAGGACAGCGTCGGCGTGCCGGCGCAACTGAAGCGCCGGCCCGAGGCCAGCGCCGGCCTGCAGACCTGGATGGAAGTGTATCCGGGCGTGGACGACGCCTTTCCCGCGCGGCTCGAAGACGCGGCCCGCAGTGCCGGCCTGGCAGCCTTCATCGATGGGCCCCGCCGCGCCGAAATTTTTACGGATCTCCCAACATGTGCCTGATCGTTTTTGCCTGGCGCGTGATCCCCGGCCTGCCGCTGGTCGCCTGCGCCAACCGCGACGAATACTATGATCGTCCCGCCACGCCGGCCGGCCCGTGGCCGGACGCGCCCAACATCATCGCCGGCCGCGACCTGCGGGGCGGCGGCAGCTGGATGGGCGTGACGAAGGATGGTCCGAACGGCCCGAAATTCGCCGCGCTCACCAACATCCGCGCCCCGAGCGACTGGCGCACGGACGCGCCCACGCGCGGCGCGCTCGTCGCCGATTTCCTCCGGGGCGACGAGGATGCGCCGGCGTACCTCGCACGCATTGCGCCCAATGCGGATGCCTACAACGGCTTCAACCTGATCCTGGGCGACGCCGCGGGCATGTACTGGTTCTCGAACCACGCCGGGGACGATCCACGCAACGGCCGTGCGCTGGAACCGGGCATCTACGGCGTGTCGAACGGCCTGCTGGATGCGCCGTGGCCCAAGGTCGTGCGCACCAAGGCGACCTTCGCCAGCCTGCTGCTGCAGGGCGCGCCGGAGGAAGCCTATTTCGAGATGCTGGCCGATACGACGCGCGCCCCCGACATGCGCCTGCCCGACACCGGCGTCCCGCTCGACCTGGAACGCCAGCTGTCCGCCGTCTGCATCGAGATCCCGGGCTACGGCACCCGCACGTCGACGGTCGTCAAGCTGTACGGCGACGCCGAGCCGGAACTGCACGAACGCGTCCTGAAACCTTGCGACCACGCGACGGCCTGACGTCGACTCCCCCTTCCATGGGGGAAGGAATTTCCGCAGCGCACTGATAACCTTGTTGCCTTACAGTAACAACAAGGAGTAGACAATGCGCAAGGCAATCAAGGTATTGGCCGGGCTGACGTTGATGGCGGCGCTGCCGGCGATGGCGACCACCCCGGGCACGCCGCCGAAGTGGGTGACGGGCTACTACGGCGGCTATTTCTGGGACAACGCCGACTATCAAAAACCCGAGCACGTCGACATGACGGCGCTGACGCACTTCGTGTTCGCCCGCATCGGGCCGGGCGGCGGCAAGACGGGCCAGCCGGGCCAGGTCGTCCCCGGCGCGGGCAACGCGCACGACAACCGCGACGTGGGCCCCGGCGCCGCGTACGACTGGACCGTCGAGGAATTCCTGGTGAAACGCGCGCACCAGGCCGGGATCAAGGCCCTGATCATGCTCGGCGGCGAAGGCGACAACGCGGGCTTCCTCGCATCGACCGCGCCCCCCGTGCGGCCGCTCTTCGTGAAGAACCTCGTCGACTACATGGTCGCGAAGGACTACGACGGCATCGACGTCGACTGGGAAGGCCTCGACAGCAAGAACCCGGACGAGGCGGCGCTGCTGGAAGCGCTCGTGACCGACCTGCGCAAGGAAGCGAACGCGCGCCCCCGCTATCAAGTCAGCCCGGTGATCATCACGTACCCGGCCGGGAACATCAACACGAACATCGACAAGGTGACGCCGCACGACGTGCGCATGGCGGGCCTCGTCGACCAGTACAACTTCATGAGCTACGGCGTGGGCTGGTTCGGCCAGGGCTGGGCAAGCAACACGTTCGCGCCGCTGACGGGACACACGCCGAACCGGCCGGTGTCCATCGCGGGCACCGTCCAGGCCTACGTCGACGCGGGCGTGCCGCGCACGAAACTCGGCATGGGCATCGGCTTCTACGGCGCCAATTACGCGCCGCCGTTCACGGGACCGAACCAGGAGACGGACGGCGACCTCGGCAAGTGGTCGGTGCTCGACTACCGCTGGAGCTACACGATGCTCCACAAATACGGCTACCTGGACAAGGGCGTCTACGCGTGGGACGCGCCGACGCAGACGAGCTACCGCGTCTACCCGGGCGGCTACACGCCGGTCGACCGTCCGGACTGGCCCAGCGGCTACATCAGCTACGAGGAACCGGCGACCATCGCGGCGAAAGGCGCGTGGACGCAATCGACGCGCGACGGCGAAGGCGCGGCCGGCACGATCATCTGGCTGATCAACTACGGCACGACGGACGGCGTCGACAACCCGCTGCTCACCGCGGTGAAGCGGGCCTTCCTCGACCCGGCCGCGACGGAGCCGGGCCCGTACCCGCACCCGCTGCCCCCGCCGCCGCCGCTGGACCTCGGGACGCAGCTGGACGCCTCGAACGACTGGGGCGCCGGCTACTGCGGCACGCTGACCGTGACGAACGTCGGCACGACGGCCGGCTACTGGAGCACGACGATCCCGTTCAGCGACACGATCACGTCGCTGTGGAACGCGCGGTACACGCTGGCGGATGGCGTGTTGAGCCTGCAGGGGCCCGCCTACGACCGCAAGCTGCGGCCGGGCCAATCCACGCAGGTGGGCCTGTGCGCGACGCGTCCGGCAAAACCGGCGGAGCCGCCACCACCGCCGCCCGCCGGCGCCGTCACGGCGACACTCGTGATCACGGCCGACTGGACGAGCGGGTACTGCGCCAGGGTCGCCGTCACCAACAACGGCGCCGCCAGGGTGGTGGGCTGGACCGTCGACGTACCCAACGTCCAGGGCACGCTCTCCGGCCTGTGGAACGGCAAGTACACGATGGACGGCGCGACGATGCACCTGTCCGGTCCCGACTGGAACCGCGACCTGGCGGCCGGCGGGACCAATGACGACGCGGGGTTCTGCGCCACCCGCTGATACACTGCGGGCATGCACACCCTCCGCGCCCTCATTGTCGCTCTCCTTGCCGCCCTGCCGTTCGCAGGCGCGGCGCACGCCCAGACGGTCCCCGCCGGGGACTATCACCAGCACGTGTTCAGCGCGGCCGACATCGCCATGCTCGGCCCGTCGTCCGGCCTCGTTGCGCTCGATGCCGACCAGCTGGTCCCGCTGCTGGACGCGGCCGGCATCAGGAGGGCCGTGCTGCTGTCCATCGCCTACATGGTCGGAAGCCCTTCCCGCAAGGTCGACGACGAGGTCGCGAAAGTGCGGAGCGAGAACGACTGGACGGCGGCGCAGGCCGCGCGTCACCCGGGCCGGCTGATCGCGTTCTGCAGCTTCAACCCATTGAAAGACTATGCGCTCGCGGAACTCGAACGGTGCGCGAAGACGCCCGGCCTGGACCACGGGATCAAGCTGCACATCGGGAATTCGGACGTGCAGGTGGACGACCCGGCCCACGTCGCACGGCTGCGCCAGGTGTTCGCGGCCGCGAACGCGCACGGGATGGCCGTCGTCGTCCACCTGCGCGCCAACATCGGCAAGAAGCGGCCGTATGGCGCGGCGCAGGCGCGCATCTTCCTCGACCAGGTGATGCCGGCCGCGCCCGACGTCGTCGTGCAGGTGGCCCACTTCGCCGGGTCCGGTCCGGGCTACGACGATCCGCCCGCGCAGGCTGCGATGGCCGTGCTGGCCGACGCCGTCGAGAACCACGACCCGCATGCGAACAACCTGTGGTTCGACGTCGCGTCCATCGTCGACCGCGACATCAGGCCGGAGACGGCGGCAGTGGTCGTGAAATTCATCCGCCAGATCGGTGTGGGCCGCGTGCTGTACGGGACGGACTCGGCGCAGGGCGCCAACCTGCGGCCGCGCGAGTCGTGGGCCGCGTTCCGGAAGCTGCCGCTGTCGCCGGCGGAATTCGCGCACATCGCGGCGAACGTGCCGCCTTACTTTGCGGAGCCCTGAACGCCTGCCTTCAGCATGTCCGTGAACTGCGGCGTCGCGGCGTATGGATCCGCGGGTGGATGACCGTGCACGATGGCATCCATGCGCTGGGCCACGGCCTGCAGCGCCTGGGGATGCGTGTAGATATAGAAGTCGCCGCGGCGGATGCCGTCGAACGTGATGCGGGCCACGTCGGCCGCGGACAGCTTGCCGGAGGCGACCGCCTGCTCGAGCAGCGCCCGGCCCGCCTGCTGGCTGGGCGTCGGCGGCGCGTCTTGGCGGTGTTCGCCGGGGCGGTGCCGCTCGGCGTGCGCAATATCCGTCGGGACGAAATACGGGCACAGGACGGATGCCTGCACGGACGCGTCGACGAGGCGCAGTTCGTGGTACAGCGTCTCGGACAGCGCGACGACGGCGTGTTTCGACACGTTGTACGGGCCCATGACGGGCGGCACCAGCAGGCCCGCCATCGACGCCGTGTTCACGATATGGCCTTCGTAGCCCGGTTCGCGCCGCGCGGCCTCGAGCATCAGCGGCGTGAACACGCGCACGCCGTGGATCACGCCCCACAGGTTCACGCCCAGCACCCAGTCCCAATCGGCTTCGCTGTACTCCCAGATGAGCCCAGCCGTGGCGACGCCGGCATTGTTGAACAGGAGGTGCACGCCGTGGTAGCGGATCATCGCCGCATCCGCCAGTTCTTCCACGTGCGCGGCCTTGCTCACGTCGCACACCATCGCCAGCACGTCGGCGCCGTCGGCCTGCAAGGCGCTGCTCACCTGTTCCAGCGCGTGCGCATCGACGTCGGCCAGGACCAGCTTCATGCCCAGCCTGGCCGCCTCGTTGGCGAACTCGCGTCCGAGTCCGCTGCCGGCGCCCGTGATGACGGCCACCCGTCCCGCAAAATTCTCCATGGCGACCTCCCGTCGCTTCTGCTGCTTACGTCAAACTTCGTAGTCCATGCACTGGCGCCCTTCGCGGATCGCGCCGATGAACGGCACCACCGCCTGGTGCACCGGGTGCTTGATGTACGCGTCGAGCGCGGCCTTGTCTTCGAATTCCGAGTACAGCACGACGTCGTACGTGGCTTCCAGGCCGGGCTGGGCGATGACGACCTCGAACTTGACCTGGCCCGGGACGATGCTGGCGCATTCGTCCAGGCGGCGCTTCATTTCGGTGGCGTTGGCGGCGCGGTCGGCGCCTTCGGCCTGGTCTTTCAGTTTCCACATGACGATGTGCTTGAGCATGGATTTCCTTGGTAGCGTTTGGTTTCAGACTGTGGCGGCGTCCCGTTGGGTGGGGTGCCGCTTGCCCATTATAAGAGCGATAAGGCGCGGGCGCCCCGCTTCGCTGGTGGCGGGGTTGTGGTGGGCGTGGGTCGACTGTCGGTTAGTTGCAAAACAATGGTCCAGACGCAGGCCTGCCGTCGCGCGCCCGGGCAATGTCTTGTTTTACGCGATCGAGGACCGCATGCTCGGCCAGATGATGGCTTGCGCCACGATGACGGACTCGCCATTGAACGTCGTGCTGGGCGACCCGTACAGCAGATAGCCCAGCTCGAGCGCTGCGCTCACGCGGCGGCAGAACGCGGCGTCGTCCGGGCCGGTGAGGACGCGGTAGGCCGGCAGGCCTTCGGGCGGATGGTCGGACATGCGATGCACTCCCATGTGTGTGAGTGATGGAGGTCTCCGAGTATATTGTCGAAGTTCCAGTCGTGCTTGCCGCAGCGGCATTTCCCGGCGCACCAAGTCGGTTAGTTGCAGTATGATGAGGCCATGAGCCAGCCACCCTCTCTTGCCGAATGGGACAAGCGCCCCGTCGAGGCCTTCGCCGCCTTCGTCGTGACGCCGGAATTCGTCCTCACGTCCAGCCGCCAGCGCGACGTGCCGCTGCCCGTGTCGAACGAATCCGCCACGATCTACAAATTCATGTTCGGCAAGTTCGCCACGTGGATGCTCGAACGCGGCCTCAGGATGTCGACCGTGAACGCGGCCGACCTGCGCCGCTTCATCGAGCTGTCGAAGGATGGCCAGCGCGACCTCAACAGCAAGATCGCGTACCGCTATCTGCGCCTGCTGGAGCGCTGCTTCGAGTACCTGGACCGCGCGCCGAACCCGGCCCGGCAGGCGATCATCGCGACGGACCGCGCCCACCTGGCCGAGGACGCCCCGATGACCGCGCTGGGCCCGGACGACCTGCAGCGCTTCCTGGCCGCCCTCCCCGCCGGGCGCACGGAGGACATGGAAGGCCACGCGGGATGGAAGCGCCGGCGCGACCGCGCGATGCAGATCGTGATGGCGCTCGCCGGCCTGCGCGTGGCGGAAGCGATCGGCCTGCTGCTGGACGAAGTGGGCCGCCAGCCCGACATCGCCGGCGCCATCGAATTGAACATCACGCCGGAAGCGAAGCACCGCACGAGCTACGAGCACACGACGACCCTGCCGCAGGCCGGCGTCGCCGAACTGACGGCGTGGCTGAAGGAGCGGGAGGCGCTCGAGATTCCCGGGGACCTCGTCTTCCCCGCCAACCTCGAAGGGGAGCCGCTACACAAGGCGACCGTCTACCGGCAGACGCGCGCGACGTTCGAGCGGGCCGGCATCGCCGTCTCGCGCGCCGGCGGCCGCACCCTGCGCAACAGCTTCGCCGTCCAGCAGCTCGGGCAGGGCGTCTCGCGCGGCGAGCTGACGACGGCGCTGGGCCTCGCGCTGGAGCGCTCGACGGAAGCGTACAGGTACGCCCGGGTGCATGAGGCCCCGGGCGACGCCTCGCCGGACGACGTCGCGTCCGACGACACAGCTGACCTGTAAGCCCCGCGTAAGTTTGCAGCAAGCGTGCCGTAAGCTTCCCGGCGCACAGTCAGCAAATCGCCCGCGCCATCGGGCGGCGCACAGAACGCACAGAAAAAATACGACAGGAGACCACAATGGCAATCAACCCCGGCATGGCCGCGGGCGGCAAATCGACGCCGTCCGGCGTTGGGCTGACGAAGGAGGAGCGCAAGGTCATCTTCGCTTCCTCGCTCGGTACCGTCTTCGAATGGTACGACTTTTATCTATACGGTTCGCTGGCGACCGTGATCGCCAAGCAGTTCTTCATCGGCGACCCGACCACCTCGTTCATCTTCGCGCTGCTCGCCTTCGCGGCCGGCTTCATCGTGCGGCCGTTCGGCGCGCTCGTGTTCGGGCGCCTCGGCGACATGATCGGCCGGAAGTACACGTTCCTCGTCACGATCATGATCATGGGCGGGTCCACGTTCATCGTCGGCCTGCTGCCCGGCTATGCGTCGATCGGCATCGTGGCGCCCATCGTCCTCGTCACCCTGCGCATCCTGCAGGGCCTCGCGCTGGGCGGCGAATACGGCGGCGCCGCCACGTACGTGGCCGAACACGCGCCGCACGGCCGGCGCGGCTACTTCACGTCGTGGATCCAGACGACGGCCACGCTCGGCCTGTTCCTGTCGCTGCTCGTGATCACGGGCGTGCGCGCCGGCATGGACACCGCCGCGTTCGACGCGTGGGGCTGGCGCATCCCGTTCCTCGTCTCCGTGCTGCTGCTCGCGGTGTCGGTGTGGATCCGCATGTCGATGAGCGAGTCGCCCGCGTTCGCGCGCATGAAGGCCGAGGGCCGCACGTCGAAGGCGCCGCTGAGCGAAGCCTTCCTGACCTGGAAGAACGCGAAGATCGCCCTGGTCGCGCTGCTGGGCATCGTGATGGGCCAGGCCGTCGTGTGGTACACGGGCCAGTTCTATGCGCTGTTCTTCCTCACCAAGACGCTGAAGATCGACGACGCCACGGCCAACATCCTGATCGCCATCGCGCTGGCGCTGGCGACGCCATTCTTCATCTTTTTCGGCTCGCTGTCCGACCGCATCGGCCGCAAGACGATCATCATGGCCGGCTGCCTCATCGCCGCGCTGACGTACTTCCCGATCTTCAAGGGCCTCACGCACTACGGCAACCCGGCGCTGGAGACGGCGCTGAACAACTCGCCCGTCGTCGTCGTGGCCGATCCCGGCTCCTGCCACTTCCAGTTCAACGCCACGGGCACGAAGAAATTCCCGTCGTCGTGCGACATCGCCACCGCGCAGCTGACGGCGGCCTCCGTCAGCTACACGCGCCAGGACGCCCCAAGCGGCACCATCGCCAGCGTCAAGGTCGGCGACAAGGTCTACCCGTCGTTCAACGCATCGATGACGCCGGACGGCCTGAATTTCGACCTGGCCAGCAAGGACCGCGAAACGGCGCTGAAGAAGGACCTCGGCGCCGCCATCAAGGCCGCCGGCTACCCGGCCAAGGCCGACCCCACGCAGATCAACAAGCCGATGCTCGTGCTGCTGCTGTTCGTGCTCGTGCTGTACGTGACGATGGTGTACGGCCCCGTGGCCGCGATGCTCGTCGAGATGTTCCCGACCCGCATCCGCTATACGTCGATGTCGCTGCCCTACCACATCGGCAACGGCTGGTTCGGCGGCCTGCTGCCGACGACCGCCTTCGCCCTCGTCGCGGCGAACGGCAACATCTATTACGGCCTGTGGTATCCGATCGTGATCGCCGTCGCGACCGTCGTCATCGGCATGCTGTTCGTGCGCGAGACGAAGGACAACAACATCTACGCGGCCGATTGAGCGTTCAGTCGACGCACTTTGACAAGCCGCCAGCGATGGCGGCTTTTTCGTTGCGCATCACAAAAATCAAATTCGGGGCAGAGCACATTTCCGATCAATGTCTCAACGCATATGACTACTTGAGCGGCTCACTTGGCAGCACGATGCGACCGCATGGAATCGCACTAGGTCTCCGTACCGGACTTGCTTCGAAGCTCGTGCCTCAAAAAGTGCTCTGCCCCCGAATTTCGGCATACGCTTGGCAGCAGCCAGAGATAGCGCTACCATCGGCAGACACAACGATAACGATGGAGACTTTTCATGTTCAAGCTGCCGCGCCTCGCCGCCGCCGTCACGCTCACCCTTGTCGCGCATGCCGCGTGCGCCGACGATCCCGCTCCCAACCCGCCGCCCGCCACGTCGCAGTTCAAGGAGATATCGGCACACGACCAGGTGAAGCGGATGGGCCGCGGCGTCAACGTGATCGGCTACGACCCGTTCTGGCGCGACGGCGCTCAGGGCAACTACAAGGACGCGCACTTCGCGAAGATCAAGGCGGCCGGCTTCGCGACCGTGCGCGTCGTGCTGTTCGCGTTCGGCGCGCTGGACGCGCAACACCGCCTCGATCCGAAATGGCTCAACCGCCTCGACTGGGTCGTGGCGACGGCGCAGAAGCACGGCCTGAACGTGATCATCGACGAGCACGATTTCGACGACTGCTCGAAGGACGTCGCGGCCTGCATGCCGAAGCTGAAAGCGGTCTGGAGCCAGCTGGCGGAGCGCTATCGCAACGAACCGAACACGGTCGTCTTCGAGCTGCTGAACGAGCCGCACGGCCAGTTCGACGCGGCCACGTGGAACGCCAGCTTCCCGCAGGTGCTGGCCGTCATGCGCAAGTCGAACCCCACGCGCAACGTCATCGTCGGCGGCGTGCGCTGGAACAGCCGCGACACGCTGAAGGACCTCGTACTGCCGGCCGCCGACAAGCACCTCATTGCCACGTTCCACTACTACGACCCGTTCCCGTTCACGCACCAGGGCGCGTCGTGGGCAGATGAACCGATCCGGTCGACGACGGGCATCCGCTTCGGCAAGCCGGCGGAGATCGCGCGCATCGACCAGGACTTCGCCGCGGTGAAAGCCTGGAGCGACGCGAGCGGCCGCCCCGTCTTCCTCGGCGAATTCGGCGCCTACGACAAGGCCGCGATGGACGACCGCGTGCTGTGGACGTCGACCGTCGCCCGCACGGCCGAGAAATATGGCTTCGCGTGGGGCTACTGGCAGTTCTCCAGCGACTTCGTGCTGTACGACTTCAAGAAGGACGACTTCGTGCGGCCGATCCTGAAGGCGCTGGTGCCGGAGACGCGTTAAGGCCGGCGGCGGCGCCGGCCGCCGCGTCACTGCAGGTTGACCGCCGCCAGCGCGGCGTCGCTGCCGAGGATGTACAGGACCCCGTTCGAAGAGACCGACATGTCGCCGCCCCGCGGGTAGCTCCACACCGCCTTGTGGGTGGCGAGATCGATCGCCACCGTGCGGTTGTCGGAACTGACGAACGCCAGGTTGCGCGTGACGATCACCCGGGTGAAGCTGCCGCCACCCAGCGATTCGGACGTCCATTGCAGCCTGCCGTCGGCCGGCGACCGCGCTTCCAGCACGGTGCCGTTCGCATTCAGGACGTACACCGTGCCGTTGCCGAATGCCGGCTGGCTGGTGACAGTGCCGCTGACCGACCAGGCGCGGGTATGCCTGGCGAGGTCGAACGCCATGACGCGTCCCCCGTTCGCCACGAACGCCTGCGTACCGGACAACACGACGGGCGCCCCCATATAGCCCATCCAGACGTTTTCCGGATCCGTCACCGCCCACCGATCCTTGCCCGTGGCGACGTCGACGGCGATCAGCTGGCCCGACATGTAGGCATACGCGTTGCTCACATCGACGGCCGGCGTCCACGAATCGTATTGCGGCATGCCGGCCGACCAGGTCCGGCTGCCGTTCACGCTGGAGAACTTGCTCAGGCCCCCATAGTAACCATCCTCGGTGTACACATCGGTGCCGACCACTGTCGGCGCCATGTAGTTTTCCCACTGCGACGACAGGCTCGCCTTGCTTTGCAACGCGCCCGTGCGCTGGTCGAACACCCACAGGAACGAGTCCTCGTGCCCGGTCGTGGTGACGTACACCTGGCGGTTACCCGCGGCCGGCGGGTTCACGTGGTGCATCGCGCCGAGCGACGTGCGCCACGCTTCCGCACCCGACGCCTCGCTGATGGCCACCACCTCGGCGCGGCCGGAGGCATCGGTGCGGGTCACGAACACCATGCCGTTGTCGCTTGCCGCGCCGTTGAGGGGCTGCATGGAGCCAGAAATGGCGGGGATGTTCCAGCGGCGGCTGAATTTCGCCACGTCGAAACTCGCGGCAACGAATCCCGTGTGGGCCGCGTTGCCCTGGTAGGTCGACCAGGCCCCGATGCCCGACACGGGCACGAGCTTCGTCAGGTTCACGGGCGACTTGACGGCAACCTTCAGCGGCACCAGCCACGGCGAGCCCGGCACCGGCAAGCTGCACACGCGTGGGTCGTCGAAGCACAGCCGCACTTCCACGTTACTGTTGTAGTCACCCAGCACCAGACCGGTGGACGTCGTCAGCGTCGCACCGAATCCATGCGCATCGGCGAACGTCGTGACGCCCGTGACGCCGGCGGACGGATCGATCACGCCGACCTGGAAGCTCCTGCTGAGCATGTCGCCACCGATCTGGCCCCGCACGTCGACCGTCGCGACCTCGCCCGGATACGTGACCAGCGCCAGCGCGGACGGCGTCACCGACACGGTCACGTGCTTGTCCGCATCGCGGGACGATTTCACCGCGAGGTTCAGCGGCACCAGCCAGGGCGAACCAGGCACCGGAGCGCCGCAGACGCGCGGGTCGTCATAGC
The DNA here is from genome assembly GCA_045810485.1 of Massilia sp. Classification (GTDB taxonomy): domain Bacteria; phylum Pseudomonadota; class Gammaproteobacteria; order Burkholderiales; family Burkholderiaceae_D; genus Telluria. The sequence continues at coordinate 4,012 of JBJMVU010000383.1, read as the reverse complement.
ACAACCGTACCTCCACGTTGCCCTTGTAATCGCCCTGCGCCAGGTTGGCGACCGTCGTCAGGGTCGCACTGAATCCGTGCGCATCGGACGACGTGACAGCGCCCGCGATGACGGCGGACGGATCGATCACGCCGACCTGGAAGCTTTTGGTCAACGTGTCGCCGCCGATCTGGCCGCGCAGCTCGACGGTCGCGACCTCGCCCGGATACGCAACCAGGGACAGGGTGGACGGCGCCACCGATACGGTCACGCGTTTTCCCGCGTCGGCGGACGGCTTCACCGTCACGTTCAGCGGCACGCGCCACGGCGAACCGGGCAACGGCGTATGGCAGACGAGCGGATCATCCTCGCACAGCCGGACTTCGAGCGTCGTCGGGTGCTCGCCCGCCCGCAGCGCGGAGGACGTCTGCAGCGTCGCCTGGTACTGCAATTGGCTCAACGCGCTCACCTGCACGCTCGTCGTAATCACCCCGGTCCCGTCGATCACCGCCACATTGAACGGCTTGCTGAACGTACGGCTGGACGTCGCCGTGATCTGGAACGTCGTACTGTCGCCCTCGGCCACCGTCACCGCCACGGGATTGGGCGTAAACGTCAGCCACGCTCCGTCCGGATTGGCGGCGCCGCCCGTGCCGCCGCTACCGCCGCCGCTATCGCCACCGCCCCCACCACCGCCGCAGCCGGCGAGCACGAGACCCAGCACCAGCGGGCCGAAATATCGAAACATAACTTGCATTTAATGTCGCCCTCGAAATACTCGATGTAATTTTGTCAAAGGCGGTCATTGTAATGCAGTACGTACGTTTGGAATCTCTCCAATTATGGCTGGACGGCCACCGTTCCGCTCCTCCATGTCCGCATCCGGTTCGCCGCCCACGCCGTGAGGACCGCGCCGAGCAGCAGCACGAGCCGCGTGTCGATGAGCGTCAGCACGGCGCCCGCCGCGGCCATCAGGATGTTCGCGAGACAGAACGTCGTCGACAGCAGTCCCATGACGGCGCCCTGTCCGTGGCCGCCGCCGAAACGGTCGGCGGCCCACGCCTGCACGACCGCGTTGTAGAACGCGTGCGGCAGGCCGAACGCCATGATGCCCACGAGGCCCACCCACAGGTGGCCCACGCCGAGCGACCCGATGGCCAGCGCCACACAGGCGGCCAGCCACGCGGCGCGGCGCATCGGTTCCGTGCGGCTGGCGCGGCCGGCGAACAGCGCGGAGCACGTCATCAGGCCGCACATCCCCACATTGACCAGGGCGATCGCGCGGGTGTCGTAATGGCCCACCTCGACGAGCCACAGCGGATAGAACTCGTAGAACGCCGTGACGCCGCACGTGTATGCGAGCTGCACGCCGAACAGGGCGCGCAGGCCGTCGTGACGCAGCAGGTTGAACGCATGGCGTTCGCGCGCGACGTTCCACCATGACGGCCCGTCCGCGCGCGGCTTGCGTTCCAGCGCGACGCCGACGAGGACGGCGCCCAGCAGCAGCGCGCCCGCGGCGATGTAGAACGGGACCGTGACGCCCCATGCGATCGTGAACCCGGCCAGCAAGGGCCCGAACAGCCAGCCCAGATGCAGCGCACCGTTCAGCCACGACAGCGCGTGGTTGCGCAGCGGGCCTTGCAGGCGGTCCGCGAGCATCGCGCGCACGATGGCGCTATGGCCTTCCAGCAGGCCCGTGCCGAAGCGGGCGACGAGGAACAGGGGATACGAGCGGCTTGCCAGCGCCCACGCCGTCAGCACGTGGCCGATTGCGGCGCCGACGGCCGTCATGAGCAGCAGCGGCCGACGGCCGTAGCGGTCCGACAGCGACCCGAGCACGGCGGTGCCCAGCAGCAGGCCGATCGGGTTGACCATCAGCGCCAGCGCGAACAGCAGCTTGGGCGGCAGGCCGAGGAAGTGCGTCAGGCTGTCCGGTGCGCCGTTCACGAACAGCGGCGGCAGGATGGGATACGGCAGCGACGCGCCCGTCGTGGACAACAGTCCGAGCAGGCAGGCGGTCGCGATCAGGAGGGCGTTCTTCATGGTGGCCACAGCCTAGCACGCCGCGCACCCTGCCCGCATCAGGGGCATTATCAGGGCACGGCGACCGCGCCGGCCAGCCGCGCCAGCTCCTCGGCCAGCACGCCCGCCGGTATGCCGCTGCCCTGCATCCACATGCCGAGCGCCGCCAGCTGGCCTTCCGCGCACGCGAGCGCGCGCACGTCCGCGCGCGGCCCCGGGATGCCCCGAGCGTGCACACCCGGCGCGATGCGCGCCGCCAGCAGGCGCGCAATGCGCGAGCGCAGCGGCTGTTCCAGCATGATGCGCACGGCGCCCGACCGCTCGCGCACATGCTCGATGAGCCGCTGCAGTGCCGCCGGATCGGGCGGATCGGCCGCCAGCACGGCGAGCGGCCAGTCCAGCGACGCCGCCAGCAGGTCGTCCTTCGTGCGGAAATGTTCGTACAGCGTGGAGCGGCCGAGGTCCGCGCGCTCGGCCACCGCCGTCATCGCGACGGCCTCATACCCCTGCGCCATCAGCAGTTCGACGAACGCGGCCACGGCCGCCTTGCGTGTGCGCTGCTTGCGCCGGTCCAGCACGGATTCTTCCATCCCGCCCCCGTTAGCGGACATCGCGCGGGTTTTGTCCGCTAACGGACGCCGCAGCCCGGTCATCCGCCAACGGCGCGCCCGCGCCTGTTCCAATGTGGTTTTAAAAACTGAAAGGACCGCCATGATAACAGCCGACCCGACTCCACCCGTCACGCCCCGTTCGATCCCGCCCGCCGCCTGGGCCCTCGTCGTCGCCGGCGCGGCCATGGTCGCCCTGCTCGCCCACCATCCCGTCGTGGCGCACGGCGGCGGTTATGCCGACACGCTGGCCGCGCTCGTGCGCCTCGGCGACGGCGCGGCGCGCGTGCACGGCGCGCTGTTCGTCGTCTGCGGCTTCCTGCTGTACGGCGTGACCGCGCTGGCGCAGGCGCTCGGCATGCGCCGGCCGGTGATCGTCTTCGGCCTCCTGTGCCACGCACTGGGCTGCGCGGCCGTCGGCGGCGCGATGCTGTGCGACGGTTTCATTACGCCGCGCCTGGCGCAAGTCGTCCTCGACCAGGGCTGGACGAACGACGGCACGGCCGCGCTGTTTGCGCTGGTCGGCATCGCGATCCAGGTGCTGACCAAGGCGGGCCTGATCGGCATGGGCGCGGGCATGTGCTGCCTGTCGTGGGCGAACCCGCGCACGACCCGGCTGCTGGCCGCGCTGGCGCTGCCGGCCGGCGTCGGCACCGCGCTCGCGGCGGCGAGCGGCCTGCACATGCACCCGCATTCCCTGATGCTGCTGACGGGGCTGCAGGCGCTGTGGTATGCGGGCGCCGCGCTGACCCTGTGGCGCGTCAGCCGTTGAACGACTTGCCTTCGCCTGCCAGCCGGACGAGCAGCGGGGCCGGCGTCCACGCCTCGCCGTGGTAGCCGCGCGCGTATTTCTCGACGGCGGCCAGCACGGCCGGCAGGCCGACCGTGTCGGCATAAAACATCGGGCCGCCGCGGAACAGCGGGAAGCCATAGCCGGACAGGTAGACCATGTCGATGTCCGACGCGCGCAGCGCGATGCCCTCTTCCAGGATCCGCGCGCCCTCGTTGACCAGCGCATAGACGAGGCGCTCGACGATCTCCTCGTCGGCAATCGCGCGGCGATTGACGCCCAGATCCTGCGCGTGCCTGACGATCATGTCGTCGACCCACGGCGACGGCCGCGGCGTGCGGTCGCCCGCCTGGTAGTCGTACCAGCCGGCGCCCGTCTTCTGGCCGAAGCGGCCCTCTTCGCACAGCAGGTCCGCCGTCTTCGAGTATTTCAGGTCCGGCGACTCGACGGCGCGGCGCTTGCGGATGTACCACCCGACGTCGTTGCCGGCCAGGTCGCCCATGCGGAACGGCCCCATCGCGAAGCCGAACTTTTCGATGGCCGCATCGACCTGCTGCGGCAGCGCGCCTTCGTCGTGCAGGAAGCCGGCCTGGCGGATGTACTGCTCCTCCAT
>JBJMVU010000382.1:0-43265 GCA_045810485.1 Massilia sp. | reverse complement strand
CGTGCAGGGCGGCAGCCTCACGTTCGCGTTCGAGAAGGACGGCAAGCTGGAGACGAAGACCGTCAACCTGACCCGCGCCCACCTCGAGGAAGACGCCGGCAAGTCGCTGCACGAGGACTACCATGGCATGAGCGGCATCGACCTGAACCGCGCCGGCACGCCGCTGCTGGAGATCGTCTCCGAGCCGGAAATCCGCAGCGCCGCCGAAGCCGTCGCCTATGCGAAAGCGCTGCACGGCCTGGTGATGTGGTTGGGCGTCTGCGACGGCAATATGCAGGAAGGCTCGTTCCGCTGCGACGTCAACGTGTCGGTGCGCCCCGTCGGCCAGAAGGAATTCGGCACGCGCTGCGAAATCAAGAACCTTAACTCGTTCCGCTTCATCGAAGAAGCGGTCCATTACGAGGTGCGCCGCCAGATCGAACTGATCGAGGACGGCGGCAAGGTCGTGCAGGCCACGCGCCTGTGGGACCCGGACCGCAAGGAAACGCGCCAGATGCGCAGCAAGGAAGACGCGCAGGACTACCGCTACTTCCCCGACCCCGACCTGCCGCCGCTGGCGATCTCGCAGGACTGGATAGCCCGCGTGAAGGCCGACATGCCGGAACTGCCGGCCGCGATGCGCGAGCGTTTCATCCGCGACTACGGCCTGCCGGAATATGATTCGCTGATCCTGACGTCGTCGCAGGCGATGGCGACGTATTACGAAGCCGTCGTCGCCAAGGCCGGCAAGGACAACGCCAAGACGGCCGCGAACTGGCTGATGGGCGACGTGTCGTCGGCGCTGAACCGCGCCGATGTCGCCATCGAGGAGTCGCCGGTGGAAGCGTCGCAACTCGCGCTGCTGCTCAAGCGCATCGCCGACGGCACGATCTCGAACAACGCCGGCAAGAAGGTGTTCAGCCTGATGTGGGAAGCGCAGTCGGGCGACGAAAACCTGGCCGACGCCATCATCGAGCGCGAAGGCCTGAAGCAGATCTCGGACACGGGCGCGCTGGAAGCGATCGTCGACGAGGTCCTGGCCAACAACGCGAAGTCGGTCGAGCAGTACAGGGCCGGCAAGGAAGCCGCCATCAACGCGCTGATCGGCCAGTGCATGAAGGCGTCGAAGGGCAAGGCGAATCCGGCGCAGGTCACCGAGCTGCTGAAGAAAAAGCTGGCGGCCTGACCCCTGTCACGCCAACAAAAAAACCGGAGCACGCTCCGGTTTTTTTTCGTCTGCCAGATTCGGGGGCAGAGCACATTTCGGATCAATGTCTGTATGTAAAGCCAAGCCACCAATCCCTGCGCGCAGCGTCAACGTATCGATCGCTAGCCGGCGAAGCGGACTGGCCGCATCCGCCATAAAAACTTTCTCAGAAGATCGTGCACGAAAAAGTGCTCTGACCCCGAATTTTTTGCCGCGTTATTCGTAGCGGAGCGCGTCGATCGGGTCCAGGCGCGCCGCCTGGCTGGCCGGCACGACGCCGAACACGACGCCCACGCCGCCCGAGAACAGCACCGACAGCGCCACCGCCCACCACGGCACGACGGCCGGCGGGAAGTCGGGGATCATGGCGGCGATGCCCACGCCCAGCCCGTAGCCGATCACGAGGCCCAGCAGCCCGCCCAGCAGCGACAGGGTGACGGCCTCGATCAGGAACTGCAGCAGGATGTCGCGGCTGCGCGCACCGATCGCCTTGCAGATGCCGATCTCGCGGGTGCGCTCCTTCACCGACACCAGCATGATGTTCATGATGCCGATGCCGCCCACCAGCAGCGCGATGCCGACCACGCCACCCATCACGAGCGTCACGGTGCCGCTCAGCTTTTCGAACGATTTCGCGATCTGGTCGGCCGATTCGATCTCGAAATCGTCCGTGTCCTCGGGCTTGAGGCGGTGCGCCTGGCGCATGACCATGCGGATGTGGCTGCGGGTCGCGTCCAGCCGGCCCAGGTCGCGCACGGCCACGGTGATCTGCAGCTGCGGGCGCGTGTTGTTGCCGATGATGCTCTGCCCCGTCTTGAACGGGATGATCATGTAGTTGTCCTGGGACATACCGAAGATCTCGCCCCGTTTTTCCATCACGCCGACGATCTTGAACCACTCGTTCGCGTACAGGACGAATTGCCCGACCGGGTTGGGCGGCAGGTGCAGGTCCTCGATCAGCTTCTCGCCGATGACGGCCACGCGGCGCGCGCCGGCGTCGTCGGAATCGCTGAGGAACCGCCCCAGCCGCGCGTAGCGGCCGTTCACTTCCTGGTAGGTGGCCGTCGTCGCGAACACCTGCGCCGTCGCCGACATGCCCGTGAAGCGCACCTCGGAAAAGCCGGGCGTGAACACGGGACTGAGGTTGCGGATGCCCTCCACGCGCAGGCGCAGCTGCTCCACGTCCTCGAAGTGCAGGTAGTTCACCTTGCCGCGCATGACCTCCTTGAATTCGTTGTGCGGCCGCACCGTCAGGCCGTTGCCGCCCAGCCCTTCGAACTGGTCGGTGACGCTTTTCGACAGGCCCTGGATCAGCGAAATCACCGTGATCACCGACGCCACCCCGATGATGATGCCGAGCGACGTGAGGAAACTGCGCAGCCGGTGCGCGCGGATCGACGCCAGCGCCGAGCGCAGGCTTTCGAGGAACAGGTTCATGCCGCGTTCTCCGTATCCGATACGATGCGCCCGTCGCGCAGCCGTACGATGCGCCGGCACTGCGCCGCGATCTCGGGCTCGTGGGTCACCATGACGACCGTCTGCCCGCCCGCGTGCAGTTCGCGGATCAGCGCCAGGATCTCCTCGCTGGTGGCCGAATCGAGGTTCCCCGTCGGTTCGTCGGCCAGCAGGATCGACGGCTTGCCGACCAATGCACGGGCGATCGCCACGCGCTGGCGCTGGCCGCCCGACAGTTCGTTGGGCCGGTGGTGCACCCGTCCGCCCAGGCCCACGCGCTGCAACGCCTGCTCCGCCAGCGCGAGGCGTTCGCGCAGCGGGATGCCGCGGTAGATCAGCGGCTGCGCCACGTTGTCGAGCGCACTCGCGCGCGGCAGCAGGTGAAAACTCTGGAAGATGAAGCCGATCTCCTCGTTGCGCACGCGCGCCAGCTCGTCGCCGGACATCGTCGCGACCTCGCGTCCGTTGAGCCAGTACGCGCCGCTGCTGGGCCGGTCGAGGCAGCCGACGATGTTCATCATGGTCGACTTGCCGGAGCCGGACGCGCCGATAAACGCGACGAATTCATTGGCCCGGATGTGCAGGTCGACGCCCTGCAGCGCATGCACCGTCTGGTCGCCCATCTGGTACTGCCGCGTCACGCCTTCCAGACGGATCACCGCGACACTCCTTCGGCGACCTTCACGTCCGCCTTCTTCGCCGTGACGGCATCGCCGTCGTGCAGCTCGCGCAGCAGGCGCGCCGGGCCCACGGCGATCGTCTGGCCGGCCGCCACGCCCTTCGTCACTTCCTGGTTGGTGTCGTCGGACAGGCCCAGCTCCACCGTGGTCTTCTTGACCTTCCCATCCTGCACGACGAACACATAGCTGGTGTTTTTCACCTTGTCCTTCGCACCGGGGATTTCCTCGCTCAGCACGGCCTGGATCGGCACCGCGGCCCGCGCCGCACCGTTGCCGACGACGATCTCGACGCGGCACGTCATCCCCGAGCGCAGCGCCAGCTTCGCGTCTTCCAGGCGCAGCTTGACGACATAGCTGCGGCCCTGGGCCTGCGCGCCGAGGACGGTCTTCGGCGCCATCGCCACGCTTTCCACGCGGCCCGTCACCGGCTGGTCGGGAAACGCGGCCGGGAACACCTTGGCCTGCTGGCCGACGCCCACGCGCGCAATGTCCGCTTCGTCCACGTTCACCTCGGCCATGATGGAACCGACGTCGGCGATCGTCATCAGCGACGATCCCGCGATGCCGGTCGCGCTGGCGACGGCGGTCTCGCCGATCTTGATCGGCACGGCCGTCACGGTGCCGTCGATCGGGGCGCGCACCTCGGTCTTGGCGAGGTGTTCGCGCGCCTGCGACAACAGCGCGCTGGCCTGCTCGAGCGTCTCGCGGCTGGCGCGCAGCTCCACCTTGGCCAGGTCCACCTGGTGCACGGCGTCGTCGTACTTCGAAATGTCGATGTACTTCGCCTTGTACAGCTGGCCCGTGCGGTCCAGGTTGCGCTGCTGGTTCGCGAGGTTGATCTGGGCGCGCTCGATCGCGATCGCGGCGTTGCGCCGGTTCGCTTCCTGCTGCGCCACCTCGGACAGGTACACGGTCGGATCGAGCTTCAGCAGGATCTGCCCGCGCGCCACCTGGTCGCCCTCCTTCACCAGCACGCCGGCCACCTTGCCGATGACTTCCGCCGACAGCTGCACCTCCTGGCGGAACACGAGATTGCCGGTGGCGAGGATCGACGGGTGGATCGCCAGCTTCTGCACGGTCGCCAGCTCGGCCTCGCGGCGCGTCTGCTTGCCCGCCATCTTCACCGCCACGGGGACGACGAAGAACGCGACGATGACGGCCGCGCCTATCAGTTTCTTCTTCATGCGCTTAACCGAGGAAGGCGATTTTCGCGGCCCAGATGCCGTAGACGAGCACGTACGGCAGGACGGCGGCCGTTACGCAGGCGCCGGTCGAGCGTCCCGTCCAGGCCTTCAGGCCAATCACGGCCAGCGCGATGGACCACACCGACGTCAGGTCGAGATTGGTGGCGAAGCCGAACCAGGGGCTGGACGCGGGCAGGTGCAGCAGCAGGTAGTTGAGCGACACCATGTTCATGTCTTCCGGCGCCAGGCGGCCGCCCGACGTCAGGATCTGCAGCGCCGACAGCGGCACCGTCAACAGGCGCGGGATGCTGGTCCAGACGGCGAAGCCGAACCACTTGCCGTAGCCGATGCCGGTGCCCATCACCTTGCCCGCCAACAGGTAATACAGCGCCACGACGGCGCAGATCAGCGGCGTGCCCACCACGGCGCCGGCGCCCGAACTCCACATCATCGTCTTCGGCGTCAGGAACTGCGCCATCGCGGCCCGGGCTTCCGGTTTCATGCTCCCTTGCGCCGCCAGCATGTGCTCGCGGAACCAGGCAAAATCGAGCGACGAGACGTACCAGCAGCTGACGGCCAGCGTCAGCAGGATCAGGACCAGCAGTGGAACGAGGGGACGCGGTTTGTCCTTCAGCCGCGCGAAGGTGGGCGAAGGGGCGATGATGACATTTCCGATGTCGAAGAGCGGCTGCGTGGCCATGTTATGGACTCCCTAGTTATTGTCGCCAGGTAGCACCTGCTACCCGGTGCCAAGCAGTCTAGGGGATTTGTGCCGCTAAAAACTCACCAATTGTCATTACAAAATTGCTCACGCGGCTGAGACAATGGCGTCTTCACTCTGGAGCCGCACACGCTGTTTACGCAGTCCTTGCACGCCGCGCCCACATTTATACACGGCGTTTACATCGCCGCCAGCAACGCAAGTGCCTGCGTCCGCGCGGCCGCCCGCAGCGAGCGGCGCAGCGCCGCGTCGTCGGTCGTCCGCGCCAGCACCATCCCGCCCACGCACAGCGCGACGATCGCCTGCGCCCGGTGCTCGCCGTCGGCTTCGTGCGCGAGCGCGCCCGCGTACACGTGCACGAGGTTGCGGATCAGCTGCGTGTACGCCTTCTGCGGCGACAGCCCCGCGCGCGCCACGTCGCCGGGCAATGCATACAACGGGCAATGCGCCTCGATGTTGTCGAACACCTCGTCGCTCAGGTAGATGTCGACCAGCATGCGCGCCAGTTCGCGCGGCGCGGGCGGCGGCGTGTCCTTGAAATCGGGCTTGAACGGGTTGCACGTGCTGAAGCTGGCGACGGCCGCCGCGTACAAATCGTCCTTGCTGTCGAAATGGTGATAGAAGCCGCCGCGCGTGAGGCCGGCCTCGGACATCACGCGGTCGATCGACACCTGCTCGAAGCCATGGCGATTGAACAGCCGGCGCGCCGCATGCACGATGCGTTCGCGGGTCTGGGCCTTGTGTTCGCTACTGTAGGGCATCTCGCTCTCCTTTCGAGAACGGCATTATGCGCGTATTCACATTATGTTCTTGAACATATTTTGTAGCCGCGTATTCTGGTCTGCACTCACCACAAGGAGACGCGACCATGTACACCCTGACCACCTTCCGTTCGGTTCCCTCGTTTGCCGTGGGCCACGTGCGCGACCTGCGCGTGCGCTGGGCCCTCGAGGAAGCCGGCCAGCCCTACGACCTGCGCCTGATCGGCTTCGAGGACAATGAATCGCCCGCCTACCGCCGCGAACAGCCGTTCGCCCAGGTGCCCGTGCTGCAGGATGGCGACCGGACGCTGTTCGAGACCGGCGCGATCCTGCTGCACCTGGGCGAGCGCCATCCCTCCCTGCTGCCACGCGACCCGGCCGCGCGCGAGCAGGTGACGATGTGGATGTTCGCCGCACTGAATTCGGTCGAACCCTACGTCGGCAACCTCGCCAACCTCGTCGCGTTTTCGATGGACCAGCCGTGGGCCGAAGCGCAGCGCCCCGTGCTGGAAGAGATCGCGCTGAAGCGCCTGGGCCAGGTGGACGACTGGCTGGAAGGCCGCGACTACCTGGCCGGCAGCTTCAGCGCGGCCGACATCCTCATGACGACCGTCGTGCGCCTGCTGGACGGCATGGGCTACGTCGAGCGCTTCGCCCGCCTGACGGCCTGGCGCGACCGCTGCACGGCGCGTCCCGCCTACCGCAAGGCGCTGGCCGCGCAGGTGGCGCAGTACGTCGTCGAACCCGCGGTGGCGTAAGTTTTTACAGGGCCGTTGCGAACGGCCCCTCTCTGTATACACCGCGTTTACGCGCTTCACGGCTACGCTGGTCTCGTCATTACTCGTCGAAAGGACGCCATATGTTCGAGATCGTCGCCGTCGCGGCCGCGGGCCTCATCGCCGCCGTCATCCTGGTAGTCGTGCGCAGCTGCGTGGCCTACATCCCCAACGACCGGATCGGGATCGTGGAAAAAAAATGGTCGGGGCGCGGGTCCGTCCACGCCGGCTTCATCGCGCTGCAGGGCGAGGCGGGCTTCCAGCCGGGCGTGCTGCGCGGCGGCTTTCATTTCTTCCCGCCGTTCCAGTACCGCGTGCACCGCCAGAACCTCGTGACGATCCAGCAGGGCACCCTCGCCTACGTGTTCGCGCGCGACGGCCTGCCGATGGCGCCGGGCCAGAACCTCGGCCGCAACAAGGTCGCCGCCGACTTCACCGACGTCGCCGCGTTCCTCGCGCAGGGCGGCCAGAAAGGCTTGCAGCGCAAGATCCTGCGCGAGGGCACGTACGCCATCAACCTCGCGCAATTCGTCGTGCTGGCCGAAGACCGCGTGTACGCCCTGCCGCTGCCGGGCGACGCCGACGTCGATGCGAAAGGCGGCATCGGCGGGATCCTGGCGGCCGTGCACGACGACCTCGTCGTGCGCGGCGGCTTCCGTCCGCTCGTGATCCGCGACGACAAGCTGGCCGTCGTCACGACGCACGAAGGCCAGTCGCTGCCCGAGGGGACGATCGTCGCGCCCATCGTCGGCGCCGATCCGGCCGACGCGGCGCGTTACCACCACGATTACCAGAACCCGGAAACGTTCATCGACGCGGGCGGCTACAAGGGCCGCCAGCTGCAGGTGCTCGTCGAAGGCACGTATTACCTGAACGCGCGCTTCGCGTCGTGGGAGATCGTGCCCAAGACCGAGGTGCCGGTGGGTTTCGTGGGCGTCATCGTGTCGTACACGGGCAAGGCCGGCACGGACCTGACGGGCGACGACTACCGCCATGGTGAACTCGTCGGCGCCGACGAAAAAGGCGTGCAGGCGACGCCCCTCCTGCCCGGCAAGTACGCGCTGAATCCGTATGCGAAACGCGTGATCGAGGTGCCGACGACGAACTTCATCCTGAAGTGGCAGGCCGGCGCCATCGGCTCGCACGAGCTGGACAAGCATTTGTCCGAAGTGTCGCTGATCACGAAGGACGCGTTCGAACCGGACCTGCCGCTGTCGGTCGTCGTCAACATCGACTACAAGATGGCGCCGCTCGTGATCCAGCGCTTCGGCGACATCCGCAAGCTCGTCGAGCAGACGCTCGATCCGATGGTGGCCGCGTATTTTAAAAACGTCGGCCAGCGCAAGACGCTGATCGAACTGCTGCAGGAACGCTCGGATATCCAGGAACGCGCGATGGCGGAAATGCGCCGCAATTTCGAGGGCTACAACCTGACCTTGAACGAAGTCCTGATCGGCACGCCGCGCGCCAAGGAAGGCGACACGCAGATCGAGACGATCCTGCGCCAGCTGCGCGAACGCCAGGTGTCGCGCGAGCAGCTGGAGACCTACCGCACGAAAGAAGCGGCCGCGCAGCAGGAGCGCATCCTGCGCGAGGCGGAGGCGCGCGCCAGGCAGCAGACGTCGATCACGGAATCGGAACTCGCCGTGCGCATCGCCGAGAACCAGGGCAGCGCGGCCGTGCAGAAGGCGATCAAGGCGGCCGAGGAAGCGCGCCAGAACGCGGCCGGCGCGGCCGACGCCAAGCGCCGGTTGGCCGAGGCGGAAGCCTTTCAATTGGAAGCCGTCGGCCAGGCGCAGGCCAGGGCGACGACGCTGAACGTGGCGGCCTACGGCGGCCCGGAACTGCAGTTCCAGCAGACGGTGCTGCTGCGCTTCGCCGAAGCCATCGAGCGCGGCCAGGTGGCGCTTGTGCCGTCGATCCAGGTGGGGTCAAGCGACGGCCGCGGCACGGCGCTCGACGCCTTTCTCGCGATGGCCGTCAGGCAGCAGATGGCGGCGCCGGCACCAGCGGTATCGTAGGACGTTCTTTGCGCCGGGCGAAGTCGGATGCGATACCGGCGCGGATGCCCTCCAGCCGGCGGCCGTCGCGGTACAGCAGGTTGTAGCTCTCGAACGGGACGAGACGGCCGTCCGGCAGCGCGAAGTGGATGCACGATTTCTTCAGCGCGCGCACGTCCAGCGAATACGCATCCATGAACTGCACGATCAGCACGCGGAACACGTTGTCGTAGCGGAGCGCGGACGGCGCACTGACGAGCGGCAGGCAGCACATCAGCTCCGACAGGCAGTCGGCCTGCGATTCCGGCGAGTGGTTCGTCGAGAACAACTGGAAGATCCGGTCCTTCACCGCGCCATGCAGCGCGGGGTCGCGTTCGAACACGATCGTGTTGCCGCTTCCTTCGACGAGCGTCTGCGGGTCGAGCCAGCGCGTGAGCGGCACGGCGCCCTCGGCCGTCTTGATCGCGTACGCCATCGCCAGCGTGTCCGGATTGCAGGGTACCGGCACCACGTCTTCCAGTGTGAACAGGCGGCTCTGCCCGGCGATGCGGCGGCGGATCTCGGACACCGTCAGGCGGTGCAGGCGCGGATCGTAGCCTTCCACGCGGCCGGCATCCTGGATCGGCTGCAGGGTCACGCCGCGCACGCAGGGCTGCTGCAGCGCGAAGTCGATGATCTCGCCAATCTCGCCGTCGTTCAGGCCCTTCTTGAGCGTGACGACGAGGGTCGTGGACAGGCCGGCCTCGTTGAGGTTGTCCAGCGCCTGGCGGCGGATGCGCGTGAGGTCCGCGCCGCGCAACTCGCGGTGCACCTCCGCGCGCAGCGAATCGAATTGCAGGTAGACCTCGACGCCAGGCGCGTAGCCGGCCAGCCGTCGCACGAACTCCCTATCCTGCGCGAGCACGATCCCGTTCGTGTTGATCATCACGTGCCTGATGGGGCGCGCCTTCGCGGCGTCGAGGATGTCCCAGAACTGCGGGTGCAGGGTCGGCTCGCCGCCGGACAGCTGCATCACGTCGGCCTCGCCCTCGTTGGCGACGACGGCGTCGAGCATGCGGATCACTTCCTCCAGAGGGCGATGCCGTTCGCGGTGCGTGCCGCTCTCCGCATAGCACACGGGGCAGTTCAGGTTGCAGTTGTCGGTGATCTCGACGACGGACAGGCACGAGTGCTGCATGTGGTCCGGGCACAGGCCGCAGTCGTACGGGCAGCCGTATTCCATCTTCGTGTTGAATTGCTGCGGCATCTCCGGATGCTTGACGAAGACTTCGCGGCACAGGCGGTAGTAGGCGACGTCGTCGCTGACGAGCACGCGCTCGGCGCCGTGCGCGCCGCACCATTTGTCCATGTAGACCTTGTCGTCCTTGAACACGATCTTCGCTTCGACCGGGTGCAGGCAGGTGGAGCACACGGATGTCGTCGTGTCGTAGAACAGGTAGGGGCGGGTTTTGCGGGTCATGCGATCTCCCTGCGGTATTGTGCGAGGACGAGTGGCAGATAGCACACCAGCGCCACGATACACACCCACTGGATGCCCGACAGCCCGAACGCATACGCATACGGCAGCGGCTTGATGCCGTCGACGAGCAGGCGCCACGCCAGGTAGCCCGACAAATACAGCTTGAACGCGAGCCCCGGACTGCGCGCGAGCGGCGCACGCCAGCGCCACAGCACGGCGCCGGCGGCCAGCACGAACAGCATGTCGTAAACCTGGGTCGGATGGCGCGGGATGCCGTCGCCGAAGTCGACGCCCCAGGGCACGCTGGTGGGCACGCCGTACGTGCCGTCGTTCAGGCCCGCGAGGAAGCAGCCGATGCGGCCGACGATCGTGCCGGCGACGAGGGGCAGGATGAACTGGTCGCCCGTCGAGCGGCGGATGCCCGCGAGCTTCTTGGCGATCTCCACGCCGAGCAGGCCGCCCAGCAGGCCGCCGACGATCGACTGGCCCGATGCGATCAGGCGCCAGTCCGGATTGATGCCGCGCCACAGGTGCGGCATCTCGATCCAGAACACGAGTTTGTTGCCGATGGCGGCGCCGAGGATGCAGCCGACGACGACGGCGAAGGACCCCGGCTGCAGCAGCGCGGGCTGATGCGCGCGCCGGCGCTGCCAGCGGTACAGCTGCACGCCGCCGGCGAGGGCCAGCCATTCGAATACGAGATGGACCCATTGCGCCGTGGCGGCGGGCAGAACGGGACCGTTCATGCGCCGCCGGGCGGACGCTTGCGCCACAGGCTGGCGACCGCCTTCCAGCACCCCCATGCGATGGCGAGTCCGACCAGGCCTAACCCGATCAGCATGGGCGCCACGACGCTGTCCCCGCTGGAATGGTCGAACAGGCTGGCGATGCCGCCGAAGGTGCCGAAGGCGCCGCAGACGCCGAAGCCCACGAGCACGAAGCACAGGATGAGGGTGAGGACACCGCGGGCGATGTTGTTCATGGCAGCTCCGACATGGTTGCCGCCATTACATCACAAACGGGTGGCTCAGGCCACGCCGTACTGCTGGCGATACGCCGCCACGGTATCCTTGTGCCGGGCCAGCGACGGATCGGTTTCCAGGTAGCCGAACAGGTCGGCCAGGCTGGCGATCGAGATCACGGGGATGCCGTAGTTCTGGCTGACTTCCTGCACGGCCGACAGCGGCGACAACACGCCGTCCTTGCCGCCCCGCTCCATGCGGTCGAGCGCGATCAGCACGGCGGCCGGTTCGGCGCCGGCGGCGCGGATCATCGCCACGGATTCGCGCACGGACGTTCCCGCCGAGATCACGTCGTCGATGATGACGACCTTGCCCGCCAGTTTGGCGCCGACGATGGTGCCGCCCTCGCCGTGGTCCTTGGCTTCCTTGCGGTTGTAGGCGAACGACGTGTTGCGGCCTTTCGCGGCCAGCGCCACGGCGGTCGCGGATGCAAGGGTGATGCCCTTGTAGGCCGGGCCGAACAGCATGTCGAATTCGAGGCCGGAATCGAGCAGGGTCTGGGCGTAGAAATCCGCCAGCTTGCCGAGCGTGGCGCCGTCGTGAAACAGGCCGGCGTTGAAGAAGTACGGCGACTGGCGGCCCGCCTTGGTGATGAACTGGCCGAACTTCAAGACTTCGGCTTCGACTGAAAACGCAATGAACTGTTGGCGCAGATTGTCCACGACACGACCCTCGAACTGTGAAAACCGGTATTGTAATCCGCCCCGCTCCCGTCCGCGCAGGCGGTGCTCCACCCGCCGCGCGAGACGGTGCAGCCGCCGTTCGGGGTGCGGGGCCCGCAACGCCCGGCCGAGCATGGCGAGGAACGCGTCCCCGGCGCGGCCGGCGGCCGCCAGTTCGGCCTGCAACCGGGCCTGCTCCGTGGTGTCGCGCGTGAAGCAGCGCGTGTAGCGCAGGCTGTCGTCTTCGAAACAGGCGTTCGCGCGGATGACCACGTGACGGATCGAGCCGTCCTTGCAGCGCAGGCGCGCCGGCTCGTCCATCACCGTCTCTCCCGCCGCCAGCCGCACCAGCATGTCGGCGGCGGCGGCCGGGTCGGCGTGGAACCGGGCGACGTGGTGTCCGACGTATTCTTCCCAGCGGTAGCCGAGCATTTGCAGCTCGGCCTTGTTGGCCCACAGGATCGTGCCGTCGGCGCCGACCTGGTGCAGGCCCTCGGCCGCGTTCTCGACGATGTCGGCGAACTCGCGCTCGCGCCGCAGCAGGTCGCGCTCCGCCTGCCGGCGGCGCGCCGCCTCGGTGTGCAGCGCCTGCACTTTCTGCTCGAGCCGGACCAGGTTGATGTCGACGGGCTGCCCGGCCGGCAGCGGCGCGGCGACGTCGGCGCAGGCGTGGTCGTGCGCCGCGCACACCTGGCGGAACACGTGCGCCACGTCGGACGACGGAAACAGGGCCCACGGATACGCGCAGAACAGCGAAAAATCGAGCTTGCGCGCCAGTTCGTTCCACAGCCGCTCCAGGTGCAGGGCAGCATCGTAGCGGCCGCGCGCGCACAGCAGCGCCACCATTTCGCCGAACGCGTGCACGCGCGCGCCAGCGGCGCAGGCTTCGGCCACGAGGCGGCCGACCTCGTACTCGAAGCGCGTCCGGTCGGGCCACCCGTCGACCAGCAGGCGCGCGAGCGTCGTTTCGGCGTCGAGCCACATGATGTCGCGCGACGGCGGGGCCGAGCGCCCTTCCGCCCGCGCCAGTTCGTCCAGGCGCCGCCGCAGGGCGTCGGTGTGCGCGCCGGTGGCGATGACGATGCCCCGGCCCCGCGCCCGCAACGCCCGCTCGACAAAGGACGCGACCTCGTCGAACAGCGTGTCGCTGTCGTCGTAAAAACGCACGAAATGGCCCGTCTTGCCGTGTTTGCCGGACAACAGGTCGTCGGTCTTGATCAGCATGGGGCCCTTGGTGGGTTGACGTGACGCATGGAAAAGAATGAAACATGACATTCTATCCATGTCGGACGTAACGGCCGGACAGGTCGCTGCCGTATTGATGTAAATCAATACGGCTTGCAGCGCGGGATTGACCGATGTTCAGTCGGTATCCGCGACCAGTCGCACGACGAGATCGGGATTCACCGGTTTGACGAGGTGGGCGTCGAACCCGGCCCGGGCGCTGTAGTCGCGGTCCGCCTGCAGGCCATAGCCGGTCAGCGCCACGAACCGGCACGGGTGGCCGTCCAGCAGCGTGCGCAGGCGGCGCGCCACTTCGTAGCCGTCGAGGACCGGCAGCCCGATGTCCAGCACGGCCAGGTCGGGCAGGAAGGCCGGCACCGCGGCCAGCGCGGCCACCGGTTCGTGGAAGATCCGCACGTCATGGCCGTGCGCGGCCAGCAGGCGCCCCAGCGTGTCCGCGCCGTCGACGTTGTCGTCCACCAGCAGGATGCGGCGCCGGACCGCCGCCGGCGCGTGCGCAGGCGGCGCCACGTCCGGCGCCGCGCAGGCGGCCGGCGTGCGGCGGGGCAGCAGCACGACGAACTCGCTGCCCTGGCCCGGTCCGGCGCTGTGGGCTTCCACGTGGCCGCCATGCTGCCCGACGATGTTCTTGACGAGCGCCAGCCCGATGCCCAGGCCGCCCTCGGCGCGGTCGATGTTGCGCATTCCCTGGAAGAACAGGTCGAACACCTGGGCGCGCAGTTCCTGGCTCATGCCGATGCCGGTATCCATGACGGACAGGCGCACCCGGTCGCCCTCCACGCCGCACGCGCGCAGCACGACGTGGCCGCCGGGCGGCGTGTAGCGTGCCGCATTCGTCAGCAGGTTCGACATCACCTGAGCCAGGCGCATCGGATCGCCCTCCCAGGCCAGGTCCGGTTCGATCTCGATGTCGAGCCGGTGGCGGTGCTGTTCCAGCAGCGGCCGGGCCATCTCGATGGCCTTGCCGAGCGGCTGCGCGAGGTCGACGCGCTCGCACTTCAGCTCCACCTTGCCGCGGGTGACGCGCGCGATGTCCAGCAGGTCGTCCACCAGCCGCACCAGGTGCTGCACCTGGCGTTCGATGATCTCGCGCTCGCGCGCGAAGCCGGTCTCGCCGCGCATGCGGATCAGGCTCAGCGCGCTGACGATCGGCGACAGCGGATTGCGCAGCTCGTGACCCAGCATGGCCAGGAATTCGTCCTTGGCGCGGCTGGCGGCCGTCAGTTCGGCCAGCAGTTCCGCGCGCTCCGCATGGGCGTGCTCGATCTCCTGGCGGGTGCGCACATGCTCGGTGACGTCGACGGCCACCACGACCATGCCGCGCTCCTCGCCTTCTTCCACCGCCAGCGGCTCGACGCTGAACTTGAGGAAGCGTTCGTTCACGCGCAACTCTTCCACGCGGGCCGCGCGGCCGGTGGCGTAGGCCTGCTCGAGCAGGTGGTGGATTTCGCTGCCGCGCAGTTCGGGAAAGGCCCGCAGCAGCGGCTGTCCTTCGACGTCCTCGCGGCCGGCCAGTTCGCGGTAGCAGCGGTTGGCCAGGCGGAACACGAAGTCCGGCCCCATCAGCAGGGCCGCCGCCACCGGGGCGTCGAGCAGCATGCGGTCGCGCTGCCTGAGCGCGATGTCGCGTTCGCGCCGCTCCGTCGCATCGCGCGTGAAACAGCGCGTGTAGCGCAACTGCCCGTCTTCGAAGCTGCCGTTCGAGTGGATCAGCACATGTTTGGTCGAGCCGTCCTTGCAGCGCAGCCGCGCCGGATAATCGTACAGCGTCTCGCCGCACGCCAGGCGGGTGACGATGTCGTCGATGACCGGCCGGTCGACGTGGAACTCGGCGATGTTGTGGCCGACGTATTCTTCCCAGCCGTAGCCGAGCATCTGCAATTCCGCGCGGTTGGCCCACAGGATGGTGCCGTCGGCCCCGACGCGGTGCAGGCCCTCGACCGCGTTCTCGACGAAGTCCGCGAGTTCGCGCTCGCTCCGGCGCAGCACCTGTTCATTGTCCCGCTGCCGGCGCACCTCGGCGCGCAGCGCCCGCACTTCCTGCTCGAGCCGGATGCGGCCGATGTCGACGTCGCCCTCGTCCGGCAGGGCCAGCGCCGTGTCGGCGCAGGCGTGATCGTGCTCGGCGCACACCCGGCGGAACGCCTGCGCCAGGTCCGGCGTCGGGAAGGCGTTCCAGGGGTAGACGCAGAACAGCGAGAAGGCGTAGCGCCGCGCCAGGTCGTTCCACAACGCCTCGAGCCGCAGCGCGGCGTCGTGCCGGCCGCGCGCGCACAGTAGCGCCACCATTTCGCCGAACGCATGCACGGTGGCGCCGCCGGCGCAGGCCGCGGCCACGCGACTGCCCACCGCGGCCTCGAACCGCGCCGGGTCCGGCCAGTCGTCGACCATGAATTGCGCCAGCACGGCATCGGCGTCCAGCCAGGCGATGCGCACGGCCGCCTGGCCGAGGCGCCGGCGCAGCACGTCGATGTGCTCCTGCGTGGCGATCACGATGCCCGTGCCGTCCGCCCGCACGGCCTGGCCGAGGAACGCCGCGACTTCGTCCAGCATGACGTCGCCTTCGTCGTAGAACCGCACGAAATGTCCGCTCCTGCCGTGCTTGCCCGACAGCAGATCATCGGATCTGATCAGCACATCGACTCCTTGTGCAATGAGAGTGCCCGGACCTCGGGCACAACGCGTCAGTTTAACATGTCAAGCATTGGATTTAACCTTCCTTTACCCAGAATGGATGTGTTGATGCAAGTCAAAACACGCTACACTGTCGCCCTCCGCCCACCGCAATTGTGTAGATCCATGCCACGAATTATCTCCGCCAACCTGAACGGCATCCGTTCCGCCCACAAGAAAGGCTTCTTCAACTGGATGGCCAGCCAGGATGCCGATTTCATCTGCGTCCAGGAACTGAAAGCCCAGCAGGCCGATATGACCGAGGAATTCCTCGCGCCGCACGGCTACCACGGCCATTTCCACTATGCCGAGAAGAAGGGTTACTCGGGCACGGGCGTCTACAGCCGCACGAGGCCGGACGCCGTCAAGATCGGCTTCGGCTGCGTCGAATTCGACAACGAAGGCCGCTACACCCGCGCCGACGTGGGCGACCTGACCGTCATTTCCGTCTACTGCCCGTCCGGCTCGTCGTCGCCGGAACGCCAGGAAGCCAAGTTCCGCTTCATGGAAGTGTTCCTGCCGCACCTGCAGGAGCTCAAGGCCGAGGGCCGCGAGATCGTCATCTGCGGCGACTGGAACATCGCGCACAAGGAGATCGACCTCAAGAACTGGAAGGGCAACCGGAAGAATTCGGGCTTCCTGCCGGAAGAGCGCGCCTGGATGACGCGCATCTTCGACGAGCTGGGCCTCGTGGACGTCCACCGCGGCATCGACCAGCGCCCCGAGCAATACACGTGGTGGAGCAACCGCGGCCAGGCGTGGGCCAAGAACGTCGGGTGGCGCATCGATTACCACGTGGCCACGCCAGGCATCGCCGCCACGGCGCACGCCGTCTCGATCTACAAGGACGAGCGCTTTTCGGACCATGCGCCGCTGATCATCGATTACCGCCGGTAATTCCCCCAGGCAAGGGGGAATTATGACCAGAAATGTCGTAAAAACATCAACTTAGCACTTTTCAGCTAGGTTTGTTGATATGATCGTTCGCTAGACTTTCCATGTGGAATCTTTTCCGAACGATCATGCCGACCCAGACCACTGTCCCCTCCCCGTCCGTTCCGCCCGTCCTGCTGGCCGCCACGCCCACCGGCACGGCGAGCGACATGAGCATCGCGCTGGATTTCAATACGGCGATGGCGGCCGCCACCGGCACGATCACCGTCACGGACGGCGCCGTGCAGACCGTGATCGACCGCGAGACGGGCCAGCCCACGCTGCGCATCGTCGGCGCGACCGACACCCACACGGTGCCGGCCTCCAGCCTCGTCATCGAAGGGTCGCACGTCACGCTGGACGTCACGGGCCTGCTGGCCGGCCACACGTACAGCGTGGTGATGGGTGCGGACGCGCTGCAGTCGAGCGGCCACGTGGCGTTCGGCGGCGTGCGCTCCACGTCGCAGCTGACGTTCACCACGCCGGCCGCGCCGGACACGGAGGCGCCGTCGCTGGTCTCGGTCGACACGGACGGCGGCGTCCTGAAGGCGGGCGGCGGCATCGCCGTGACGCTCAAGTTTTCGGAGGCCGTGCAGGACCTGCCGGCGGCCGCCCTGAGCGCGCCGCACGCGGGCATCACGAACCTCGCGACGAGCGACGGCGGCGTCACGTGGCATGCGACCCTGACGGCGCCGAAAGACGCCACCACGGCGGCCGGCAACGTCCTGAGCCTGGACATGAGCAAGGTGCTCGATACGGCCGGCAACCACGGCAGCGGCACGAGCAACCTGGCCAGCTACGCGGTCGACACCGAGGCGCCCACGGCCACCGTCACGCTGGACAACGCCCTGCTCGGCGGCGGCCATGACGCCGTCGCGACCATCCGGTTTTCCGAAGCCGTCACCGGACTCACCGCGGCCGCGCTGAACGCCGGGCATGCGACAGTCTCGAACCTGCACACGACGGACGGCGGCGCGACCTGGCTCGCCACGCTGAGCGGCGCTGCGGCCACGAGCGCGGGCGGCAACGTCCTCGCCGTCGACCTGGGCCAGGTGAAGGACCTGGCCGGCAACACGGGGAGCGGCAGCGCCGCGTCGGCTGCGTATACGGTCGACACGCAGGGCCCGGGCACCGTGGCGATCGCCCTCGACGGCGCCACGCTCGGCGGCGGCAAGGCCGTCCACGCCACGTTCACGTTCGCGGAAAGCGTGCACGACCTGCCCCTGGCCGCGATCTCCGCGCCGCATGCGACCGTGTCCAATCTCGCCACCAGCGACGGCGGCAAGACCTGGACCGCGACATTGAGCGCGAACGGCACCGGCGCGTGGACCGGCAACGCCGTCAGCGTCGACCTGGCCAAGGTCGTGGACCTGGCCGGCAACGCGGGCAACGGCACGATCGCGAGCGCGGCCTACGCCGTCGACACGCAGGGCCCGACCGCCACGCTCGAACTGGACGGATCGTCCGTGCACACGGACGGGACGCTGGGCCTCACGCTGCATTTCAGCGAAGCCGTGAAGGACCTGACGCCGGCCGCCCTGCAGGCGCCCAACGCGACGCTCGGCAACCTGCAGCACTCCGCCGATTACCAGACGTGGACGGCCACCGTCACCCCGCACGGCGGCGTCACCGACGCGACCAATGCCGTGAGCCTCGACCTCGCGAAGGTGCACGACGCCGCGGGCAATGCCGGCAGCGGCAGCGCGGCCTCGGGCAACTACGCCATCGACACGCACGGCCCGGACACCGTCGCCATCGCGCTGGACGGCGCCACGCTCGGCGGCGGCGCCAACATCCGCGCCACGTTCACGTTCGACGAAGCCGTGCAGGACCTGCCGCTCGCCGCGCTCAATGCGCCGCACGCGCACGTGACCGGTCTCGCCTCGAGCGACGGCGGCAAGACGTGGACCGCGACCTTGAGCGCGGACGGCAGCGGCACCTGGACCGGCAATGCCGTCGGCCTCGACCTGACCCTGGTGAAGGACCTGGCCGGCAACGTGGGCAGCGGCTCCTTCGCCGGCGATGCCTACGCCGTCGACACGCAGGGCCCCTCCGCCACGCTGGCGCTGGACAGCACTGCCCTGCACGGCGGCGCCAGCGCCACGCTGACGATCCACTTCAGCGAAGCGGTGACGGACCTGACGGCGGGCGCGCTGAAGGCGCCGAACGCGACGCTGTCGAACCTGCAGCATTCGGGCGACGGCCTGACGTGGACGGCCACGCTCACGCCGCAGGGCGGCATCGACGATGCGGGCAATGCCGTCACCCTCGACCTCACGAAGGTGCACGACGCGCTCGGCAACGCGGGCAGCGGCAGCGCGACGAGCGGCAACTACGCCGTCGACACGCAGGGCCCGGCCAGCGTGGCCATCGCCCTCGACGGCGCGACGCTCGCGAACGGCACGGCCATCCACGCCACGTTCACGTTCGCGCAGGCCGTGAAGGACCTGCCCCTGGGCGCGATCGGCGCGCCGCATGCGACCGTGTCCGACCTCGCGACCAGCGACGGCGGCAAGACCTGGACCGCGACGCTCGCCGCGGACGGCGCCGGCACCTGGACCGGCAATACCGTCAGCGTCGACCTGACCCAGGTGAACGACCTGGTGGGCAACGCCGGCAGCGGCAGCGCCGTCTCGGCCGGCTACACGGTCGACACCGTGGCGCCCACCGTGGCCAGCATCGCGCTCGACAACACCAACCTGGACGCCAGCCACGGCGCGACGCTGACCATCCGTTTCAGCGAAGCCGTGGCCGACCTGGGCACGGGCGCCGTCAGCGCGCCGCACGCGGCCGTCAGCGGCCTGCACACGGCGGACGGCGGCCTCACCTGGACCGGCACGCTGGCCAGCAACGACACGTCCGCCAGCAGCGGCAACGTGCTGTCCGTCGACCTGGCCAGGGTGCACGACCTGGCCGGCAACGCGGGCAGCGGCAGCGCCCAGTCGGACGGCTACGCGGTCGCGGGCATCGCCAACACGCTTGCCATCGCGCTCGACGGCGCGAGCCTCGACGCGAACCACACGATCAAGGCCACGTTCACGTTCACGCGGGCCGTGCTCGACCTGCCCCTGGCGGCGATCTCGGCGCCGCATGCGAGCGTCTCGAACGTGGCGAGCAGCGACGGCGGCAAGACCTGGACCGCGACGCTCACCGCCAGTGGCGGCGGCGACTGGACCGGCAACGTCGTCGGCGTGGACCTCGCCAAGGTGCAGGACCTGGCCGGCCACCCCGGCAGCGGCAACGCGTGGAGCGCCGCGTACTCGGTCGACACGGCCGGCCCCACGGTCGCGGCGATCGCGCTGGGCGGCGGTGCGCTGAACGCGGGCGGCACGATGGACGTGACCGTCACGTTCGCGGAAAGCGTGAGCACGCTGCCGGCGGACGCGCTCGGCGCGCCCGGCGCCGCCGTGAGCAACGTTCACACGACCGACGGCGGCAAGACGTGGATGGCGACGCTGACGGCCCAACCCGGCGTGGACACGACCGGCCTGCACGTCACGCTCGACCTGGCGCAGGTCGTCGACGCGCACGGCAACCGGGGCGGCGGCATCGTCGCCAGCGAGGCCGCGTACGCGATCGACAGCAAGCCGCCCGTCGTGGCCGACATCCTGTTCGACGACGCGACGATCGGTCCGACGCACGCCATCGGCTTTTCGATCGCGTTCTCGGAAAGCGTCAGCGGCCTGACCGCCGCCGCGCTGCAGGCCCCGCATGCGAAGGTGTCAAGCCTGGCGACGGCGGACGGCGGCAAGACGTGGACCGGCATGCTGACGGCCGGGGATGGCGCCGGCAGCAGCACGGGCAACCAACTGAGCGTGGACCTGACGCAGGTGCACGACACGGCCGGCAACGTCGGCAGCGGCAGCGCGACGTCGCTGTCGCACTACAGCGTGAACACGGATGCGCTCACCGCCACCGTCGCCCTGGACGGCGACGCGCTGGTCAGCGGCGGCAGCGTCGGCCTCACGGTGCGCTTCTCGGCGGCGGTGACGGCGCTCGACGCCGCCGCCCTCAGCACGCCGCACGCCGCGCTCACGAAGCTGCACCACTCGGACGACTACCGGACGTGGTATGCGACCCTGTCCGCGGACGATACGGGCATCGTCGACAACGTCAACGCCGTCGGCGTCGATCTCACGAAGGTGCACGATGCGCTCGGCAACGCGGGCAGCGGCACGGCCAGTTCCGCCAACTACACGTACGACACGACGGTCGAGGCCTATGTGTCGGGGATCTTCGTCAGCGACGAGGGACCGTATGCCGACGACGGCATCACCAACAGCGGCGGCGAATACGCCTATGGCTATTTCATCGGCACGCTGGCCGGCAACCAGCAACTGAAGGTGATGATCGACGGACAGGAAGTCGACCCGTACGGCCTGCACGTTTACTCGGCCGAAGGCGGCAGCACGTACTGGTATTACGCGGGCGAGGCGTACCTGTCCGCGGGCGTGCACACGTACACCGCGAGCATCGTCGACGACGCCGGGCACGCCAGCGCCACGGTGTCGAAGCAGATCACGATCGACACGACGAATCCGCACGTGACCGGGTCGCCCGACGGCAGCACGGCGTTCGACATCGCGGGCAATCTCGTCCTCACGTTCGACAAGCCGGTGTACTGGACGAACGGCGAGAGCAGCTACGACGGCCTGCAGCTGTACGACTACGACGGCGCCAGCATCTACATTCCCCTGACGGACGCGAATTTCTCGGCCGACCACCAGACCATCACGCTCACCCCCGACGAGCTGCACCTCGGTTCGGGCAACGACTATTCGCTCTACCTCCCCTACACGCTGACCGACCTGGCCGGCAACCAGGTGGCGGAGCACAGCATCGTCTTCCACACGTCCGGGACCTACGTCGACGTGACGCCGCCGCGGGCGACGGCCCTGCGCGCCGACACGAGCGGCGGCGACTACGGCGTCGGCGAGACCATCGCGATCCGCGTGACGTTCAGCGAACCGGTCGACGTGCGCGGCGACCCCGGCCTCGAACTCAACAACGGCGCCTCGGCCGTGTTCCGCGGCATGAGCGACGACCACCGCAGCGCGCTGTTCGAGTACACGGTGGCCGCCGGCGACAACGACGTGTCCAACCTGGACTTCGCCACCAAAGGCAACCTGGTGGACCATTTCGCGGACGGCGCCGGCAACGTGCTCGACCTCGCGCACATCACGTACGGCTACCTCGGGGACTCGGACGGCTACGGCGGCACCATCCGGATCGACACGCACGCCCCGGACGCGCCGGACGCGCCGCACCTGGCCGCCGCGTCCGACACGGGCGCCGTCGGCGACAACGTCACGAGCGTCGTGGCGCCCACCCTCACCGGCACCGGCGCCGAACCCTGGGCCCGGATCGACCTGTACGTGGGCGACCGCCTGGCCGCCAGCGACTGGGCCGACGACGGCGGCAACTGGAGCATCGGCGACGTCCTGCTGGGCACCAACGGCACGTATTCGGTCAAGGCCATTCAGTACGACGGCGCGAACAATGCGAGCGCGCCGTCGCAGCCGCTGACGATCACCGTCGCCGGCTCGACCGCGGCGGCGTCGGCGCTGGCCGCCGGCGAGGACACGGGCCTGTCCGCCACCGACACCATCACGAGCCACGCGGCGCCGGCGCTGACGGGCGCCGTGGCCGCCGGCACCGAGGTGACCGTGTGGGACGGCGGCACGGTCCTGGGATCCAGCACGGCCGGCAGCGACGGCGCGTGGCACTTCACGCCGCTGTGGAACCTCGCGCATGGCCAGCACACGATCACGCTGGAACTCCAGGACACCGGCGGCCACGTGACGCCGCGCGACCTGTCGGTCCCGTTCACGTTCACGGTCGACTTGCTGGTGCCGGACGCCCCGGACGCGCCGGTGCTCGCGGCGTCGAGCGACACGGGCGTCTCGTCCGCCGACCGCATCACGGCGGACACGACGCCCACGCTGACCGGCACGGCGGCGGAAAGCGGCGGCCAGGTCGAGGTCTACGCAGGCGACACCCTGCTGGGCAGGGCCGACGTCGGCAACAACCGCGCCTGGACGTTCACGCTGGGCGCCGACCAGGAGTTCGCGGACGGCGTGCACACGATGACGGTGGTCCAGGTGGATGCGGCCGGCAACCGCAGCGCGGCCTCCGCACCGTTGTCGATCACGGTCGACACGATGGCGCCGACGGTGGCCGTGACCCAGTCGACTACGAAGCTGGGCGCGAACTGGCACAGCCTGACGTTCAGCGAGCAGGTCGTGTTCGCGCAAAACGGCGCGATCGACGTGGTCGACGGCGGCAACACGGGCCGTTCGCACCATGCGTGGGACGTGCTGACCAACTGGGACATCGCGAACGGGAACACGCTGGAACTCAACCTGGGCACGCTGAGCGGCCTCTATCATCTCGCGGTGAACGGCAACGCGATCGAGGACGTGGCGGGCAACGTCGCCATCATCGGCAGTTCCACCTTCACCGTCGGGCTGACGGCCTGACGCCTCGCCCTACGTCGTTCCCGCGCAGGCGGGAACCCAAGTTTGCTTGCACTGCTGCTGCGCAACAAACTTGGGCCCCGGCCTTCGCCGGGGCGACGGTTTCAAGCCGGCCAGTCCAGCGCGCGGCTGCTTGCGAAGCTGCGCGCCTGTCCCGTGAGCGGATCTTCGAAGGCGATGGCCCGCGCCAGCAGTTGCAGCGGCGCGGAGAAATCGTCGCCCTTGCACGGCAGCGCGACGGGATAGAAGGCGTCGTTCAGGATCGGCACGCCCAGCGACGCCATGTGCAGCCGCAACTGGTGCTTGCGTCCCGTGTGCGGATGCAGGCGGTAGCGCGCCACGTCGCCGCGCGTCTCCAGCAGCTCGACGAACGTCTCCGAATTCGGCTCGCCCTCTTCTTCGCGCATCACGAAAAACTTGTCGCCGTCGACCATGCGGCTGCGGTAAGTAAAGGGGAAGTCGCGTCCCTGCAGCACGGGCGCCAGCGCCTCGTACACCTTGCGGATGCTGCGCTTCTGGAACATCGACTGGTACGTGCCGCGCGTGGCCAGGTTATGCGAGAAGATGACGACGCCGGCCGTCTCGCGGTCGAGGCGGTGGATCGGCGTCAGGTGCGGCAGGTCGAACTTCTGCTTCAGGCGCACGAGCAGCGTCTCGCGCAGGAAGCGCCCGGTCGGGATCATCGGCAGGAAGTGCGGCTTGTCGACGACGAGCAGGTGCTCGTCCCGGAAGATGATGCTCTCCTCGAACGGGATGGGTGTTTCGTGTTCCAGCTCGCGGTAGTACCAGATGCGCATGCCCTGGCGCACGTGGCTGTCCGCGTGCAGCGGCGCGCCTTGCGCATCGACGACGTCGCCGCGCGCGAGGCGCTCGGCCCACGGCGGCCCGGCGACGTCGGCAAAGCGCTCCTCGAGAAAGCCCAGCATGCCGCCCGCACGGGTCTCGGTGATCCACAGGTAGCTGGGCGCCACGCCATCCTTCACCGGCAGCGGCACGGCGGCGTTGGCCGCGGCCTGGTGGCCCTTCCTGACGAAACGTGCCATCGAACCTTTACCGTTGCGCGACGTTGGAGCGGTACGGCGGCAGCCGGTCGACGGACGTGCCCCTGCTGCGCGCGTACAGCGGCAGCAGCACGTTCATGTGGCTCTCGATCTGCTCGATGCGCTCGCCGCCGCCCGGGTGCGTGGACAGCAGCTCGATCGGCGCGCCGCTCTGGTTCAGCACCGCCATCTTGTTCCACAGCGCGATGCCGGCGCGCGGGTCGTAGCCGGAGCGCGCGGCGATGTCCAGGCCCACGAGGTCGGCCTCGCGTTCCTCGTCGCGCGAGAATTTGAGCACGAGCAGCTGGCCGGCCGCGTTGGTCGCGCCGCGCACGTCCACGCCGAGCCAGGCCGACAGCGCGGCGCCGCCCAGCTGGCTCGCGAGGCCCGTCGCCGTCGCCTTGCTCTGGCGGTCGCGCCCGTGCTCGCGCAGCGCGTGCGCGATCTCGTGGCCCATCACGGCCGCGATCTCGTCGTCCGTGAGGCGCAGCTTGTCGATGATGCCGGTATAGAAGGCGATGCGCCCGCCCGGCATGCAGAACGCGTTCACCTCGCCGGACTGCAGCAGGTTGACCTGCCATTTCCACTGCTGCGCAGCCGGATTCCAGCGCGCCGTGTTCGGGATGATGCGCCTCGCGATGGCGCGCAGGCGCTGCACGCGGGGATCGGATTCCGGCGCCAGCGCGCCTTCCTGCTTCGCCTTGCTCATCAACGCCAGGTATTGCTGGGCCGACTGGTCGTTGATGGCCTGCTCGGGCGCGGCGATGTCGCGCCACACGCCGCCGATCGAATTGCGCTTGAGCGGCTTGACGGCGATACCGTCCTGCACGACCTGGTCCTGGTTCGGGCGGACGTCCTGGGCCGCCGCGGCGGTCGCGCCGTGGGTGGCGGCGCACAGCGCCAGCACGACGGCCGCGCTGCGCTTGAAGAGTCGATTCATGGTGTTCTCCTGCTGGGTTCTGACGACATCATGCCCGCGCCGGCTTCGTATGTACAACACGATACGCGGGCGTGCGGGCGCACCGCGTCAAGCCTTGCTCACGAGATCGCGCTTGCGCAGGCGGAACACCGCCAGGCTGCCGCGCAGGTTCGGCAGGAACGACACCGGCTTGCCCTCGGCCAGCGCGACGTATTCCAGCACTTCCAGGCCGCATTTCTCGGCCAGGTCCTTGAAGTCGTAGATCGTCGCGTAACGCAGGTTGGGCGTGTCGAACCACTGGTAAGGCAAGGTGCGCGACACCGGCATGCGGCCCTTGAGCAGCGCGGCGCGGTGCGGCCAGTACGCGAAGTTCGGGAACGACACAATCGCCTCCTTGCCCACGCGGACGATGTCGCGCAGGCGCGCCTCCACGTGCTGCATCATCTGCAGCGACGACAGGCACAGGACCACGTCGAACGCGTCGTCCGCGAACAGGTCGAGGCCCTGCTCCATGTCGTGCTGGATCACGCTGACGCCGCGCTGCGTGCTTTCCAGAACCTTGTCGTCGGCGATCTCCACGCCATAGCCCGTGCAGCGCTTGGCCTGCTCCAGGTAGCGCAGCATGGCGCCGTCGCCGCAGCCGACGTCCAGCACGTGCGCGCCGTCGCCCACCCAGTGCGCGATGAACGCGAGGTCGGACCGCAGGGTCAGGTCTGCGAATTTCATGCCGCCTCCTTCTCTGCCGCGATGCGCTCGAAGTAGGCACGGACGATGTTCATGTAGCGCACGTCCTCGAGCAGGAAGGCGTCGTGGCCGTGCGGCGCGTCGATCTCGGCATAGGTCACCTTGCGGCGGTTGGCCAGCAGCGCCTCCACGATCTCGCGGCTGCGCTCCGGCGAGAAGCGCCAGTCGGTCGAGAACGACGCGATCAGGTACTGGGCGCGCGTGTTTTCCAGCGCCTTGGCGAGATTGCCCCCATGCTCGCGCGCGGGGTCGAAATAGTCGAGCGCCTTGGTGATCAGCAGGTAGGTGTTGGCATCGAAGTATTCCGAGAACTTGTCGCCCTGGTAGCGCAAATACGATTCGATCTCGAAGTCGATGCCGAAGTCGAATTTGTAATCGTTGCCTTCGGCCGCGTTGCGCAGCTTGCGGCCGAATTTCTCCGCCATGTCGTCGTTCGACAGGTACGTGATGTGGCCGACCATGCGCGCCACCTTCAGGCCGTTCTTCGGCACGACGCCGTGTTCGTAGAAGTCGCCGCCGCGGTAGTCCGGATCGGTGAGGATGGCCTGGCGCGCCACGTCGTTGAACGCGATGTTCTGCGCCGAGAGTTTCGGCGTGGACGCGATCACGATGCAGTGGCGCAGGCGCTCGGGGAACATGATGCTCCACGCGAGGGCCTGCATGCCGCCCAGCGAACCGCCCATCACCGCGGCGAAGCGTTCGATGCCGAGACGATCCGCCAGCAGGGCCTGCGCGGCGACCCAGTCTTCCACCGTCACGACGGGGAAGGTGGCGCCGTACGGCTTGCCGGTGGCCGGATTCGTGTGCATCGGGCCCGTGGACCCGAAGCAGGAGCCGAGGTTGTTGACGCCGATGACGAAGAAGCGGTCGGTGTCGACCGGCTTGCCCGGCCCCACCATGTTGTCCCACCAGCCGGCGCTCTTCGGCTGGTCGGCGTAGTGGCCGGCGACGTGGTGCGACGCGTTCAGCGCGTGGCAGATCAGCACCGCGTTCGATTTGTCGGCGTTCAGCGTGCCGTACGTTTCATACATCAGCGTGTAAGCGCCGATCGCCGCGCCGCTTTGCAGGCGCAACGGTTCGGCGAAGTGCATCGCCTGGGGGGAGACAATTCCGATCGATCCCATGAAGACTCTTAAGTTGTAACTAGACGGACTGCAGCTGCTCCACGGCGTCGGCGATGGCCGCCGGTTCCATCGCGCGCAGGATGCGCTTCGTGCGCGGCACGAGCCGCGCCAGGTCGCTGGACAGGATTTCCTGCTTGACGGCCAGCAGCTGGGCCGGATGCATCGAGAACTCGCGCAGGCCCATGCCCAGCAGCAGGCGGGTCAGCTTGATGTCGCCCGCCATCTCGCCGCACACGGCCACGTCGATGCCGGCCTTGTGCCCGGCCTCGATCGTCATCGCGATCAGGTTCAACACTGCCGGGTGGAGCGGATTGTACAGGTGCGCCACCTCGTAGTCGACGCGGTCGATCGCCAGCGTGTATTGAATCAGGTCGTTGGTGCCGATGGACAGGAAGTCCAGGCGCTTGACGAACATCGGCAGCGCCAGCGCGGCGGCCGGGATCTCGATCATGGCGCCGACTTCCACCGCCTCGTCGTACTTGATGTTCTGCTCGCGCAGCTGGGCCTTGGCCTGTTCGATCATGCTGAGCGTCTGGTCGATCTCGAACGCATGCGCCAGCATCGGGATCAGGATGCGCACCTTGCCGAAAGCGGACGCGCGCAGGATCGCGCGCAGCTGCGTGAGGAACAACTGCGGCTCGGCGAGGCAGTAGCGGATCGCGCGCAGGCCAAGGGCCGGGTTCAGCGCCGTGTGCTCGGTCTGGTCGAGCGGCTTGTCCGCGCCCACGTCGAGCGTGCGGATCGTGACCGGGCGGCCCTTCATCGCCAGCACGGCCTTGCGATACTGCTCGAACTGCTCGTCCTCGCCGGGCACCTTGAGGCCTTGCGCGCCGCGTCCCATGAACAGGAATTCGGAGCGGAACAGGCCCACGCCGACGGCGCCCGCTTCCAGCGCCGGGCCGCAGTCGTCCGGCAGCTCGATGTTGGCGAGCAGCGTGATCGGCGTGCCGTCCTTCGTCACCGCCGGCGTCTTTTTCAGCTTGAGGAGGCGCTTGCGCGCCTTCATCAGGTTGGCCTGGCGCGCGCGGTACTGCTCCATCACGAGCGCGCTCGGGTTGCAGATGACGACGCCGGCATCGCCGTCGACGATCACCCAGTCGTCCTGCTCGATCAGGCGCGACGCCTGGCTCATGCCGACTGCGGCCGGGATGTCCAGGCTGCGCGCGACGATCGCCGTGTGCGAGTTCTGGCCGCCCACGTCCGTCACGAAGCCGACGAACGAGCGGTCGCGGAACGCGAGCATGTCGGCCGGCGAGATGTCGTGCGCGACGACGATCATCTGCGGCTGGAAGTGGTCTTCGCCGACCGGCGGCGGGACCGGCAGCGCGGTCCCCATCAGCACCTTCAGCACGCGCTCGGCCACCTGCTGGATGTCCTGCTTGCGCTCGCGCAGGTACTCGTCCTCGATCTCGTCGAACTGCGCGGACAGTTCGTCGATCTGCGTGACGAGCGCCCATTCCGCGTTGTAGTGGCGCGAACGGATGATGTCGAGCGGCGCCTCCGAGATCATCGGGTCGGACAGGATCAGCACGTGCACGTCGATGAACGCGCCCAGTTCCGTCGGGGCTTCCTTCGGCAGATCGGTCCACAGCTCCTGCAGGTTGCGGTGCACTTCGGCGATCGCGTCCTGCAGGCGTTTGACTTCCGCCTCGACCTGCTCTTCCGGCACGAGGTAGTGCTTGACGTCGAGCGCGGCCGGCGTGAGCAGGTGCGCACGCCCGATCGAGATCCCGCGCGAGACCGGAATGCCGTGCAGTGTAAACGATGCCATGGAGGGTCCGGGGTGACGTCCAGCTCGGCTATCGGGCATTACTCGCCTTCGCCGAATTTATCGTTGATGAGGCCGGCAAGCGCGGCGATGCATTCCTGTTCGTCGGGACCGTCCGCTTCCAGCGTCACCTTGGCGCCCTTGCCGGCGGCCAGCATCATGACGCCCATGATCGACTTGGCGTTGATGCGCCGCGCGTTGCGGGTGAGCCAGACGTCGCTCTGGAACTTCGCGGCCAGCTGGGTGAATTTGGCGGAAGCGCGGGCGTGGAGGCCCAGCTTGTTGACGATCTCGAGTTCTTGTTGAATCATATTTTAATTGTCGTTTCTCTCGTTCATCGGTCCGGTCAGGTCCCGACCCGGATCCGGTTGTCCACCCTGACGGCGCCGTTCTGCGCGCCCGCCAATGCCATCTCGACGACGACGTCCAGCGTATCGCGCCGGTACGTGATCGCGCGCAGCAGCATCGGCAGGCTGATGCCCGCGATGATCTCCACGCGGCCCGCCTCGGCCAGCGAATTGCAGCAGTTCGACGGCGTGCCGCCCTTGATGTCGGTGATGACCAGCACGCCATCGCCTTCGTCCAGGCGCTGGATCGCGCTCTTGGCCAGTGCGTTGATCTCGTTCGTGTCCTGGTCCGCCGTCACGTCGATTGCCTCGAAGCGCTCGGTGGGGCCGCGGAACACGTGCGCGACCGCGGCGATGAATGCCTGGCCCAGCGGAGCGTGGGTCATCAGCAGAATGCCTACCATTGTCTGGGTTTCCTGCTCAGTTGCTCGTAACTCGTTTCTCGATGGCGTCGATAAACATCGCCGCGACGTCGAAACCGGTCTGGTCGGTGATCTCCTGGAAACAGGTGGGGCTGGTGACGTTCACCTCGGTCAGGAAATCGCCGATCACGTCCAATCCTACCAGCAACAGGCCACGCGCCGCCAGAACCGGGCCGAGACTTTCCGCGATCTCGCGGTCGCGCCCGGACAGCGGCTGCGCGACACCGGTGCCGCCGGCCGCCAGGTTGCCGCGCACCTCGCCGGCCTGCGGAATGCGCGCCAGCGAGAACGGGACCGGCTTGCCGTCGATGACGAGCACGCGCTTGTCGCCCTTGACGATGGCGGGAATGTACTTCTGCGCCATGATCGTGCGCGCGCCGTTGTCCGTCAGCGTCTCGATGATGGAACCGAGGTTCAGGCCGTCGTCCTTGACGCGGAAGATGCCGGCGCCGCCCATGCCGTCCAGCGGCTTGAAGATCACGTCGCCGTGTTCGGCGTGGAAGGCGCGCAGGCGCGTGCCGGACGACGACACGAGCGTGGGCGACGTGAACTGGCTGAACTGGGCGATGGCCAGTTTTTCGTTGTGGTCGCGGATCGCCGCGGGTTTGTTGAACACGCGCGCGCCCTGGCGCTCGGCCTGTTCCAGCAGATACGTGCCGTACACGTATTCCATGTCGAACGGCGGATCCTTGCGCTGGATGACGGCGTCGAATGCGGACAGGGGCACGGACTCGGTGTCGCCTTCGCTGTACCAGTCGTCCGGGTCGCCGGTCAGCTGGATCTCGGTGGCCTCGGCCGTCACGACGCCCTCTTCCAGCACCAGGTGGCGCTGTTCGAAGGCATAGATCCGGTGGCCACGCCGCGCCGCTTCGCGCATCATCGCGAACGTCGAGTCCTTGTAGATTTTGAAGCCGGACAGCGGATCGGCGAGAAAAGCGATTTTCATGATGGTCCCAATGAAGGCAATGCCACGATTTTAGCCGGAAACGCGGATGTTCGCGGAAAGGCGGCCCCGTCTGCCGGACGAGTTACCGAGGCTGCTTCCTCTTGGCAAAAAGTCATCTATTCCACCCGTATTTGCGAACCCTCAAACGCGCCCCCGGTCCACTTGGGAAGATGCCTGCCAGGAGGACACGATGAGCGACCGAGCCGAGCAGGAACGCATCAACCAGGTCTATCGCCAATGGCACGGCGGCGCCGCGCTGGCGAAATACGCCTGGCACCGGCCCGACATCGTCCGCCAGACGGCGGCGCGGTCGCGGGCGCTGGCCGAACTGCTGCCGCTGACGGTGGGGCGCGACCTGTCCGCCGTGCGCGCGCTCGACGTCGGCTGCGGCAGCGGCAGCTTCTTGCGCCAGCTGATCGACTGGGGCGCCACCCCGGCCCACCTGGCCGGCACGGAGCTGCAGCAGGACCGGCTCGACCAGGCCCGGGCCCGCACGGCGCCCGGCGTGCGCTGGCACCTGGGCCAGCTCGACGTCTTTCCCGACGCGAGCCTGGACCTCGTGAGCGCGCACACCGTGTTTTCGTCGATCCTGGACGACGACCTGCGGCGCGGCCTGGCCGCCGAGATGTGGCGCGTGCTGCGCCCAGGCGGCTGGACGATGATCTTCGATTTCCGCTACGGCAGCCCGCGCAACGCCCACGTGCGCAAGGTGACGGACGTCGAGCTGCTGCGCTTCTGGCCAGCCGCCAGCCGCCACTACCGCACGCTGGTGCTCGTCCCGCCCTTGGGGCGCACCCTGGCCGCCCTGCCCTGGCTGATCCCGGAAACGCTGGCGTCCCTGTTGCCGCCGCTGCGCTCGCATTTCATCTACATGGCGCGCAAGCCGGAGACGGACCGGGTGGACACTTAGTAGGGTGGGCACCTGTGCCCACGCGTAGCGCCAACATATGGCAAACATCCGCGCGGGCTCGGGGAGCCCGCCCTACACAGCTCGCGTCCAGATCAACATGGATTAATAAATTTCCGGATCCGGATCGGTCCGTTCCAACTCCAGCGACGCCGCCAGCAACGCGAGCCGCGCCACCACGCCGTACACATAGAAGCGGTTCGGCGCGGCCGTCCCCGGCTTGGCCTTGAGATCCGGCACGGCATGCTGCTGCGCGAACGCGAGCGGCACGTATTGCGAGCCCGGCGCGTTCAGGTTCTGGTCGACGCCGCGCTCGGCGTGCACGCGGTAGAAGCCGCCGACGACGTAGCGGTCGATCATGTACACGACCGGCTCCGCCACCGCGTCGTTGATCGACTCGAACGTGGGCACGCCTTCCTGGATCATCACGTCGGTGACGGTGACGCCATCCTTGATGACCGACATCTTGTTGCGCTGCTTGCGGTTCAGGTCCTTGACCTCGCTCGCATCCTTGATGGTCATGATGCCCATGCCGTACGTACCGGCATCCGGCTTGACGATGACGAAGGGTTTTTGATCCTTCATCCCGTATTCCTTGTACTTCTTCTTGATCT
Source organism: Massilia sp. (assembly GCA_045810485.1). GTDB lineage: Bacteria > Pseudomonadota > Gammaproteobacteria > Burkholderiales > Burkholderiaceae_D > Telluria. The sequence goes on along the minus strand of JBJMVU010000382.1, from coordinate 11,201 downwards.
TCGACAGCAGCGCCGACACGTTATCGGCCAGGCACTCCATGCCGACGTCTTCCTGGAAATTGACCTCGCCGCATTTGCTGTGCAGCGGGTTCACGAGCCACGGGTCGATGTCGATCAGCTTGCCGAACTTCTTGGCGACCTCGTCGAATGCCTTGAAGTGATTGCTCTTGCGGCGCACGGCCCAGCCGGCGTGCAGCGGCGGCAGCAGCGACTGTTCATGGATGTTTTCCAGGATGCTCGGGATGCCGGCGGACAGGTCGTTGTTCAGCAGGATCGTGCACGGGTCGAAATCGGCCAGGCCCACGCGGCGGCCGTTGGGCGAGCGCACGAGCGGTTCCACGACCAGCATGTTCCCGTCCGGGAGCGCGAGCGGCGTCGGCTCCGTCACTTCGGGCGACAGCGAGCCGAGGCGCTCGTGCAGGCCCGTCTGGCGGAAGATCTGCATCAGGCGCTGCACGTTCTGCAGATAGTATGGGTTGCGCGTATGGCTTTCCGGGATCAGCAGCAGGTTGCGGGCGTCGGGGCAGTACTTGTCGATCGCGGCCATGGCGGCCTGCACCGTCAGCGGCAGCATCTCCGTCGACAGGTTGTTGAAGCCACCCGGAAACAGGTTCGTGTCCACCGGCGCCAGCTTGTAGCCCGCGTTGCGCAAGTCCACCGAGCAGTAGAACGGCGGGGTATGCTCCTGCCACTCGAGGCGGAACCAGCGTTCGATGGCGGGCGTGGCTTCGAGGATCTTCTTTTCCAGGTCCAGCAGGGGACCGGACAGGGCGGTGGCGAGGTGGGGAACCATAAAAATGACGTCCTTCGGGCTTCTTGGCGATATGGTAAGCCGAGATTGGGGCGTATGAACGTTTTTTAAAGACCTTTATTCGATTAGGAAATAAAAAAGCGCCCCGGAGGGCGCTTTAGCATATTGCCAGTCTGACAATCAGGAGTGATACGCCTGCTCGCCGTGGCTCGTGATGTCCAGGCCTTCGCGCTCTTCGTCCTCCGGGACACGCAGGCCGACCACGACGTCGACGATCTTGTACGCGATGAACGAGACGACGGCCGACCACACGATGGTGGTGCCGATGGCTTCCGCCTGCACCAGGACCTGGTGGCCGATCGAGTACGGGTCGGCGGACATCTTGTTGGCGACGTAGTCGAAGATGCCCTGGCCGCCCAGTTGCGGCGCCGCGAACACGCCGGTCAGCAGCGCGCCCAGGATACCGCCCACGCCGTGGACGCCGAACACGTCCAGCGAGTCGTCGGCGCCGATCATGCGCTTCAGGCCGTTCACGCCCCACAGGCAGACGATGCCGGCGACGAGGCCGATGATCAGGCCGCCCATCGGACCGACGAAGCCGCAGGCCGGGGTGATGGCGACGAGGCCGGCGACGGCACCCGAGGCGCCGCCCAGCATCGACGGCTTGCCCTTGGTGATCCATTCGCCGAAGACCCACGACACGGTGGCGGCGGCGGTGGCCAGCAGGGTGTTGACGAAGGCCAGCGCGGCGACGTCGCCCGCTTCCAGGGCCGAACCGGCGTTGAAGCCGAACCAGCCCACCCACAGCAGCGAGGCGCCGATCATGGTCATGGTCAGCGAGTGCGGGGCCATCGACTCACGGCCGTAGCCGACGCGCTTGCCGATCAGGATGGCGCCGACGAGGCCGGCGACAGCGGCATTGATGTGGACCACGGTGCCGCCCGCGAAGTCGAGGGCGCCCTTCTGGAACAGCCAGCCGGCCTTGAGGCCTTCGGCGTCGGCGGTCGCTGCGGTGATGGCATCCGGACCGGTCCAGAACCAGACCATGTGGGCGACCGGCAGGTAGCCGAACGTGAACCACAGCACGACGAACAGCAGCACGGCGGAGAAGCGGACGCGCTCGGCGAAGGCGCCGACGATCAGGCCGCAGGTGATGGCCGCGAACGTGCCCTGGAACGCCACGTACACGAACTCGGGAATGACGACGCCCTTGCTGAAAGTGGCCGCGGTCGAGAATGCGCCCTTGACCGGATCCCAGATCCCTTTCAGGAACAGGCGGTCGAAGCCGCCGATGAACGCGGTGTTCTCGGTGAACGCCAGCGAGTAGCCGTACAGGCACCACAGCACGATGATGACCGCGAAGATCATGAAGACCTGCAGCAGCACAGACAGCATGTTCTTCGAACGGACCAGGCCGCCGTAGAACAGGGCCAGGCCCGGGATCGTCATCATGATCACCAGCAGCGTGGAGACCATCATCCAGGCGGTGTCGCCCTTCTGCGGGGTCGGTGCGGCAGCCGGCGCGGCGGCGGCTTCCGGCGCGGCGGCAGCGGCCGCCGCCGGGGCAGCGGCGACCGGTGCGCTGGCAGCCGGAGCGGCGGCAGGTGCTGCAGCTTCCGCTGCGGGCTTCGCGGCATCCTGCGCCATGGCCGGGGCGGCTGCGGCCAGCGCCACGGCGACGGATACGCCTGCGATCAGTTTGGTAATTGTATGGATCATCGGATTCCCCTTACAGCGCTTCGTTGCCGGTTTCGCCGGTACGGATACGGACTACCTGCTCCAGGTTGGAGACGAAAATTTTGCCGTCACCGATCTTGCCGGTGCGGGCGGCGCTCTGGATGGTGTCGATCACCTGGTCGACGATCGCATCGTCGACCGCTGCCTCGATCTTGGTCTTCGGCAGGAAATCGACGACGTATTCCGCGCCACGGTAGAGCTCGGTATGGCCCTTCTGGCGACCAAAACCCTTCACTTCCGTCACGGTGATACCCTGGACGTTGATTTCCGAGAGGGCTTCACGCACCTCGTCGAGCTTGAAGGGTTTGATGATGGCGGTGATCATTTTCATGTGATTGCCTCTTCAGAAAGTTTTTGAAACCGTGAGCAGGGCCGCGGACTTGCCCAGGTTTTCCGCGGACGGGCTCAGGTACGCGCTGGTGTCGGCCTTGATCCACGACAGGGCCACCGAGCAGATGCCCAGGTCCTTGGTGACGCCGAGCTTGTAGTCGGTGTACGAGAACGAACCGTTATGGCGCACGTTCTGGCGGCCGGCGTGCAGGTTCAGCGTGAAGCCGTTGCCGACGTCGACGTTGGCGCCGACGTCCAGGTAGCCGCTGCCCTTGCTGTCGGCCGTGCCGAACAGGTTCGTCAGCGAATGCGAGTACTTGACGTACGCCGGGCCGAAACCGAGCTGGCCGTACAGTTCGAACGTGTTGGCGTTCGGATGGAGGCCATTGCTCGGGTAGAAGTAATACAGGCCGCCCACGTCATAGGTGATGTCGCCCGTGAGGTTGCCGCGCTTGCCGCCGTACAGGTCCCACTCGACGTCGCCGCTGCCGCCCAGGTCCTTGGTCCACTTGATGGTGGACAGCCAGGTGCCCGCGTACAGGCCGGTCGGGTTGTGCGTGTAGTCGGCGCCGCCCTGCAGTGCGGGGTCGAGACGGGACTGGGAAATGCCGCGGTAGCGATAATCGCTCGTCACGGCCGCGTTGAAACTCACCTCATTGTCCGGCTTCTGCTCCTCGGCGCCGGCCAGCCCGATATTCAGGCTCCACAGGCTTGCTGCCAGCACCGCGACGTGGGACCAATTGCTGTTACGACGCTTCATACGACACTCCCTTGTAGTTGAACATATTCTTGGGTTGCGGTTTACAATCCGGGATTGCGACCACGTTTATGGTTAATGGTTGATTAGCAGGATGCGTGCCACCCCACTCCGGGCAGGTTCGCGCTTGTTTTTCGCGCCTTACGCCCCCAGTTTTTAAATTTCAAAAAACAAACGGGACCAGGACGCGTGCGCCGTCCCGGTGCACGCACCAAATCAGGTATGTACGCACCTTCTTGGTGCGGCATGCCGACTCAAGGACTAGTGTGAAATGAACAATTTTTTCAATGATTTGCAGGGCAAGCTCAACGAAGCGTTTGAAAACTCGCCGGCCAAGGACATCGAGCGCAACGTCAAGACGATGATGACCCAGGGCTTTTCGAAGCTGGACCTCGTGACGCGCGAAGAGTTCGACATCCAGGCGCAGGTGCTGGCCAAGACGCGCGCCAAACTGGAGGCGCTGGAACTGCGCGTGGCGGAACTGGAAGCGAAGCTGGCCGCCGGCGACACCAAGGCGTGACGCCTACGGGCGGCCGCGCACCCTCATCCGCACCTTCATCTGCCCCTTTATCCGCGCCATCATCCGCCACAGTGCGAACAGGGCCGCCCCGCCCAGGCTGACCGCAAGGACGATCGCCACCATCCAGCCCATCGGATTGGCCGCCCCGAGACTGTCCGCGGCAAAGACCAGCGCGGACGCCAGCGCCACCTGCGCGATCCACACGGCCCGCAGCGGCCGGAACGCGCCCAGGTCCCCGCGCCGCCACAAGCGCAGCGCCACCCACGTCACAGGCCCGCACAGCAGGCAGAACAGGACCGCGAGGGCAAGCAGGGTCAGTATCAGTCGGGGCATGCGTGGCGCTGGGGAGTTGGGACCCGCTACCTTACCAGACCCTGCGCGAAAAAAGTTCGGTCCATACGCCTGTGCCCTCTCAACAGGCAGTGGCTCCGCTTGCCTAAGATGAGGCCTCGCCCATCGTCGAAGGAGTCCGATTGAGCCTCGCCGTCCTCAGAAGCCGCGCCCTGGCCGGCATGGAAGCGCCCGCCGTCAGCGTCGAAGTCCACCTGGCCAATGGACTGCCGGCGATGAATATCGTGGGCCTCGCCGACGCCGAAGTGCGCGAATCGAAAGACCGCGTGCGCGCCGCACTGCAGAACTCGGGCTTCGACGTTCCGAGCCGGCGCATCACCATCAACCTCGCGCCGGCCGAGCTGCCCAAGGAGTCGGGGAGGTTCGACCTGCCGATCGCGCTGGGCATCCTCGCCGCGTCCGACCAGATCCCGTCCGGCGCGCTGGACGGCTACGAATTCGCCGGCGAGCTGTCGCTGTCGGGAGAATTGCGCCCCGTGCGCGGCGCCCTGGCGATGAGTTTTGCCATGCTGCGCCAGCACGCCCACGATGCGCCGGCGCGCGCCTTCGTGCTGCCGTGGGCGAACGCGGACGAGGCGGCCCTCGTGACGGACGCCGCCATTTATCCCGCCCGCTCGCTGCTGGAGGTGTGCGCGCACTTCGCCGCGACATCCGACGAGGCCCGGCTCGCGCGCTACCGCCCCGCACCGTCCGCCGATCCGCCCGTGTATCCGGACTTCGCCGACGTCAAGGGCCAGCAGCAGGTCAAGCGCGCGCTCGAAGTGGCGGCCGCGGGCCTGCATTCCGTACTGCTGGTCGGGCCGCCGGGCGCCGGCAAGAGCATGCTTGCATCGCGCTTCCCCGGCCTGCTGCCGCCGCTGCGCGAGGAGGAAGCGCTGGAGACGGCCGCGCTCCAGTCGCTCGCCGGCAGCTTCGCCATCGAACGCTGGAGAAAACGGCCGTTCCGCAATCCGCACCATACGAGTTCCGGCGTGGCCCTCGTCGGCGGCGGGCAAGTGCCGCGCCCCGGCGAGATTTCGCTGGCCCACCACGGCGTGCTGTTTCTCGACGAGTTGCCGGAGTTCGACCGGAAAGTCCTCGAAGTGCTGCGCGAGCCGCTGGAAACGGGCGCCATCACGATCTCGCGCGCCGCGCGCCAGGCCGACTTCCCTGCCAGTTTCCAATTGATCGCGGCGATGAATCCATGCCCATGCGGCTGGCTCGGTCACCCGTCAAACAAATGCCGCTGCACACCGGACGCCGTGCAACGCTACCAGGACCGCATCTCCGGTCCCCTCCTCGACCGCATCGACATCCAGGTGCCGGTGGCGGCCATGACGCCGGACACGATGGCGCAACTGGCCGACGGCGAGCCGAGCGCCGCCATCGCCGCGCGCGTCGTGCAGGCGCATGCGCGCCAGCTGGCGCGCCAAGGCAAGGCCAACCGGAAGCTGACGACGCGCGAGATCGACAGCCACTGCCGCCTCGACACGGCCGCCGAACGCCTGCTGGGCGACGCCATGCAGCACCTGCACTGGTCGGCGCGTGCGTACCACCGGGTGCTGAAGGTGGCGCGCACGATCGCCGATCTCGCCGCAGCCGATACGGTGCAGGCCATGCACGTGGCGGAAGCGATCCAGTACCGGCGGGGATTGCACGATCACTAGGCGGCGTACTGCCCACCGCGTCCGTGGCCCGGCGCCGCTCGATGACGAACACGAGCCGCAAGAGCGGCACCCCGGCGACGATCGCGATCGTGAGACCGCCGCTGACGATGGCCAGCGCGCGGCCCCGCTGCGCCGGCGGCGCGATGGCGCTGGCAAGGGCGTTGGCGCTGGGGGTGTATAAACCGGCCGTCAGCGCCAGCAGCACGCGGGCGGCCAGCAGGCCGAGGTAATCATGGCTGGCGAACGCGAGCGCATTGCCGAGGGCGAAAGCGGCCATGCCGCCGACCGGCACGGTGCGGCGCGGCCAGCGGCCCGTGAAGATGGCCAGCAGCGGGCCGCGATGGCATAGGTCAGGGCGAAGGCCGTCACGAGCAGACCCGCCTGCGTCACGGTCACGGCCAGGTCGGACGCGATGCGCGGCAGCAGGCCCGCGATCATGAAGCTTTCGGTGCCGATGGCGAACGTGCCCAGCGCAAGCGTATATCAAAGGCCTGTGGGCAGGGAGATGGGTGCGGTGGACATCGTCGACTCCGTTCTGGTTGCCTGATGCAGGCATCTTTTCAGAACGAAAGGCGACGCGTGGACCAATAAGCCTTGATTCAGGCCATCAGGCCGCGCCGGGCGTCAGATGACGCCCGTCGACTGCTGTTCGCGCGCCGCGCGCTTGATGGCCTGGGGCGGCTGGCCGAAGGCGCGCAGGAAGGCGCGGCGCATGCGCTCGGGATCGGAAAAGCCGGTCTCGCGCGCGACGACGTCGATCGAGTGGTTGCTGCCCTCGATCATGGCGCGCGCCGCTTCCACGCGCAGCACCTCGATCGCGCGGGCCGGCGACTGGCCCGTCTCGATGCGGAACGTGCGGCTGAACTGGCGCGTGCTCAGGTTGGCCGCTTCGGCCAGCTCGTCCACGGACAGCGGCTTGCGCAGGTGGCGCTTCGCGTACGACAGCGCCTGCTGGATGCGGTCGGACTTCGGCTCCAGTTCCAGCAGGGCCGAGAACTGCGACTGGCCGCCGCTGCGGCGGTGGTAGACGACCAGCTTGCGGGCGATGTTGCGCGACAGCTCGATGCCGTGGTCGCTCTCGACGAGGGCCAGGCACAGGTCGACGCACGCCGTCATGCCGGCCGACGACCACACCTTGCCCTCGTTGATGTAGATGCGGTCTTCCTCGACGCGCACCTTCGGGTACATGCGCTGCAGGTCGCGCGCCAGCGACCAGTGCGTGGTCGCGCGCTTGCCGTCCAACAGGCCCGCTTCGGCCAGCAGGAAGGCGCCCGTGCAAATGCTGCCCACGCGGCGCGACTGCACGCCGGCCTGGCGCAGGATGTCGACGAAGCCCGGCGACGACGGGCGCCGCGGCGCCATCTGCCCCGCCACCAGCAAGGTGTCGTAGTCGTAGCGCGTGACGGCCTCGGTCAGGACGCTGATACCCGAGGAACTGGTCATCGCGCCACCATGTTCCGACAGCATCGTGACTTCGTAACTGGTTTCTTCCAGCAAGCTATTGGCCAGTTCGTAGACCGTCGTCGCCATGAGATCCAGGACCTGGAAGCCGACTGGCAGCAAGAGTCCGATTCTGCGTTTCATGTTGTCCTCAGTGATGTTTGGGCGTGCCGGAGGGACCGGTCCCACAGCGTCTGCTGCAGTGCATGATGGTAATCATACGACAACCGCTCCACCCCGGCCAAAAACAACTGACAAAGTAGATAGGCATCCATGTGTATGTGCATAAGCACACATTGTCCTGATTCGAGGGTTCTTAGTCATTCAAGGCAAGTATGTTTGCGCCAACATAGATCCCAGCAGACAAAATCTTCCACACCCCTGACGACGACAACGGAGAACCACCATGCAACTGACCCACAATACCATCTTCATCACCGGCGGTACGTCGGGCATCGGCCGCGGCCTGGCGGAAGCGTTTCACAAGCTGGGCAACCAGGTCGTCATCGGCGGCCGCCGCAAGGCCCTGCTGGACGAGGTGACACGCGCCAACCCGGGCATGCGCGCCATCGAGCTGGACATCGCCGATCCGGCCAGCATCGAACGCGCCGCTGCGGCCCTGATCGCCGAGTATCCGACGTTGAACGTCCTCATCAACAACGCCGGCATCATGCCGTTCGACGATCCGTCCGGCGCGATCGACGACGCGACGGCCGTGTCGACCATCGAGACGAATCTGCTCGGCCCGATCCGCATGACGGCCGGCCTCGTCGGCCACCTGAAGAAGCAGCCGCGCGCGACGATCGTCAACAACACGTCCGTGCTCGCCTATGTGCCGATCGCCACGAATGCCGTGTACTCGGCCACCAAGGCCGCCCTGCACTCGTACACGCTGTCGCTGCGCTTCATGCTGCGCGACACCTCCGTGACGGTGCAGGAAATCGCGCCGCCGTGGGTCAACACCGACCTGATCCACAAAGGCGACGACCCGCGCGCCATGCCGCTGGACGCGTTCATCGCCCAGACCATGCAGGCGCTTGCCTCGGATCGCGAAGAGGCGCTGGTGGACATCGCCGTCCCGCTGCGCAACAACGCCGGACCGGACGAGCACAAGCTGGTGAACGAGTTCAACGCCCACATCGCGGAACACCCGATCCCGGTCGCCTGAACCGTCCGGCCCTGTTACCATGTCGTCATGACAAGACGACGCTTCGCGGCTCCCGTGGCCGCGCTCTGCCTGCCGCTGTGGCTGCTTCTGGCGGGCTGCTCCCCCAAGTACAACTGGCGCGACTATGCGAGCCCGGACGCGCCCTACCGCGTCATGTTCCCGGCCAAGCCGAGCACGTTCACCCGCACCATCGACCTCGACGGCATGCCGGTCGCCATGACGATGACGGCGGCCGAGATCGACGGCGCCACGTTCGCCGTCGGCGCGGCCGAAGCGCCGGACGCCGCCCGCGCCCAGGCCGCGCTGGAGGCGATGCAGGTGGCGCTCGTGCGCAACATCGGCGCCACCGTCACGAGCCAGAAGGCGACGGCGGACACGGACCGCGCCACGCGCGACGTCGACGCCAGCGGCACCAGCAACGGCGCACGGATGCACCTCGTCGGCCACTTCGAGGCGCGCGGCAAGCGCTTCTACCAGGTCATCGCGATCGGTAAGTCCGACGCACTGCCCGCCGAACAGGTCGAGCAGTTCATCACCTCTTTCAAACTCCCCTGACACGAATGCTGACATGAGCGGCGACATGAACGGAGACACCCCGGCCCTGCGCCTGTCCGGCCTGCGCAAATCCTTCGGCCGTCCCGCCGTCGACGGCCTCGACCTGACCGTGCGGCGCGGCGAACTGTACGCGCTGCTGGGCCCCAACGGCGCCGGCAAGACGACGACCTTGCGCATGGTCACCGGCCTGTTGGCGCCGGACGCCGGCGGCGTGGAAGTCCTTGGCATCGATCTCGCGCGCGATCCGGCGGGCGCCAAGCGCGGCATGGCCTATCTGCCGGACGACCCGCTGCTGTACGGGAAACTCAGGCCGACGGAATACCTGGAATTCGTCGCGGGCCTGTGGGGCATCCGCGCGCAGGACGCCGAGCCGCGCGCGCGCCGCCTGCTCGACTGGCTCGACCTCGCGAAGCACGCGCACGAGCTGACCGAAGGGTTTTCGCGCGGGATGAAGCAGAAGCTGGCGCTGGCCGGTGCGCTGATCCACGAGCCCGAGCTCCTGATCCTGGACGAGCCGCTGACCGGCCTCGATGCGGCCGCGGCGCGCCAGGTGAAGGATCTGCTCGTGTCGCATGTCGAGCAGGGCGGCACCGTGATCCTGACGACGCACATCCTCGACGTGGCGGAGCGCCTCGCGCAGCGCATCGGCATCATCCGCCAGGGCCGCCTGATCGCCGAGGGCACGCTGGCCGAACTGCGCGAGCGCACACGGGGCGGCAGCCTGGAAGACGTGTTCCTGGAGCTGACCGAAGGACAGCCAGGGTGAGTGCCGCGCCTGGAAGCATCCGCTGGCTGCTGGGCCACGAACTGCGCCTGGCCTGGTATGGCGCGGCCGTGAACAAGGGCGGCAAGCGCCGTCCGGGCTGGCGCAGCGTCGCCGTCTGGGGGGCCGGGTCCATCGGCCTGCACGCGATCGCGTTCGCGCTGCTGCGTGAACTGGGCCGCGGCGGCATGCACGATGCGCTGCTGGCGATCCCCATCAGCCTGCTGGTGATCGTGTGCTCGACCTTCATGCTGTCGAGCAGCCTGAGGGCCTGCGTGCTGGCGTTGTTCGAGCGCGGCGACCTCGATCTGCTGCTGTCGTCTCCGCTGCCCTCGCGCAGCATCTTCGCGGTGCGCCTGCTCGGCGTCGCGGCCGTCACCGCCCTGCCTTACGTCTACCTGGCCGGTCCGTTCGCCAACGTGGCGCTGGTGCTGGGGCATCCGGGCTGGCTCGGCCTGTACGTGACGATCCTCGCCTGCGCGACGCTGATGGCCTGCGCCGGCATGCTGCTCACCCTGGGCCTCGTGCGCGTGCTGGGCGCGCGCCGCACGCGCGTGGTGGCGCAGGTGCTGGGCGCCATCGCGGGTGCGCTGATCTTCCTGTTGTCGCAGTTTTATAACCTGTCGCGCCATGACGGGAACGCCGGGCCGCGCATCGTGGACATGCTGGCGCACCAGCCGCTGCTCGGACCCGAGAGTGCGTTGTGGCTGCCCGGCCGCGCCGTCCTCGGCGCGCCGGCGCCGCTGCTGGCCGCCGTCGTGCTGGCGGCGCTCGCGTTCGCGCTGACGCTGGCCCGCACGCACCGCTTCTTCGTCCACGGCCTGCAGCAGGCCGCCGGCATGGGCCGCGTGGGTGCGCGCCCCGCCGGCGCGCTGCGCTTCCGCTTTCGCGGCAGCCTGTTCGACACGGTCGTCATCAAGGAATGGCGCCTGATCGCGCGCGACCCGCACCTGATTGCGCAGGTATTGCTGCAGCTGATCTATCTGGTGCCGCTGCTGGTCCTGGTCATGCGCGGCGACGCGGCCGGTCCCGCGCTGGGCGCCGGCCTCACGCTGCTGTGCAGTTCGTTGACGGGCAGCCTGGCGTGGATCGTGATCTCGGCCGAGGATGCGCCCGACCTGCTGTTGTCCGCGCCCGCGCCGCGGCGTACGCTGCAACTGGCCAAGCTGGCGGCCGCGACGAT
>JBJMVU010000381.1:0-3400 GCA_045810485.1 Massilia sp. | reverse complement strand
GGCCATGCGCTCGGCGTCGCGGCCGAACATTTCCACATAGGCCAGCAGGTGGTGGCCAAAGGTCACCGGCTGCGCCACCTGCAGGTGCGTGAAGCCCGGCATGATGGTCTCGGCGTGCTGCTCGGCCAGCTCCATCAGGGCGCTGCGCAGACCCTTCAGCAGGGCGAGGATGTCGTCGATGGCGGCGCGCATGTAGAGGCGGATATCGGTCGCCACCTGGTCGTTGCGCGAACGGCCGGTGTGCAGCCGCTTGCCGGCGTCGCCCACCAGTTCGGTCAGGCGCTTCTCGATGTTCAGGTGCACGTCTTCCAGGTCGAGCAGCCACTCGAACTGGCCGGCTTCGATTTCGCCACGGATCTGGGCCATGCCGCGCTCGATCTCGGCGCGGTCCTCGTTACTGATGATGCCCTGGGCGGCCAGCATCTCGGCGTGGGCGAGCGAACCCTGGATGTCGAACAGGGCCAGGCGCTTGTCGAAGAAGACCGAGGCGGTGTAGCGCTTGACGAGGTCGGAGACGGGTTCGGAGAAGCGGGCCGACCAGGCTTCCGCTTTTTTGGCAAATTGATCAGTCATGATGGGAGGCGGGTGACGGGATTTTCTTGAATTCCTGATTATAAACTGTGCAGAGGTGCACCCGGCGATTGCGCCCCGGTGACTTTCATCCGCAAATACGCGATCATGGTCTTGCTCTTGGCAGTTCATAAACATTACAAGGAGACGGACATGACGACGAGGCACTGGGCGGGGGTGGCGATGGTCGCCGCGATCGGCGGCATGGTGGTTGTGCAGGCGGCGCGGGCGCAGTCGGGCATGGCGCAGGCGGCCGCTCCGGTTGCCGCCACGACCGCCGCCGCGGCCGCCACCACCACCGCCACCACCACCGCCAGCACGGCCGCCACCGCGGTCCCGGCGCGTCCGGCCGACGTCGCCACCGTCGACGGCATCGTCGCGGCGCTGTACGACGTCATCTCCGGCACGGCCGGCCAGCCGCGCGACTGGGACCGGATGCGCTCGCTGTTCGCGCCGGAAGGCCGGCTGATGGCCGTCGGCGCGCGGCCGGAGGGCGCATATGCCTTGCGCGCCATGTCGGTCGACGATTACATCACCCGCAATTCGAAGGCGTTCGCGACGATGGGCTTCTTCGAGCGCGAGGCGGCGCGCAGCACGGAGACGTTCGGCCAGATCGTCCACGTGTTCAGCACGTACGAATCGCGGCATGCGCGCGGGGACGCCGAACCGTTCCAGCGCGGCATCAACAGTATTCAACTGGTCAACGACGGCAAGCGCTGGTGGATCGTCAACGTGCTGTGGCGCGCGGAGGATGCATCGCTGCGCCTGCCGGAACGGTATCTGCCCCGGCGCTGAACGGTTCATGCACGCACGATTGCCGGAATCGTCCATGCGGGCCGGAACGGGGCTAGAATTGGTTTTTTTACCAGATTGACGGTTTGGCGTGTCCATGATTCCAACCACCAACGATTCCAATTTCCAGATCAGCACGGACCGGACGCGGCTCGATATTCCGCTGATCTACCGTTTCCTCAGCGAGCAATCGACTTGGGCTGTCGGCATCTCGCTTACCGTGGTCGAGCGCTCGATCGAGAATTCGCTGTGCTTCGGCGGCTACCTCGACGGCCGCCAGATCGCGTTCGCGCGGGTCATCACCGACTATGCGACGATGGCGCACCTGTGCGACGTCTTCGTCGTGCCCGAGTACCGCGGGCGCGGCTATGCCAAGCAGTTGATCCGCATCGTCATGGAGCATCCGAGCCTGCAGCGACTGCGCCGCTTCACCCTCAACACGAGCGATTCGCACAGCCTGTATGCCCGTTTCGGCTTCGCGCCGTCGGAGCGTCCCGACACGCTGATGGAGCGCTACTACCCGAACATATATCTTTCCTGAGCGGACGCAACATGACGACAGTCCTCTACAATCAGTCTTACGATCGGTCTGTCGTTTATTGTTGAAGCTGGGAAGGATTTTATGGTTCGGTCCGTGTTGCGCCTGTTCCTGGCCGTGCTGCTGCTGGCCGGCGCGCCCTGGTGCGCAGCCGCCGACGCGGCGCAGCCCAAGGGGTCCCTCGTCATCATCGGCGGCAATCTGCGCCCCTCGAATGGTCCCGTGTGGGAACGCATCATCCAGCTCGCGGGCGGCAAGGGGGCGCGTATCGCCGTGTTCGCGTCGGCGTCGGGCACACCGGAGCGGTCGGGCAAGAGCCTCGTCGAGCGCCTCAACAGCTATGGCGCCAAGGCGTTCTTCGTCCCCGTCGCGGTCAAGCTGTCCGGCAGCAATTACCAGGCCGCGGCCGATGATCGTGGCCTGGCCGAGGCCGTGCGCGGCGCGAGCGGCGCCTTTTTCGCCGGCGGCGACCAGAGCCGCATCACGCGCGCCCTGCGCCACGAAGACGGCAGCAATACCCGCGTCCTCGACGCCCTCTGGGACATGTACCGGCGTGGCGGCGTGATCGCCGGTTCCAGCGCCGGCGCCGCCATCATGAGCAGCACGATGTTCGGCCGGCCCCGGACCGTGCTGGCCACGCTCAAGCTGGGCGTGGAAGAGGGCGCGGAAATCACGGACGGGCTCGGGTTCGTCGGCGACGACGTCTTCATCGACCAGCATCTGCTCGTGCGCGGCCGCTTCGCGCGCATGCTGCCGGCCATGCTCAAGAAAGGCTACAAGCTGGGCCTGGGCGTCGACGAGGACACGGCGATGGTCGTGCAGCCCAACCGTGACGTCGAGGTGATCGGTTACAAGGGCGCGCTCGTGCTCGACCTGTCGAACGCGATCGTGCACGAGGGCGCGTTCAACGTGACGAATGTGCACGTCAGCTACCTCGACAACGGCGACCATTTCAATATCGTCACCCGCGAATGCACGCCGTCCGACGACAAGGCCGACAACAAGCTCGATCCGTCGCGGCCGTACTACCGCGAGCCGCTGTTCACCGCCGACATCCTCGGCAACAGCACCGTCGTCGACCTGATGAGCAAGCTGATCGACAGCGACCAGCCGGACGCGATCGGCATCACGCTCGGCAGCCCGAACGGCGTCCAGCCCGACCTCGGCTTCGAATTCCGCTTCACGCGCACGGACGACAGCGTCGGTTACCAGTCGTCGTCGCTGGAATCCTATTCGATCTACAACGTGCGGCTGGACATCCGGCCGATCCTCATCCGGCGTCCGCTGTACCAGTACAAATAGCCTGGCCGGACGAACGCCTGCGGTAGCGCGCGGGCGACGCCAGCCCATGCGCGCGGAAATGCCGGCGCAGCGATTCGGCCGACCCGAGCCCGGCCAGGTCCGCAACCGCATCGATGGGCAGTAGAGGCCGCGATTCCAGCAGTTGCGCGGCCAGGGCGACGCGTTCGCGCACGAGCAGATGCTGGTCGATGAAGACGT